>CAMZDZ010000068.1 GCA_947305535.1 uncultured Fibrobacter sp.
TCCACTTTTCTTCGATGGAACCACCGGGGATTTTAGAATCAAGAATCATTAGTGGTCTCCTTAAAATTCAGCGTTGAGAGAAACTTGAACTTCACCGACAGAAGGAATCACGAAGCTGGCCTTCTTTTCGGCTTCAGCCTTGGCCTTCTGCTGTTCATACTGCGGCTGGAGAGCGCGGGACTTTTCGATGAGGGCCTGCGTCTCGGGCTTGCCGGACAGGTAGAAAGCACCGGCAGCGAGGAAGGCAAAGCCAAGGGCCACGACGACACTGTACACGAGACCGAACTTCTCGATGATCGGGGTCCACTTCTGGTGAGCGATACCGAGCGTCTGGAACGCGGAGGCGATGGCGTGGAACAGGTGCATGCCGAGGACGAACATGACAATCACGTAGAGAGCGGAAAGCCACGGCTTGGAAAACGCCATGATGGTCGTGAGCCACATGTCACGGACGATCTTGCCATCCCACACGTCCGGGTTGGAGTACAGGTAGTACTCGCCGAACTTGAGGGTCATCAGGTGCCACACGAGGAAGACAGCGATGATGAGGCCAGTCCAGATCATGGTGAACGAAGCAAAGGACTTCGTACCCTTGCGGGCGTTGACATCGTAACCGATGGAACCGCGGGCGACCTTGTTTTCGATCTTCAGGGTCACAGCAAGGAAGATGTGCAGGGCAGCAGCGCAAATCATGACGATTTCGACGCCATAGATGAACGGCTTGTAGCCCGTCAGCAGCTGGCAGTACGAGTTGTACGAAGCCTGTGCCGCAGCCGGATCCGGGTTAAGCAGTTGGATATTTCCAACCATGTGTCCAAACACGAACGCCGCGAGCAGAGCTCCCGTGCATCCCATGATCTGCTTCTTACCGATGGACGAGGTAAGATACTTGACGATCCATTGCATTGAGTTGTATCTCCTTGAGAGGGGGTTATTTTTGAAACTAGAGGACGCAGCAGGCCTTGAGAGAAGGCATCTCGTAGGCGTAGCGTTCGTCGGCCTTGAACCAGAAGTCGAGCTCGCGGGCAGCGGACTCGGGGCTGTCGGAGCTGTGAACGACGTTTTCGGTCATGGATGGGGCAAAATCGTAGCGGAGCGTACCGGGTTCCGCCTTGGCAGGATTGGTGGCACCGTTGATGGCGCGGACCTTGGCAATGGCGTTTTCGCCGCCGAGGGCGAGCATCACGGACGGGCCCTTGGTCATGTAGGCTTCGAGTTCCGGGAAGAAGGGCTTCTCGACGTGCTCGGCATAGAAGCCGCGGGCATCTTCAGAAGTCATCTGGTGCATCTTCACGGCGCAGACCGAGAGGCCCGCACTGATGTAACGGTCAATAATACGGCCCACCAAGCCGGACTTGACGGCGTTGGGCTTAATCATGGCGAATGTCATTTCCATAGGATTACCTTTTGTTTGAAAGTACGTGAAATATAGATAATTATTCTTCTGCCTCTATCTTCTTCATGAGGTCGTCGGCGAGTTTACCGCCCGACCGGATGTTCTCGATGAGCCAGTCGGCGGATTCGGTAAGTTCGCTCTTCGGGTACTTCTGCTTGAACTCGTCGAGCACTTCCAGGGCGAGCGAATCCTTGTGCATGTTCTCGGTCAAGATAAACCCGCGACTGAACATGGCCTTCTCGGCGTTCGCGTCGTCGGGCCAGACTCTGTAGAACGCACGGTACTCGCGCTGGGCATGGTCGTAATCGTTCGTCTCGCTCAACACGTGGGCGATCTCGTAGGTCGCCTTCTTCATGACCGTGTCGTTTTCGGGATAACGGTCACGCAGTCCCCTCCAGCCGGCAAGGACCTGCGCCAGCTTCTGTTCGCGATAGAGGGAATCCAGTTCCTGGATAGCCACTTCCATAGAATTCTCCTGCGGCATCAGGCTGATGGAATCCAGATAGAGGGAGACCTTGGCCTTGCCCCACGCCTCGGCGGAAACACGTTCCCACCGGGCATCACGGTACGGGATGACCATCTCGGAGAACAGGCGATTGATGGAAGTCTCGTAGTCGTCCGGCAGATAATCCTCGAGGCTGTAATAGTACTTGCGCTTCAACAGATTGCGCGGCATGTCGAGCCAGTTGGAAAGGTTCGCACGGGAAGCTTCGAAGTTCAGGCCGGGCTGCGCCGGGTTCCCGATCTTGTCGTACACCGCCTTGAGCGTATCGTCGGGGTAGTTCACGATGAACTTTATCTTGTTCTCAAAGGCGTCGCACACGTAAGAAAGGCCGTTTTCGCGGAGAAGGGCCCTGTATTCCCAGGAATGGTCGACCTTGCGCTTGCGGGCTTCCTGGGCGAACGCGATGTTCTGCAACAGGGAATTCGTGATGCGGTCGTGGTACATGCGGTTGCGCGGCATCGTGGGATTGGACTTGTACACGTCGAGAACGTCGCTTTCGCGGATAACCGGTTCGCCATTCATGGTGGCGAGGACGTACGTCGAATCAAGTTCGTAGTTGATGCCGTTTTCGAGTTCGTTCTTGATAGCGGCGCGCGCCTGATCGAGCGTCTTCTGGCGTGACGGGACGACCGACGCAAGATAGAACACATGGAAGGTCTCCCCCATGAACGTGCGTATCGGAGCGGAGACCGTGCCAACCGGTTTGTCCTTGAACTGGGTGAACATCGGGCCCATTTCGCCAATGCCGTAGGGCAGCACGTGCTTTTCGAGGACCTTGCCCACGTAGCCGTCGTTCGCTGCGGTTTCCTTGTTGATGCTGTTGTCGCGCGCGATTTTCTTGAACTCGTCGAGATCCATGCTGTCGGTGTAGAACAGCGCGGCCAAGGCAAGCGAGTCCGCCATTTCAACATGGTAGACCTCGAAGCCGGGCTCCGTCACGAACAGGTCCTTGTGCTTCTCGTAATATTCTTCGGGAGTCGGCGGAACGATCGGGACCAGCGCCAGGTTGAACACCTTCAGGAGGGAATCCCCCATCGTGCGGGAAAGCGTTTCGCGGTAATTGCGGATGAACGTGCTCTTCAGGCGCTCGCTGGAGGTGTCCGCGGCATTGTCGGCCTTGCTGCGTTCGATGAAGGCGGCCACGGAATCCGCATTGCGTTCGAGGAAGAGCTTCTCGGCAACGACGTCACGAACCAACATGTAGTCGGCCGTATCCGCAAACTCCGAACGGTGCGCATCGAAATAGGCGCGAAGCTCGCTGTCGCTGAACATCAAGCGGTCCATCGCGTAAAAACGCTGGAAGGCAAATGTCAGGAGGTAGTTCTCGATCGTCTTGCTGCGGTTCTTGATTTCATCCTTGAATTCAGGATAGCGCTCGGTTGCAGCGGAAAAAATGGCGTTGCGGCTGAACAGGGAGGCGACCGCGGTCCTCATGGTTTCCGACTTGCTGCTTACACCGCGCAGACGGACCATCAGGTCGATGTCTTCCTGGTAAATGGATTCGCCATTCACGCGACCAATTATGGTATCCCTGTCACCGATGGCATTGCAGCCCGTAAACAAAAGTGCACCAAGCGCAAGGAGCGCCAACACGTTTTTTTTCATCGTATTCCTCGTTTGATGAGCGATAGCTCAAGACCGTTCATAGATATGCCCAATATAAAAAAAAGTTCGGCAACCGAAACCGCGATCCGCACCTAAAACCACATACAGGGGAAAACATCTCGCCACCCACCCGAAATGACTCCATAAGTAGTTATAAAACAACAAGTTACGTAAATTTGCCATCCTTTTTTTTCTATATTCTTGACGCACTTGAAAAAAGTAGCTAGGACATTTCTGAGGATCATCCTTTTTCCGATGATCGTTGTGGGCGTTATATCCGCATGCGCCTGGTTTGTCGACTATATCGTCCCGTATTACCTCTCTACCGAGCACACCTTCGGCGACACCAAGATCACGCCTTACGGCTACCACAACGGCTCGCTCCTGAACCCCAGCTGGGACTCGCTCAAAATAGAGAACGGGGCGACGACGGTCATGCTCAGGAACGTATCTGTCGACGCTAGCATCCTGAACGCATTTTCCCGCGGAGTCTCGCTCGACCTCGGGGAAGTCGACGCGAAGATCTACGTCCCGCCAGAAGACACCACGAAGGAAACGGCACCCCTGGATGCCCCGCCGTTTCCCGAAAAGGCCAAATTCTACATCCCCCTCAAGCTGAACGTTTCCAAGGGGAACATCGAGCTTTCAAACGGGAACGCCTGGAGTTTCGAGAAGCTGGAAGTCAAGAGCGAAGGAAAGCAGAAGGCGCACCTGGCCGTAAGCAACGTACAAGGCTCGGAAATCCCGCACCCGGCGGGAACAAAGATCGACGTGGACTTCAGCTCCAGCAACCTGAAGGTCCAAGGGAAGCTGTACTCTCAGGGCGATTCCCTGGACCTCTACGTGATGGCCCCCAAGGACAACATGCTGGACATCGCGACCAACGTGGACGCAGATGTCGACAACCTGGAGCAATGGCTCCCCATCGAATGGCCGGACAAGGCACCAAAGATTTCCGGCATCCACGTGAACGCGAACGTCCAGACGAAAATCAACACAGGCGAAATCGCATACAAGGGCTCGGCAAAGGCTAACCTGAGCAAGTTCTACCCGCTCCTTGCGATGGGCGCGAACATCGAGTTCGACGGCAATGACAAGAAAATCCACGTGAACGCAAAGCTCGACAACCGCGAGGGCGGCACCATGGAACTGGACGCCGACATCTGGAAAAACGGCAACGTTGACCTTTACGGCAACGTCAAGAACATGAATGCGAGCTTCGGGCCGCAGATAATGCCCCTCGATCTGACGATCCATTCGGCGGAACTGCGCGGCAAGAAGATCCACGCACAGGTCGAGACACGGCAAGGTTCCTATATCGACGCGAACATCAACTTCGAAAACGAGTTCAACATCACCTACACCGGAGACATCTCCCCATACGAGCCCTGGGCCATCGACTGGTGCAAGGGAAGGCTCGTGCTGGAAAAGCCGACCAAGGTGTACGGTTCGTTCAGGAACGGGCGCATGCACGCCCTGGTCAAGTTCGACACTATCCCCTACGTCTACTTCATGACCGCGGACTCGATGGTGACGACGCTCGACCTGTACAAGGACAGCATCGTGTTCACCGACGGTATCATCTACACTCCCAAGGAAACATTCGACTTCAACGGCGATGTTGTCTGGGACCACAAAATGCCGCACACTTCATGGAAAATCACCCAGCACCACGGCGGCGTTGGCGAAGCCTACATCTCCATCATCGACTCCCTCGCCATCCAGAGCAAGGCAGACAATGTCGAGTTCACGACCATCCCCTTCGCCAATTTCAAGTTCGCGGAAAAATCGAACGGAAGAGTCACGGGAAGCTTCAACAAGAACTTCGAAACGAACGTAGCCAGTCTGGACGTCGCCGTCGACGGAGAATACCAGCCATTCAAGTTGCAAATGAACACGCGGGCCAGGCAGAACGGGGATTCCATATTCATCGACAAGTTCGAGGCCACGCACAACCACAACAAGGTCGAGGCGGAAGCTTCGTTCATCATCCCGAACGATTCCAATCCCGACTTCTCGCCCACGGGAACGCTCCCCGTGCACGTCATCCACGCCTGGGCGTCCGCCCACGAATTCGCCATTCCCCTGCTGCTGGAACCCCTGGACGACACGACATTCTCCTCCGGGCTCATTACCGGCGACATCGCATACAGCGAAGGCGAAGGGCTAGTGGGCAACATCGATTTCAAGGACCTTGAATTCAGCAACATCCCGAAGCAGCTGTTCTGCATCCACAAGATGAACATGTTCGCCGAAGCGAGCAAGATCGAACTCAACGCCTATCTCGGGATCGGTGGCGGCGGCTGGACCGGCAACACGCAGGTCATCGTGGACAACGTATTCGAGCCCGAAAGGCACGTGAGCGTATCGCACAGCAGCGACAACGGCGGAAACCTCTGGGCGGAAGGCTTTATCGACACGAATTTCGTATTCACCGGAAAACTGAACGCCAACGGTTCCTGGTTCATTCCGGGTTCCATCAGCGAAGTCAAGCGGACCGACCTGCAGATCGACGCGAAGGTCAACCTGCGAGAAGGCATCAAGGGCATCACGGCCGACATCCGATTGGATTCCACGTTGTACCAGCCTCCCAAGTTCAACTACCAGTTCCCCATCAAAGTCCGGGGGCACATGGAAAACGCTTTGCTGAACATCTCGGAAATGGAGACGCGCAACGACAGCGGCGAAACGGTCTCCGGCAAGCTCCTGTTCGACATGGACAGCCTGAGGCTCAAGGAAATCAGTTTCCACTCCGACCACTACACGTTCCGGACGACAAACCACTTGTTTATCGCAAACGACATCAACGGGTACCTGGAAGACAGCGAGGACTCCGTCATCATCAACGCCACCATCCCCCTGGTCCAGTACGAGTACCACAACGAGACCTTGGGCGACGCGAACGCAATGGGCAACGGCAAGTTCAGCCTTTCCATCCCGCACAACAAGGACGGCATCATACAGAACAAGACCCTCAGGGGCGACCTGGTTGTGGACAAGTTCGTCTACACCAAGGAACTCGACATCGAAGTCACGCCAAGTTCCATCGACAAGTTCATCACGATGTTCAACAACGCCATCATCAAGCTGCGTAAAAAGGACGTGCAGGAAACGAAGATTTCCACGACAAGTCCGATCAACCTCGCCGTCCACGTCAAGGAATCCCAGAAAGACTCTGTCGAGATTATCACCCCGTTCGCCCAATTCCCGTTCACGTTCGACGTCTGGGTCCTGGGCACGACCAACAGGCCGCTCCTGCGCGGCGACATCGGGAACTCCAACACGGGCTTCATCGGTGTCAAGAACCTTTACCAGTTCGACTTGAACTCCTTCAGCATCAGCTGGGACAACGTCCCGTGGCAACACGGCGTCGTGGACGTTTCGAGCCAGCAGGAACTCCCCTACTGTTCGGCCAGCAACGAGACCGAGGAAGAGGACACCTGCCCCGTCAACCTGAACATCCAAGGGACCATTACGAACCCGCAGCCGGCGCCCAGCAGCAACTGCGGCAACGAGAACTCGTCGGCGGCAATTTACTACAACATCTTCCTGGGCTGCATCGCGGACGACAACGGCGACGCCACGGACTGGAACAAGATTGCAGGCAAGGCGATCGGCAAGGTACTTTCGACCACCGCGAACCGCACGTTGGGCGGCGAATACATCGGCGACATCGACATGAAGGTGATGCTGTTCGAAAACAACACCACAAGCGACAAGGATTCCAGCTACTTCAAGGTTCCCGTATCGCTGGACCGCTGGGTCAAGGACCTGAGCCTCATCTTCGGCTACACGCAAGACCAGAGCAGCGAAAACCGCACTTACGACCAGGCGCTGCAATTCGGCGCCAACTACACGCTCCCCTTCTTCAGGGAAAAGGAATATTCGCACAAGAACCACCTGTCGCCCTCGCTTTCGCTGAACGCCATGCTGATTTCGAAGCAGTACCTGACCAACACAGGTACCGAAGGTTACGAGAACCGCATTGAAAAGAATATCGGTCTGAACTATGTTTACCGCTACTGGAATCCATGTCTGCTGTACTTAGGAAGCTGTGAAACCCTTGAACCGAACCAAAAACAGGACGGGAAAAAATGACGAATAAGATTCTGTTTTTCCTCGCCTGCCTCATTGGGATATGCCTCGCTGACGAAGGCATAAAGAATCCATGGTACATGGAATTCCGCGGCAACAACGTGTTCTCGAATTTCCAGGTCGAAGAACAGATCGACATTCCCGACGAATTCGGGCAGCTGGACACGACCAAGCAAGACTTCCTGATGCGTCTTTCCATCGAGAACCTGAAGGCGCTATACTATTCCCGCGGATACTTCAGCCTCGAAATGACGCTCGACATCCGGAGGGAACACATCACGCCGGACAGCGTCCAGCGCGGCTACATCATATTCATCAGCGAAGGCGACCGCTACCAATTCGGAGGGACCCAGGTTATCGCCCCGGAAGCAAACGCCATCAATATTGACGAATCCAAGCTAGAGACGTCGAAGAGCCATTACTACACGCAGGACGACATTTCCAAGGACATGCAGACAATCATCGACGTGTACCGCAAGGAAGGATTCCTGCACACCCAAGTCACTTCGCTTGAAAAGATCGACACGCTCAACAAGAAAATTTTCGTGGAATACAAGGTGAATGCCGGCGCCAAGGTCGTCATGGGCAACATCCAGAGCAAGGCCGCTCGCGTGCAGGACCGTGCAAACCGAGGCGAGCCCACCGAAACCGGGCTTACCGACACGGCGTGGCTTTCGTCGCTGTGGAGAATCCCCAAGGGGGAAACCATCGACGGTAAGCAGTACAACTCCTTCAAGAACAAGCTCTTCTCGACCCAGCTGTTCACGCAAATCCGCCTGGAAGATTCGCTGCGCGCGGACGGGCTTTCCGACGTCCACCTCAGCGTGACGGAACGCGTTCCCGGAGACGCCCGCTACGGGTTCTTCTTCGAAGAAATCTACGGTTTCGGCGCACAGGCCTACGCAAGGCACAAGAACTTCTTCGGCAGGTTCCACGAGTTCTCGACCAACTTCCAGATTGCCCAGCACAAGCAGGAAATTTCCGCAGGCTACGCCAACCCGCTCCTGTTCGGGACATCGTTCCCGATAATCCCCACGGCCATCCGCTTCGAAGACCGACTCACGTTCAACCACGAAAAAATCAACCCCCCGGCCTACCCGGACAGCATCGAAGAGCGTTACGAAGTCATCAACCGTGGCGACCTTACCTTCGGCATTACGCAGCATATCCGCTTCCGCAACACGTTCGACACCCGTTACGTCAACAAGAACGACCTCAGGCTCTTCAAGCTCAAGGACGAAGTCGCGCTCACGTTCGACTATACCGACGACTACTTCAACCCGACCAAGGGTATCCGCTTCGCGCCGACCACCGGCATCGGCACAAACTTGACCGGAAGCCTCGATTCCCCGCGCATGATCGGCCACCCCTACACTTACGCCGAAGCGACCACGAACCTTTACTTCCCCCTCTTCTGGACATTCTACGGAGCCCTCAGCGGAAGTTGCGGACGGTTCTTCAAGGAAGCCATCGAAGACGACGCCCGCGTGTTCTACCAGGGCGGCTCCAGGTCCGTACGCGGCTACCGTTTCCGCAGCATCTACGCAAGCTACACCAGCACGGAGACCACCACAGACAAGAACGGGAACGAGGTCGAGAAGGAAGTCATCAACACGGGCCTGACCCCGCAATACCTGAGATTCAACCAGGAAATCCGCTGGACAATCCCCGTCAGGAGCTGGCGCAAGTGGCAGATCGTGCAGTTCTTCGATTGGGCCAAGGTCACCGACGCCGACGACGGTCTATATGAAGAAGAAGAGGACGCGAGCTTCGGCTTCGGCCTGCGTTATCGTTGGCAGTTCCTCACGTTCCGTCTCGACTATGCGTTCAAGAAAAAGTTCCAGGACATGAGCCTGGCAGAACCGTTCGCATGGGGCAGATTCGCGTTCGACCTGTCGCACACGTTCTAGTGAGCACACAGCTCACATCACACAGCTATTTTCCCGAGACCACGTCGCGGTACAGCTTCGCGAGATTCGCCTGTTCGCTCGCAATGTCCGCCTGGATGCCCGCATTTTTCAGGGCTTCGCTCACCTGTTCCTGAGTCACGCCCGCAGCGGCCTCGACCTTGAAATTCGACGATCCGTCGGAAATGTCCTCGACGCTTCCGCTCTTGAGCAGATGGCCACGGTCGATTATCGCGTAGTCGGTCGCCTCCGCTTCCATCTCGGCGAGGATATGCGAGCAGACGATTGCCGTCCCGCCTTCTTCCCTGCGCCAGTCCGCAATCAGTTTCCATACGGTCTCGCGGGAAATCGGGTCGAGGTTCGCCACCGGCTCGTCCAGGATCAGCAGGCGCGGGCCGGGCGCCATCGCGCGAAGCAGCTGCACCTTCTGGCGGTTTCCGAGCGAAAGTGCGGCCATGCGGGTTTCGAGCGGCGGGAGTTCCAGTTTCTGCGCGAGCGCCCGGACGCGTGCGGCCGACGCACGCGAATCCCATCCGGGATTCCGCGCCGCATAGAAGCCGACGAAATAATCCACGTACTCCGCAATAGAAAGCTTGGGGTAGATTCCCGGATTCTCGAGCAGGATGCCGCAGGCGACGGAATCCAGAAAGCCGCCTTGAGAGCGCACGTCGTCTGCGATTTCGATCTTTCCGCTAAATTTCGCGAAACGGCCGCAAAGCAGGCGAAGCAACGTCGTCTTCCCCGCCCCGTTCGGGCCCAGGAGAGCAAAGAAGCTCCCCCGCGGGATCTCGAGAGTCACGCCGGCAAGCGCGTCCGCATCCGCCTTAGGGTAGCGGAACGACACGTCGTCGAGTTTCACCAGCGGGCTCAAAATTTCCATCGAGAAGCTCCCGCGCAAGAATTACTTGCAGAATTCCTTGACGGCTTCGCAGGGATTCTTGATGAGCGCAAAGACGCCCTTGTCCTTGCGCACGGCTTCCATCTGCACGGCTTCGCTTGCACGCTGCAGGAACTCGATGCAACGCGGGTCGGTACGCACAGCGGTCAGCTGCACGGGCTCGGTGCGATGCTTGATGCTCACGAATTCCAGGGCATGGTAATCCTGCTTGACCGCGGCCGCGACAACGGCAGCTGTCGGGCGCTCAATTTCTTGCAGGTAGCGCCAGTCGCGCTCCACCGCGGCAATCAGGACCTTTTCACCCGGATCGCGCACGAACTTGAGCGCCTCCGCGCTTGCGCGGACGGCCTCGGCCCACAGTTCGTCACTTGCGTTTTCAATCTTCCTGACAATCTTCCAGTCATTGCGGACCACCGCCTTGAGCAGTTCCGGGTTCGTCACAAACTTCAGGATGTTCGGGTCGCCGTTCATCGCGGCGAGCAGGGACGCCTCGTCAAGCGAGTTCAGCGCCGTCTTCAAGTCTTCGCACAAACCGTTCTTCACAAAAAGGATCGCCTGCACGTTCGCTGCAAAAGCAGCCTTCTGCACGGCGGGCGTCGGATTCTCGATCAAGCTGATAGCATACCAGTTGAGCTTCACCGCTTCAAGCTGCTGCTCTTCGGTCGGATTCTCGATTTTCTTAATTTCAGTCCAAGACTGCATAATACCTCATCAAATATTGCGATAAAGATAGATTTTAGACGAGAGACAAGGGACGAAAGACGAGAGATAAATAGCGAAAGGCGACCCGTTTTTAACGGATTGCCTTCTCTAGTCTCTCGTCTGTAGCGCACACGCTAGCCCCGTTGCCTGCCGTCCTTGGCGGCTGGCAACTTAGTCCTTAAGACAACGAACAGAGAATGCATTATTTTTAGAAAAATCATCATGGTACACAGCCCCATAGGCGCAAAGCACATTAAATGTACAAGCGTCTAATTTTCCATACCCTGTGGAGCTCCAGAAATTTGCATAACGTCCCTCGTCAGAAAACTTTCCAGACCTACCAAACAAGTCCTCATAAAACGTTCCTGCGGGTGGCACAAAAAAACCGAAAGCTTCCAAGCCATATTTACTGCTATACCATTCACTCAAAGACCTTGTTTTTTTCGGTATATATTTTTCAGACCAAAGCGAATACACTTCCTCTAAATCCGGTGAAGATCCAACTGCTTGCAATAAGATTTTCCATTCCCCGATATCAGGCAAGTGCCAACCTTCAGGGCATGTTCCTCGCACAGGAAATTTCAGCGTACCTATCGTATCATAGCCACATCCCTTACCATTTGTACTATAGACACCTGTGCTATCCATCGCAGCACTCCATAGATAAAGACGGCCATATTTCTCACAATACTCCAGTGAATCGTGATAACAGAAACTGCTAGAATCCAGGGTACGTGTTGGCTGCAAATAGGCAAAGTTAAGATTTTCCGCCATCCACCACTGGGAACCAATTTTTACGGTCTTATAAATTTGTCCATCACGAGAATCAATCAACGCATCGTATTCGCAAGTGTCTGTGGAATCCGTCTTACATTGTGTAGCCATAACAAAGGAACTCGAAGTGGCCAATAAAAAGAAACTACTGCTAGAAAATTCAATTATTTGTCCTGATTCGACCAAAGACTTGTCCTCTTGTTCCCGCTCAATCAAGTCCGTAAGCGAGGCAACTTCGGTCCAGTCGTCACCATCGCAAACATAGGCATTCTTCTCGTCTTTTACATAGGCGGTAGAGCCTACGCGATTGTCAGTACAAACAGGCAAATCCTCATAGATAGTGGCGACAAAGTCGACTTCTTCGGCAATCGCCGCATCACTAAGTTCAGCATCATCGGCAGACTCGGCATTCTTATCAGAACCGCTGTCACAAGCGGCAAGCAAGAATGGCAAAGAGAACAGGACGGAGCAGACAAAAATATTTTTCAAGAAACCAATCATACCACAAATATATGTTTTTCCAACAGCAATATTTTTTTCGTGAAATGAGAAGCGTAAAAAAGGCTGAAGATAGAACGGGCGTGAGCTAAAAGATGTACTCGGAGAAGGCTTAGCTAAATCTTTGAGATATGTACAAAAAAAGCGGCCCACCATACGCGAACCACTTTTTCAATTTCAACCATAGTAAGTAGCGCAGCGACTAAAATCTAGCCACTGCCTACTGTCTACTTCTTACTTGTAAAGCGGGTGCTTCTTGCAGAGAGCCACGATGTCTTCGCGGATCTTGGCAAGACCGGCTTCGTCGTCCTTGGCCTGGAT
>CAMZDZ010000069.1 GCA_947305535.1 uncultured Fibrobacter sp.
CTCGGCGACACCAAGTCCGTCGAAATGTACAAGGGCTGGTACGAAGACGTGAAGAAGGCCTTCAACGACTCCGCCTGGGACGGCAAGTGGTGGGTCCGCTGGTTCGACAAGCAGGGCAACGCCTACGGCACCAACAAGGCCAAGTACGGCAAGATTTACTGCAATAGCCAGTCCTGGTCCGTGATTTCCGGCATCGCCAGCGGCGAACGCGCCGTGATGGGCATGGACAGCCTGAACAAGCTCCTCAACACCGCCAACGGCGTGAAGAGCTCCACTCCGGGCTACCGCGGCTTCGACCCGAACGTGGGTGGCATCTCCACCTATCCTCCCGGAGCCAAGGAAAACGGCGGTATCTTCCTCCACACGAACCCGTGGGTGATGATTGCCGAAACCATCCTCGGCCGTGGCGACAAGGCTTTCCAGTACTACAGCCAGATCAACCCGGCTGCCAAGAACACCAAGCTCGACGAGTTCGAATCTGAACCGTATTGCTACCCGCAGAACATCCTCGGTGACGAACACAAGCAGTTCGGCATGGGCCGTAACGCATGGCTCTCCGGCACGAGCTCCTGGACCTACCAGGCTGCCACGCAGTTCATCATCGGTGTCCGCGCCAGCTTCAAGGGCCTCATCGTGAACCCCTGCATCCCCTCCAAGTGGGCTGGCTTCAAGGTGACCCGCAAGTTCCGCGGCGCTACCTACGAAATCGAAGTGAAGAACCCGAAGCACGTGTGCAAGGGTGTCGCCGAGATGATCGTCGATGGCAAGAAGATTGATGCGGATGTTGCACCGATCTTCACGAAGGGTATCCATAAAGTGGTAGTTACCCTCGGATAAAAACGCATATAGCCGTCGCGATAGGGCGTTGCCTTGACTCTCGTCGTACGTTTGTACGCCTTCGGTCAAGGCGCCTACTCTCGCTAGGCTCTCTGCGTTTTTCGAATTAGATAATTAATTCTAATCCAAATTCAAAATTTTATGGTCCGCTCCACTGGGGCGGATTTTTTTTTCGCTAGGCTCTCTGCGTTTTTTGAATTAGATAATTAGTTCTAATCCAAATTCAAAATTTTGAGTCCGCCCCGAAAGGGCGGACTCTTTTGTATGTTCCCGGTTATTGGCGGTCTACGTATTTTCTCAGGCGGATGATGTTGAAATCGCCCGTATCTCCGTCGTTCGAGGAAAATTCGATCAGGAATGAGACTGCGCGTGCTGCGGCCTCGGGGCCGGTTATTGCGGCGCCGCCGGCATTTCCCGTTTGTCTGAAATCGGTCCAGACAAAACATTCTTCATTGGGGGAGGCCGTTGTAGGCAGGTCGACATGGGGCAGGTCGTAATTTAACGCTGCGTACAGGGAATCGCCAAGCCCTATGGCCAGTTGGCCGGGCAAGTCGGATGTGTAGGTGATGCAGATGCCGTACCACTCGTTTATGGTGGATGCGACTAGCGTCGACCCGTCAGAAGTGCCTGCGAGGTTGAATCCAACCCCTACAGACGGGGACTTGTCTAGCGTTCCCTTGTTCAGGGTTACGGTCCCGCAAAGACCTTGGCAATGATCTATCACTGGATCAAATGCGTTTCCGTCATACTCGTTGCCGAGCTTGACGGGCCACGTGATTTCCGATTTGCCTCCGTCGGCATGGTCGTCATAGGCGAACCAATAGCCCGAATCGTCATAGCCCGCGTCAAGCCCTGTCTGGACGCGGTAACTGTAATTCCACGATTCGGCCTTGCACCACAGTGTAAGGCCCGCGCAGTCCGGATCATCTGTGGCGACCGGCGTGGAGTCGTTAGGCGTAGGGATGATTAGCGTGGAGTCGTTAGGCGTGGGGATGATTAGCGTAGAGTCGTTGGGCGTAGGGGGAACGCTTGGGATGACCGTATAGATTTCGGCAGAAGCGTTGCTGCAGGTTACGAGATATGTCCCGTTCGGTTCCGGGGACATTTCGCAGCCTTCTCCGGTGTCTCCCGGTTCCCCGTCGTCTCCTTTTTCACCTTTTTCGCCTTCAGGCCCGTTCGTTCCGTTCTTGACGACTCCGACGGAATCCCCGTCGCAGACGATCTTGTAGCCTTCGCCGGAACTGAGTTCCTTGGCGATGCATGCAGTTCCGTCTTTGCCGTTTGCCCCGCTGGCTCCTTTCTTGCCTTTCTTGCCGTCGGCTCCGTCACTGCCGTCGTCGCCGTCCATTCCGTCTTCACCGTTCTTGCCGTCGATGCCGGCTGTGGATACCCAGCCGTCTTCGGTGCAGGTGTACGTTTTGGCGGAGTCCGCCACGAATGCCAGCGAACCCACGTTGTCGTTTTCGCATTTTGAAAGCTTCTCGAATGTTGCGACGGATTCGATTTCGATTTTTGTGGTCACGTTGGTCACGTCGTCACCGCAGGCGGAGAGTAGGGTCAATCCGGCGGCGAGACCTATTGCGTAGGTAATTCTTGTGGTTTTCATAAAGCCTCCTGCAATGGTTCCGGTGACTAGTTTGCGTCGGAATACTTTGTCAGGCGGATGATGTTGAATTCGGCTGAAGTTCCGTTGGTTCCAGAAATTTCAAATTTGAGGGAGACCAGCTTCGTTGCGGCTTCGGTGCCGGTTATTTTCTCTCCGCGGCCCCAACCGGATTGTCTAAAGTCAGACCATTCAGCGCACACGTCGGTTCCGGCAATGGACTTCGGAAGAGCTTTAACTGGAACGTCATCGTTTACAGCGTTAGTGGTTTCCTCGTCGAGTCCCATTACCAGCTTCGCGCTAACGGTCGAAATGTAGGTAATGCAGATGCCTCCCCATTCGCTTACGTCGGCCGTGTCAGGAGTCGGGTCGGTATCGGATGTTTCGCCGACAATGTTGAAGTAAACGCCTGCGTATGGGCTTACAATTCTTTCCGCCTCTCCCAAGTCTAGGTGGACGGTGCCGCAAAGTCCCTGGCAATACTCCACAACCGGGTCGAACGCATTCGCGTCGAATTCGTTGCCTAGTTCGGTGGGCCATTCGAATTCTGATTTCCCTCCATCGACGGTGTCCGTATAGGTTTGCCAGTATCCCGAAGTGTTGGTGTTGTTCTCGAGACCTGTCTGTACGCGGAAATTTGGCGATTCGTCCTTGCACCACAGTTCCGTCCCGTCGCAATCGTAGGCGCCGGGGGTGCTGGGCTGCACCGTTGTCTGGTCGCAAGTGCCGGTGGCCGGATCGTACGGAGTGGTGCCGCACATGGCCTTGTAGAGGGTCGTTGTTGTCGTGTCGCAGGTTACGGTCACTGTCCCGTCGTGGTTGTCCGTCAGGTAGCAGTCCTCGCCATCGGTTCCCGGATCGCCCTTGTCTCCCTGCTTGCCGGGGGTGCCCTGCTTGCCGTCTGCTCCGTTCAGCAGGACGCCTATGGAATCGCCGTCGCAGATGACCTTGTAGCCGTCACCCGAGGCTAGCGCCTTGACGGAGCAGGAAATGCCGTCCTTGCCGCTGCTCCCCTTGGCTCCCTTTGCCCCGTCCTTGCCGTTTTCGCCGTCCTTGCCGTCTTCGCCGTCTTTACCGTTTTCGCCGTCCTTGCCGTTGATGCCGTTTATCGCGACCCAGCCGGCTTCTGTGCAGGTGAATACTTTTGCCGAGTCACTGGCGTATGCAAGCGAGCCCACGTTGTCTTCTTTGCATTCTGAAAGGCTCTTGAAATTGTCGACCTTGGCGATACCGCTTGTTTCGGTTACGTTGGTCACTTCGTCGCCGCAAGCCGAGAGTAAGGCGAGGCCGGCAACGGTGAGGATGGTGAAAGACAGCTTTGTGGGTTTCATAAGCCCTCCAGGGGAGTTTTTTTTGTTTGTTTTTCTTTACAAAATACACTGAAAATTGGCCAAAGTCAATATAGTTGACGTATTTTTGTAATAAAATTTTAAAAATTGTGATTCTTCTCATTCCGTGCCGGGCAATGTGATGTTTGCCGCAGGAAACACTTTCTTGGGTGGAAAAAAGGGCTTAATTTAAAGATTGGAGATATATTTGTTGATGTAAAACTTCATCCCGCGGAGGGAATTATGAAATCCAGAACTTTTATTTTTCCGGCAATCTTTTTCATGGCGGCTTCTTCGTTCGCCGCAACCGCGTACATTAACCAGGTCGGCTACCATCCGTCGAATTTCAAGGAACTGACCCTGTTCGAGGGCGGCGGCAACGTCGAGTTTGTCGACGCTTCCGGGACCACGGTCCTCACGGTGACCCCCTCTGCGGCGAGCACCTGGAGTGGCAGCGGGCAGAGCGTGCAGCTTGTCGACTTCACCGAACTCAGGACTCCCGGAACGTATTCGGTCAAGGTGAACGGCCAGGTCGTCCGCAACGACTTGAAGATCGGGAGCGATGCGTTCGACGGTGTCTCGAAGGCCCTGCTCAAGTTCTTCTATTTCCAGCGCGCCTCCATGGCCCTGGACGAGACTTACGCGGGAAAGTGGAAACGCGCCGCGGGCCACCCCGACATGGGCGTCTCCTTCCATAGTTCCGCGACGGGCGGCTCCGGTACGGTCGACAGTCCTAAGGGCTGGTACGATGCCGGCGACTACGGCAAGTACATCGTGAACTCGGGCATTTCCACGTACACGCTGCTTTCCCTGTACGAGCATTTCCCGGGGTATTTCGACAACGCGAAGTGGAACATCCCGGCCGACGGCAACCTGCCCGACCTCCTGGCCGAAATCAAGTACAACCTGGACTGGATGCTTACCATGCAGGCCGACGACGGCAGCGTCTACCACAAGCTCACGACGCTGCAGTTCTGCGGGACGATCATGCCGAACGAGGATATCGACAAGCGCTACATCATCGGGAAGAGCGCCACGGCGGCACTTGACTTCGCCGGCGTGATGGCCGTTGCGGCGCGCGTGTACAAGAAGTTCGACGCCACCTATGCGGACAAGGTCCTCGAGGCGGCAAAGAAGGCCTATGCCTGGGGATCCCAGAACATGAACACGCTCTACACCGGGAACCCGAGGGATGTCGCTACCGGTGCGTACGAGGACAGGAACGCCAATGACGAGAAGAACTTCGCCGCGGCGGAACTGCTCGTGACCACGGGGGATGCCTCGTATTCCGTGCAGGGCGCCTTCACCAATATTCCGGGCTGGCAGGACGTGAGCGGCCTCGTGACGTACACCAAGGCGACCCACCCGGACGTGTTTAGCGACGCGGCCGCCGCCAAGGACAGCCTTTTGGCCGCCGCCGACAACTATGTGAACCTCGCCTCTACCGGTTTCGGCGTGCCCATGACGAAGAACGATTTTTACTGGGGCTCGAACAGCGTTGCCGCCAACATGGGCGTCTGGCTGCTCCACGCCTACTACCTGACGGGCGATTCCAAGTACTACAAGTCCGCCATCCGCACGCTCGACTACCTGCTGGGCAAGAACCCGCTGGACATGTCCTTCGTGACCGGTTTCGGGACGAAGTCCCCGATGCACCCGCACCACCGTCCGAGCCAGGCTGATGGCGTGAACGAGCCTGTCCCCGGTATGCTCGTGGGCGGCCCGCAGCCCGGCGGCGAGGATGTCGGCAGCCAGGAATGGGAATGCAGGGATTACCGCGTGAGCGGCGCCCCGGCGAAATCGTACCTGGACGACGAGTGCAGCTACGCGAGCAACGAAGTCGCCATCAACTGGAATTCACCGGCGGCTTATCTGGCGGGGGCCATCCAGGCGATCAATTCCGGCCATGCCCCGGTGTTCGCGGCCGAAGGGGTTATCGCATTGCCGAGGTCCCGCGCATTGCCGAACGCGGTCGACGGCGCACCGAAGGTTCGCTTCGATACGCACCGTGTCTTTATCGAACGGAACGGAATCCGTTACGACCTGAAGGGAAACAAGCTTAACCGCTAGAACGTAAACCCGCCGAAGATATTATTGCTCAGGAAGGGGAGCACGCCGAGCAGCACGACTGCGACGGAAAGGGCAACGATGATTGTTCGTTGCCTTTTTGTCAGGCGCAGCGGCGACAGGTGGTCTTCGGGCTCGTCGATCCATGCGCTCTTGATGAGCTGCAAGTAGTAGTAGAGGGCGACGACGTTGTTCAGCACGGCAAAGGCCACGAGCGCGTAGTGCCCGGTGGTCGCACCGGCGAAGAACAGGTGAAACTTGCCGAAGAAGCCCGCAAGGGGCGGGATGCCCGCCAGGCTGAACATGGATATGGCGAGCGCGATGGCAAGTGCCGGGTTCTGCTGGCTGAGCCCGCGCAGGGAGTCGAACGTCTCTTCGCGGTGGTGGCCGATGATGCCGAAGATGAAGAACGCGAGGTAGTTCGAGAGCGCGTAGACGAACAGGTAGTAGATGATGGCCGTGCGGGCCATCTCGACGGGCCCGAGGAGCGCGATCATGATGTAGCCGGCCTGCGCGATGGAACTGTACGCCATGAAGCGGCGGAGGCGCGTCTGCTTGAGGGCGCCCAGGTTACCGACAAAGAGCGTGGTGCCGGCGAGCAGCGCGATGAACGGCGCCATCTGCTCTTGCACGGGGGCGAGGGGGCCGAAGACGAGCACGACGAGGAAGGCGATGGCCGCCGCCTTGGACGTGACCGAGAGAACCGCCGTCACCGGGGTGGGGGCGCCTTCGTAGACGTCGGGGGCCCAGGTGTAGAACGGGAACAGCGTGAGCTTGAAACCGATTCCGCAGAAGAGGAACAGGATGGACAGCCACAGCAGCGGGTGCGTCGCGCTGGCCTCGACGGCCATGCGGATGTCGTTGAAGTAGATGGAACCCGAGAAGCCGTACAGGTAGCTGAAGCCGAACAGCTCGAAAGCCGTCGCCACGGAACCCATCATGATGTACTTGGTCGCCGCCTCGGAACCCAGCTGGTCCTTCTTGTTCCAGGCCGTGAGCGCGTACATCGGGATGGTGGCGATCTCGAGGCCGAGGAAGAACGTGAGCATGTCGCATGCCGAGACGATGGTGAAGCCGCCGAAGGTGGCAAACGCTATCGCGCCGGTGAATTCCGCGATCTGGTGCATTTGCGGCTTGCCGTCGGCCCCGTGTTCGAAGTAGTCCTTCGAAAGCCACATGCCGAGCATGGCCGAAAGCATGAGCACTTCACGGATGAGCACGCCGAAGTCGTCGATTTTCCAGTTGCAGATGAAAAACTTGCCGACATTGTTCGTGAGCGGGATGAAGTTCAGGAGGATGAAAATGGCGATGAAGCCGATGTTCGCGATGCGCCAGGGAATCTGCGAGCGGTAGCTGCAAAAGAGCCTGCTTCCGATGACGATGAACGGGAAAAGCAGCAGGAGCGCGTCGGGAATGATGAAGTTCGGTAGGATAAAGTTCATTGTTTAACCTCCAACCACGGTGGCCGTCGCGGCGGCAATCCTGTTGAAAATCGGGGCGATGCTCGTGTCGAGCATGTCGGCTATCCAGCCGGGGCAAACGCCGATGATCAGCAGGCAGAGGACCAGGAAGACGACGACGATCTTTTCGCGGATGTCGGCGTCGGTAAGCGTTTCGTACTTGGCGGGCATGTCGCCGTGCAGCATGCGGTTCGCCGTCTGCAATATGTACACGGCCGTCGTGGTGATGCTCAAAATGGCGAGCACGGTCACGAAGCGCGTGATGGTGGAATCCTGCTGGAACGCGCCGATGAAGATGTTGCTTTCGGCGATGAACCCGCTGAATCCCGGAAGGCCGAGACCCGCGAAGCCCGCGATGACGAATCCCACGCCGAGGAACGGGAGCTTGCGCATGATGCCGCCCATCTGGGTGATGTCGCGGGTGTGCGTGCGTTCGTAGATCATTCCGATGGTTGCGAAGAAGAGCCCGGTGAGGAACCCGTGCGAAATCATCTGGAGGCTAGCGCCGCGCAGGCCCACGGGTGTGAGGGCCGCAAGGCCCAGGAAGATGAGGCCCAGGTGGCTGATGGAGCTGTACGCGGTGATGTACTTGAGATCCTTGTGGCGGATGGCGATGAAGGGGCCGAGCACCACGTTGAATATCAGGAGTGCGACGACGTAGGGGAGCCAGAACTTGGCCGCCTCGGGCATGAGGAACATGGCAACGCGCAGGCAGCCGTAGGCGCCCATCTTCATCATGACGCCGGCAGCGAGCATGGAAACTGCTGTCGGGGCCGCGGAGTGGCCGTCGGGGCTCCAGAAATGGAACGGGAACAGCGAACTGGAGACTGCGAATCCCATGAACATCACGGGGAACGCCCACATCTGGAAATCCATCGGGAGCGTAATTCTCGAGAGGGCGGCGATGTTCCACGTGTCGAGTCCGGAATAGAAGTAGATGCCGAACAGGGTCGCGAGAATCATCGAGGAGCCGAAGGCGAGCGTCAAGGTGAGCTTTTTACCGCCGTAGTCCTTGTTGCCGGAACCGTACCCGGCGATCATCAGGTACATGCAGAGCGCTTCCATCTCGTAGAACACGAAGAACAGGACGAGGTCCATGCTCATGAACACACCGTAGACGCTGGTCGCGAGAATCTGGATGAGGGCGAAGAAGATTTTCTGGTTGCCCTTGATGTTCCAGCTGACGAGCATGCCAGTCCAGACGATGGCCGAGGTGAGGAACAGCAGCAGGATGTTCAGGCCGTCGGCACCGACGGTGTAATGCGCATTGATGCTGCTCAGCCAGGGAATGTCGGTGAAGAAACGCAGCAGGAGCGGGAAGGCCTTGGGGTCGGCGGGCTCGGCGCCCATAGTGTAGACTCGGTAGGTGAGGTAGCCGATAATCCCCATTACGACCGTGCCCGAAATGATATGCAGCAGCTTGATTGTCCTGATGCGCGCACTCGGAATAGGCACGCTTATCGCCACTGCCAGGAGGGGAATTGCCCAAATAACGTTAAAAAGTAGCGTATCCATAAAAACCTACAGCGGAAGTTGTCCAAAGATTCGCCAGAAGATGATGCCGACGATGAGGGTCCCGAGATAGAAAGGCATGTAGCCGGACTGCGCGAAGCGCACCAGGTCGCCCATTTTGTGGAGAGCCTTGACCACGAAGGCGAGGAGGCCCTCGATGATGTAGTCCTGGATGAACCTTGCCGTGCGGGCGATGCCGCCGAACACGAACTGCCGGACCACGGCGTAGTACATTTCGTCGAAGTAGAACTTGTGGTAGACCGTCTTGTAGAGGCGCGTGCGGTTCGTCTCGTCGAGAGCGCGACTGACCTTAGCCTTGGGGCTGCAGTAGCATACCCACGCGATGAACAGGGCCACGAGGGCTACGGCCACGGCGATGTAGGGGAGCCACGGAAGTTCCTCGAGCCTGACCAGCTGCGGGACATGCAGGGAGCCCGGCTTGAAGTAGTGCTCGAAGAAGCCCTTGGCGATGTAGCCGCCCAGGAAACTCGGGATGGCGAGCACGACGATGGGGAGTGTCATGGCGAAGTCTTCCTTGATACGGTGGCCGCGCACGAGTTCGCTGCGGGGATCCCCGTGGAAGGCGAGGAAGAACATGCGGAACATGTAGAACGTGGTGAGGCCGCTCGTGAGGAGCGCAAGCGCGAATACGACGTAGTGGTGTCCCTGGAATGCCGCGAGGATGATTTCGTCTTTCGAGAAGAAGCCGGAGAACGGCGGGATTCCCGAAATCGCGAGCACGCAGATGAAGCAGCACCAGTAGGTGAAGGGCATCTTGCTCCAGAGCCCGCCCATCTTGTCGAGGTCGTTGGTGTGGACCACGTGGATGACGGAACCCGCGATGAGGAACAGGCTGCACTTGAAGAAGGCGTGCGTGAAGATGTGGAACGTGGAGGCCGTCCAGCCGGTGGCGACGATGACGTCGCCCATGCTGCAGACGCCGAGCGCGAACATCATGTAGCCCAGCTGCGAGAGCGTGGAGTAGGCGAGGATGCGCTTGATGTCCTTCTGCGTGCAGGCGATGACCGCCGCGAAGACCATGGTGAACGCGCCCACGACCATGATGATGTCGAGAGTGCCCTTGCAGACGGCGAAGAACGGGAACAGGCGGGCGACGAGGTAGACGCCGGCCACGACCATGGTCGCGCTGTGGATGATGGAGGAAACCGGAGTCGGGCCTTCCATCGCGTTCGGAAGCCAGATGTGCATCGGGAACATGGCGGACTTGCCCCAGCCGCCGATGAAGATGAGCACGGCGCCGAGGACGAGCGCATCGGCCTGCGAGATGGTGGTGATGCCCAGGTTGATGGACGTGTGGTAGAAGTCGTGCAGGGTCAGGTCGTTGATGACGGAGAAGTCGAACGAGCCGACGATGTAGCTCACGAGCACGATGCCGCACAGGAAGAAGCTGTCGGCGAAGCGGGTGAGGATGAAGGCCTGCTTGGACGCGCTGACGGCCGAGGGCTTGTGGTACCAGAAGCCGATGAGCAGGTAGCTGGACACGCCGACGAGTTCCCAGAAGATGAACATCTGGAACAAGTTCGTGGCGGCCACGAGGCCGAGCATGGAGAAGCTGAACAGCGAAAGGAGGCTGAAGAAGCGCCCCGCCGAGCGGTCATGGCGCATGTACCCGATGCTGTAGATGTTCACCATGAAACTGATGAACGTGACGACGACCATCATCATCATGGAAAGCGGGTCGGTAAGGAGGCCGATGTTCGCGTTGAAACCGGCGAAGGGCAGGAAGGTGAATTCGTAGGGAATCACCTTCCCTGGCGCCATCCCGGAAGTGAAGTAGTCGACGGCAACGAGGATGGCGCAGGCCGCCGCGATTCCGTTCCCGATGACCGCGATCGCGGCGGCGCCCTTCGCCGAACGGTTCCCGACGAACAGGCCGTTGATCACGAAGACGAGCAGCGGCAGGAGGAAGATGAAGTAGCTGAGGGTAATTCCGTTAATCATGCAATTCCCTCAACTGGTCGGCGTCAAGGCTGTGGTGGCGACGGTACATATTGACGATAATGGCAAGGGCGATTGCCATTTCGCATGCCGTGACCGCGATGACGAAAATGCTGAAGAGTGCGCCCGCAGTGGAATCCTTCGCGCTGAAGTAGGCGAAGGAGATAAAGTTGATGTTCGCCGCGTTCAGCATGAGCTCGATGGAAATGAGCATGCCGATGAGGTGGCGCCTGCGCATGAGACCCCAGACTCCGATACCGAAGAGGAGGAACGCGAGGATAAGGCAGTTCATCAAGGTCATTCTTTTTCCTCCTTGCTCCTGCGCGCGACAGTGATGGCGCAGATGAGCGTCATAAGGAGCAGGATACTCACGATTTCGAAGGGGATGACGAATCCGTCCGCACCGTAGCCGAGGAGTCGCAGGGCGAACTGCTCCAGCGATGCGTAGTTGTCGGGTGCGGCGACCGTGCCGCTAGAAAGCTCGGGCAGGGGCAAGATGCACTTGATCATGACGAACACGAACGCGATCGAGATGACGAACGCCGTGAAGATGCGCGGCACTTTTGTCGTGAAGGCGTCCTCGCCGAGGTGGCTTGTTAGCAGGATGGTGAAGACGACGAAGATGACGACGCCTCCGACGTAGACCATCACCTGGGCGAGCGCGATGAACTCGGCGTGGAGCAGCAGGTAGAGGATGGCCGTGGTCACGAAAGAGAAAATCAGGAACACCGCGCTCTGCAGGATGTTCTTCACGGCGACGGTCATCACTGCCGTTACCAGGATGATGAACGCCACGACGTAAAAGGCGATGTCCATGCCGCCGAGCGGGAAGGACAGCGGAAAATCGGGAATGGTCAGGTTCGGGAACATTAGCCTTGTCCCTCCTTCTTGTTCAGAATCATTTCGAGCGAGGACGGGTCCGTCGTCGCGACCTCGAAGGCCGGACTCATGACGATGGCGCCGAAGGGGCACGCCTCGACGCAGAGGCCGCACTGGGTGCAGCTCGCGAAGTGGTAGACGTAGCGGCCCAGCACCTTCTTGCCGGCGATATTCTTTGTCGAGAGCACGTTGATGCTCGCGTTGGGGCAGGCCCTTTCGCACATGCCGCAGGCCGTGCAGCGGTTGTTGCCCTCTTCGTCCTCGACCATCTCGAGGCGGCCGCGGTAGCGTTCGTGCATCTTGAGCGTCTTCTTGTTTTCGGGGTACTGCTCGGTAACGATTTTCCACGGGCTCAAGAAATACTTGAGCGAAACGGAAAGACCGCATATCAGGCTCCAGGGACCCGTGATGCAGCGCTTCAGGTAACGCTTGAAATATTGTATTAACGTAATGTTCTCTTGCATATATTCAAGTCTCTAAAAAATTCTTTCGTCTCTCGTCTAGAACTAACCCCATAGCACTATATACGCAGCGCCTGCGCCCAGGAGCAGCAGGTTGACCGGCAGCAGGAACTTCCATTCGAAATCCATGAGCTGGTCGACGCGCGGGCGGACGAACGTCCAGCGGACCATCATGTAGCACCAGATCATGAAGAACACCTTGGCAAAGAACCAGACGACTCCGGGAACCATGGTGAGGTAGTTGTCGACACAGGCGACCCCGATACAGGGGGCGTGGAAACCGCCGAGGAAGCACGTCGTCGCGAGCGCGGAGTTCGTCACGAGCGCGATGTATTCGGCGAGGTAGAACATGGCGAAAGGCGTGCCGTTGTATTCCGTGTGGTAGCCGCCGGTGAGTTCCTGCTCGGCTTCGGCGATGTCGAAGGGGGCGCGGTTCATTTCGGCGGTAGACGAAATGAAGAACAGGATAAAGCCGATGAACCCGAGGACCGGGATCTTGAAGATGAACCAGTCGGCGATGGTGCCGGCCTGGCTCTGCGTGATGCTCATGAGGTTCGTGGAACCCGAAATCATGACGACGAACAGGAGAATC
>CAMZDZ010000070.1 GCA_947305535.1 uncultured Fibrobacter sp.
TGCTAAGAAGCCCGCTGCTGCCAAGAAGCCCGCTGCTGCCAAGAAGCCCGCTGCTGCTAAGAAGCCGGCTGCTGCAAAGAAGCCCGCTGCTGCTAAGAAGCCGGCCGCTGCCAAGAAGCCCGCTAAGAAGCCGGCTGTTGCCAAGAAGCCCGCTGCTGCTAAGAAGCCGGCTGCTGCAAAGAAGCCCGCTGCCGCTAAGAAGCCGGCTGCTGCAAAGAAGCCCGCTGCCGCTAAGAAGCCGGCTGCCAAGAAGTAATTCTTCCAAGGCTATTTATGAAAAGGCTCCGCTCTTGCGGGGCCTTTTCCTTTTTCACGTTCCCGCAAATACTATCTTTATAGTCATGATTTCAGAAGAAGACTTGACCAAGCAGCAGAACGTTCCCTACGAGGAACGCATTTCCCGAATCGAAAAACTCCTCGAAGGCAAGGAAAACCCGAGAGCGTTCGAGCTCGGCTTGCTACTCGCCCTCAAGATGGGCCAGGAAATCCGCGACAAGAAACCGCTCGGAAGCACGACGGCAAGCCTTGTCGCTAGCTGGAACAAGACCTACCCCACCTCGATTGTCGAAGAGGCCATCGCGAGCGCGAAGGAATTCCTCACGAACCCCGCCAAGCTCGCCGAAAAGATCAAGGCCACGATGCTCAAGGCCAACGAAAGCCAGAAAAAGGAAGAGGCCGAAGATGCAGAATAAGCTACAGGCCACCGTGGACATCGGGAGCCACAGTTGCATCCTGCTGATCGCCGCCTTCGAGGATAAGGGGGACACCCCGGATTCTCCGCGCCAAGTCCTCGTGCCGAAACTCCAGAAGGTGGAAGTCTGCCGCCTCGGCGAAGACATCTACGAATACGGCCGCATCACGGAAGCCCGCATCCAGGAACTCACGCAGATCATGACGAAGTTCCGCATGGACCTGCACGCCCTCGGCGCCGACCTCAAGGCCGTCGCCATGACCGAGGCCATGCGCAAGGCGGAAAACCCGGACGAAGTCATCGAGGCTGTCGAAAAAGCCATCTGGGTAAAGCCCCGCATCATTTCCGGCGAAGAAGAAGGCAAGCTCACCTACCGTTCCGTCAAGGAATGGCACGGCACCGACATCGTCACCATCGACATCGGCGGCGGTTCCACGGAACTTTGCAACGGGGAGACATCCTTCTCCATCCCGGTGGGCGCCCTCAAGATGTTCAAGGCGATGGGCCCCATCCCCGGTCCCGAATACAAGAAGTTCGTCAAGGAAACTTTCAAGGAAGTCAGCTTCAAGGGCATGACCAAGAAACCCGTCTACCTCATCGGCGGAACGGGTACGGCACTCGCGATGGTGTTCCTCGACAAGCAGAAGTTCGACTACAAGGCCATCGAAGGCCTGGAAATGAGCATCACCGACCTCGAAAACGTCACCACGCGAATCACGAACCTCTCGAAGGAACTCCGCGCCATGCTCCCCGGGCTGGAAAACGGACGCCACGAAGTCATCATCTGCGGTCTGTTCTGGCTGCGCTCCCTCCTCGAGAAGCTGCGCGTCGAGACGTTCAAGATCAGCACGGCAGGTCTCCGCTTCGGCCTGCTCTACCCGCCCGAGCCGGAACCGGAAGAAAAGCCGAAGCCCAAGCGCGTCCCGCCCTGGATGAAAAAGAAAGAAGAGACAGAAAAAACGGAAGACGACGCCCAATAACCGAGGAAGCCAAATGCGCATCAACAAGTACATATCCCTTTGCGGCATCGCGAGCCGCCGCGCGGCCGACACCTTAATTGCCGACGGGCGCGTAGAGGTCAACGGCGAAGTCATTACCGACCTCGGGCACCAGGTGGACGAAACCAAGGACCAGGTCGTCGTCGACGGGAAACCGGCAAAGCTCCCGCGCAAGTCGACAACCATCCTGTTCCACAAGCCGCCCGGATGCGTCTGCACGAAAGTCGACCCACAAGGCCGCCGCACCGTGTACGACTACCTGCCCCCCGGATTCCAAACTCTGAAATATGTCGGAAGGCTCGACCTGCAGAGCCGCGGGCTGCTACTGTTCACCGACGACGGCGAACTTTTGCACCGTCTCACCCACCCCAGCTACGAGATTCCCCGCAGCTACTACGTCTGGACGACACGTCCGCTCAGCGATTCCGCGGCCCAGAAACTGGTGGACGGTGTCGACATCCGCGACGAAAACGACCCCGACGCCGAAGAAGAAATCGCCTTCGCCACCGACGTCTACCTCGAAAACGGTTTCGCCGAACTCGTGCTCACCGAGGGCAAGAACCGCGAAATCCGCCGCATGATGCGTGCCGTCGGCTACGAAATCCGCGACCTCAAGCGCATCAGCTACTGCAAGATACAGCTGGGCGACCTCCCCGCGGGCGAATACAGGGAACTGACAGCCGACGAAATGAACAAGTTACGACAGGCGGTGAAGTTGTGAGGCTCCAGGCTCGAGGCACGAGGTTCGAGGCTCCCTAAATCCTAACCACTGTTTACTAACCACTACCAACTACCCCCTTGACTAAACGAACATTATACATAGGCGATGTACACGGCTGTGCCGACGAGCTCGAAGCCATCGTGGAGAAATTCGGTTTTGTCCGCGGAAGCGATACGCTCTACCAGACCGGAGACATTATAAACAAGGGGCCCGACATGATGCGGGCGCTGAAGTTCGTCGTCGACAACGGCATCCTGACCGTGCGCGGGAACCACGAGGAACACCTCATCCGATCGATGGAGGCGCCCCCCTCGCAGTGGAGCGAGAAACAGAAAAAACGTTTCGCGCGCCTCCCCCTCGAAGACTGGATATACATCCGCGACATCGTGAAGGAATGGCCGCTCTGGCGCGACACCCCGCACGCGCTGCTGGTGCACGCCGGCCTGGAACCGGGCAAGACGCGTCTCGAGGACATGAGCCCCGAGGTGCTGCTGTCCATCCGCAAGTGGGATGGCGAGCCCTGGTACAAGCAGGTCACCTGGCCCAAGACGGTCGTGTTCGGGCACTGGGCAAAGAAAGGTTTCGTCCACCGTCCCGGATTCATCGGGCTCGACTCGGGCTGCGTCTACGGGAAATGCCTTACCGCATGGTGCCCCGAAGAGGATAAGTTCTACGAAATCCCGGCAAGGCGCGAGTACACCCCGGTAAAGGACAAGACGAAGGAATCCGAAGTTTCCCCGTGCAAGGTCGCAGGCGATGCAAACAAGAGCATAGTCACCTTCGACAACATCCGGGAAAAAATCATGAACGGAGAAATCGTTCCCGCAAACGAGACTTCCGAAGAGGCAAACATCCGCAAGGCGAGCCCATCCATTTCTGCAGAATGGGCCGGATATAAAATATAGGAGTCACAATTCTACTTTATTTTAGTATCTTTGTGAAAAAATGGATTAGGTATAATGAAGAAACTTCTCGCAATATTTTTACTTCTCTCTTTTTTCAGTGTCAACGTATTTGCAGACGAAGATGAAGGCTACTGGCCGCGCAGTTACTTTGCAGGACTCGGTTTCGGCGTAGTCGCTACCCGCGGCGATATCGGGGAATTTACATTGTCCGGAAAGACCGAAGATGGCGAAAAGGAAACAGTCCACCTTCCCTCCATGAACATCTTTATCCTGCCCGACGTATTCCTGGGCGTCAACATTGGACAGTTCTCCCTTTCCGCAAATTACAACTACTGGTACTTTACCAACAAGCTGAGCGGTTTCCCGGACAACAACGTCGAGGAACAGGTCCGCATCTGGAGATTCGGCGTCGAATTCGTGTACAATTTCTTTTGGCCGGAGTATTTCCAGCCGGGAGTCGGCATCGGCTACACCTACACAAGCCTCAAGACAGAAAACAGCGTCTTTCCCGCCGACGATTCCAAGGACAAGACAGCATCCGAGCTGATGGGATCCTCGTTAGCCCTCATCCTGGACATCCGCTATTACCTGACCGACAACCTGATTTTGAAGCCTTCCCTTAAAGTCTACGAATCCTGGTTCAGCAACATCAACACGGAAAACGCCGGGACCAACGAACTAAAGCATAAAATTTGGCAAACGTTCGCGCTTGTCGAACTCGCTTTTATATACCAGTTCTAAGG
This sequence comes from uncultured Fibrobacter sp., assembly GCA_947305535.1. GTDB lineage: Bacteria > Fibrobacterota > Fibrobacteria > Fibrobacterales > Fibrobacteraceae > Fibrobacter. Next base: position 4,059 of record CAMZDZ010000070.1, read on the forward strand.
CAAGGCGAGGGTGCAGCAAGGGCTTAAAATTCTATCTTTGGCGCCATGAAACAGAAATCACGCATTGCTCTAGCCCTTACCCTCATCGCCGCCTCCGCAACCTTTGCCATGGATGAAGACGGCTGGGCTTCCACCTACGAATCGCTTTCCGCTTTCGACACGTCCATTCCCGTCTACGGCAACCGCCCCGGCTACGTAAAGCCCCTCATCACGAACCTCGGCACCATCCTCAACAGCAACTGGGTTTCCAGTGCGGGAGTCCCGCAAAGTTTCACGTTCGAGGCGGGCATGCCCTTCGCCCTCGTCCCCATCACCGACGACGACCGCAACTACACGGCTTCGGCGGACATCCTGGGACAGCGCATCAGCTACGAGACCCCGACCATTCTCGGCGAGCACGGCAACCCGGCGCAACCCGACGGCCGCATCTACGGCAACGAGAACCTGAACGGTCTCGGCGTGTTCACCTACCCGTATCTCCAGCTGGCAGGCAGTTTCTACCATGCAAGGCTCGTCCTTCGCGGCATGTTCCTGCCCTCCGTCAGCGAGCTCAAGAAATTCAACCTGCTCGGTTTCGGCCTGCAGTACAGTTTCGGCCACTTTTTCCAGTACATGCTTCCCAGGGCGGCTCAAGGTCTCGACGTGAGCCTCATGTTCGGCTATAGCACTAGCGGCATCGGCTACCAGCCCGACGACTTTAACGGCGAACTCAACCTGGACATCAGCGCCTACACGTTCAATTTTGTCGTCGGCTACAAGCCCATCCAGCTCGTGGAAGTCATGATGTCCCTCGGCTACCAGAACTCGAGCATGAAATCCAGCGGCCATCTCGTCAACAAGAACAACCCCTTGGAGCAAATCAACCCGAACTTGACCGTCAAGGGTAACAACGGGTTCCGTTTCGGCATCGAAGTCGCGCTGCAACTCGGCTCGTTCCATCCTGTCGTCGGCTACGATTACGTCGGGAAGTCCTCGTTCACCACCAATGTCCTTTACTTCAAGCAGAGCCTGGGCAGCGACAAGACGCCCGACGAGATCGCGAAAGAGAAGGCTTCCGAAAGCAGCACGAAATCCGAAGCGCAGGAACCCGCCGTAACGGAAGCACCCGAAGAAGCGACTGAAGCAGAACCGGCAGAAACCGAAGCCCCGGAAACGGAATCCGAGGCGCAGCCCGAAGAACAATCCGACGAAGAACCTGCCGAACAGTCCGAGGAATCTGCTCAGGAGGAAGAAGGCTTTTAACAAACTCAAACCTAAAAAAGAAGGCAAAAGATGATTACATTCCTTATCGGCATTGCCATTCTGATCGGTGGCTACTTCACATACGGCAAGTTCGTGGAACGGGTGTTCGGACCCGACAACAGGAACACCCCCGCAGTACAGAATCCCGATGGAGTCGACCGCATGGTCCTCCCCCACTGGAAAAACGTACTCATCCAGCTCCTGAACATCGCGGGCATCGGCCCCGTCATCGGCGTGATTCTCGGAATCAAATTCGGTGCCATCGTGTTCATCCTGCTCCCCATCGGCAACGTGTTCGGCGGTGCGGTGCACGACTACTTCTCGGGCATGATCAGCATGCGCAACAACGGCGTGAACGTTCCCGCCCTCTCGCGCAAGTTCCTGGGCAACGGCCCTTCTAAGGCGGTCATCGCCCTCATCTCCGTGGCACTCATCCTCGTGGGCGCCGTGTTCACCAACACGCCGGCCGCCCTCATCAACACGCCGATTCTCGCCGGTTCCGCCGTCTCCCCGACTTTGTTCTGGATCGCGGTCGCCGTCATCTTCGCCTACTACTTCGCGAGCACCTTCTTCCCCATCGACAAGATCATCGGGCGCATCTACCCCGTGTTCGGCGGGCTCCTGATACTTGCCTCCCTCGGCATCATGATCGGCATCGCGCCGCAACTCGGCACTCTCGACGAAATCTGCCTCTCCGACATTGCATCCAACTTCACGCAGCACCCGGCACACCAGCCCATCATCCCCATGCTGTTCGTGACCATCGCCTGCGGCATCATCAGCGGCTTCCACAGCACGCAGAGCCCGCTCGTCGCCCGCACCGAAAAGACGGAGCACACCGGACGCCAGACCTTCTACGGCATGATGATTGTCGAAGGCCTCATCGGCATGATCTGGGCCGCCGGCGGCATGTTCATCTACCACCAGATGCCCGAACTCATCACGGGTGCAAGCGGCGTGAAAGTCCTGAGCGAACTCGTTTCTACGGTTATCCCGTTCGCACCGATTTCCATCCTCGTCGTCGTGGGCGTCATCATCCTCGCGATTACCAGTGGCGACACGAGCCTGCGCAGCCTCCGTCTCACGATTGCCGAACTCACCGGTATGGATCAGACCTCCGTCAAGAACCGCCTCATTCTGACGGTCCCGATGTTCACGCTCTGTGCGGCCATCATCTTCTGGAGCAACCTGAACCCCGAAGGCTTCAATATCCTCTGGAACTACTTCAGCTGGAGCAACCAACTCATGGCCGTGTGCAGCCTCTGCGTCGCCGTGGTCTACCTCCGCTGCAAAAAGAAGAACTTCTGGATTGCGCTCATCCCCTGCCTGTTCATGGCCTTCATCACCAGCGACTATATCCTGTGGGTGAGCCCCGAAAACCTGAAGGGCGCACCGGTCGGATTCGGCCTCAGCTATGGCGTCGCCATCGTGCTCGCCGCCGTGGCCGCGGTCGTCCTCGTCACGCTGCTCTGGCTGCGCGGCAAGAAGCTCTCCAAGAAACCGGAATTCAACCCGGACCACTGGGAATAAACGAGTTCCCGGCACGGAAATCTTACGACAGGGCGGCTTTCGCCCTGTTTTTTTTCGTACATTCCTCCTTTTCCTGCAAAATTTCCTATATTTAGACTTTCTTTCCAAGATTATCGGCCGTTCGAAGCACGGATTGCCGTTTTTTATTTTTTTTTGGCATAGCCTAAAGGGTAAAAAGATGATCGATCGCAACAAGCATTTCCTCCGCCTCATGGACTGGAGCGAAGAAAAGATTCTGGAAACCGTCGAGATTGCCTCGCGCCTCAAGAAAGAGGTCCACGCCGGCAAGGTTTCTGACCGTCTGCACGGCCAGAACATCGGCATGTTCTTCGAGAAGCCCTCGCTGCGAACCATCACTACCTTCCAGGTGGGCATGAACCAGCTCGGCGGCCACGCCGTGCTCCTCTCCCCCGATTCCATCGGCCTCGGCAAGCGCGAAAGCGTCAAGGACGTCGCCCGCTGCCTTTCCCGCTGGGTGAACGCCATCGTGGTCCGCTGTTTCAAGCAGGACCTGGTCGAACAGCTCGCCGAATACGGTTCCATCCCGGTCGTGAACGCCCTGACCGACGACTATCACCCGTGCCAGGCCATCGCCTTCGCGCAGATGATTTGCGAAAACCTCGGCGGTTTCAAGAACGCCGATGGCAAGCCCAAGACGGTCGCCTTCATCGGTGACGGCAACAACGTCGCCAACTCCTTCCTCGCCCTCGCCGCGAAGGTGGGCATGAACTTCACGCTCGCCTGCCCCAAGGGTTTCGAACAGCCCGCCAAGGTGGTGGAAGAAGCCAAGGCTCTCATGGACAAGCGCGGCTGCCAGTACCGCGTGTTCAACGACCCGAAGGACGCCGTCAAGGACGCCGACATTCTCTATAGCGACGTGTGGGTCTCCATGGGTCAGGAAGGCGAGAAGGCCACGAAGCAGTCGCATTTCTTGCCGTTCCAGATCAACGACGAACTTCTGAAGCTCGCCCCGGCCCACTGCAAGGTCAGCCACTGCCTCCCAGCTCACCGCGGCGAAGAAATCACGGACTCCGTGATGGACAACCTCGACGTGAACATGAGCTTCGAAGAAGCGGAAAACAGGCTGCACGCGCATAAGGCAGTTTTGTGGCAGGTCATGCCGCCTTTTGCTAAATAAACTTCGTGATACTTCGTTGCGCTCGCACCTCACGTACAATTCGTACGCTACGGGGGCTCACGCTACTGAGACTCCGCACTTTAGTGCGGGAAATGAGCTTCGCTCATTGTTCGTCGAAGGATGTCGTAATCCTATCTTGCCGGAAACTTGTTTCCGTGTCAAGATAGAGATTAGGACCTCGTCTCACTCGTTTCTTAAGCAAAATGCATTTTTGAACTTTGTCTAGCTCGCTTCTCAGAAAAAAAAACATTTTGGCTTTTTTGACAAAATGATTTAATAATCTTTCACCATTATTTGTGTCATGCCCGCGCAAGCGGGCATCTCCTTTTTTATCACAAACCTCATCGTTCATTGCAGAACCCTCTCCCCTCGTGCCTGGAGCCTCGAACCTCATTCCCCACAGCTCATTGCAGGTCCCTCGAACTTTCCTTTTTCTATATTTGCTCCCGGAAAAAAGGAGTAAAGATGTCTTTTATCCAGGAACTCAAGGAAAAGGTTTTAGGCGGTTACGAGATCAACCGCGAAGAGGCGATTCGCCTGTTGGACGCCGACCTCGAAGAACTTTGCAACGCGGCGAACGAGATCCGCGAGAAGTTCCACGGCGACGATTTTGACTTCTGCTCCATCGTGAACGCGCGCAGCGGACGCTGCTCCGAAAACTGCAAGTACTGCGCCCAGAGCAGCTACTACCACACCGGCGCCCCGGAATACAAGCTTCTCAGCGCCGACGAAATCGTGGAAGACGCGAAGAAGAAAGAAGCTGCCGGCATTCCGCGCTACTCCATCGTGACTTCGGGCCGTACGCTCTCGAACCGCGACGTGGAACAAATCGGCGAGGCCATCCGCCGCCTCAAAAAAGAGACGAAGCTTTCCGTGTGCCTCTCGGCAGGGCTTTTGAACCGCGAGCAGTTCGACAAGCTGAAAGAGGCGGGCCTCACCCGCTTCCACAACAACCTGGAAACCTACCGCAGGCACTTCCCCGACGTGTGTACCACGCACACCTACGACGACAAGATTGCGGCCCTCCAGAACGCGCTCGCCGCGGGACTCGAGATCTGCAGCGGAGGCATCATGGGACTCGGCGAGACGATGGAAGACCGCATCGACATGTGCCTCGACCTGCGTAAACTCGGCGTCAAGTCCACCCCGGTCAACGTTCTGAACGCCATTCCCGGCACCCCCTACGAGAACCTCCCGAAGCTCACGAACGACGAGTTCTGCCGCATCGTGGCGATTTACCGCTTTATCAATCCGAAGGCGTTCATCCGCCTCGCGGGCGGGCGCGGCATACTGGGCGACGACGGCAAGCGGGCCTTCAAGAGCGGGGCCAACGCAGCCATCACCGACGACATGCTCACCACGGCAGGCGTCAACAGCTGCAAGGATTTCGATCTCGTGAAGGGTCTCGGCTTCCACCCGCACGGATTTTTAGGATAAATTCCGCGTTTTCTAAGAAACGCACCCCCAAAACATTGCATTTTTATATAACATAACGCACTATTTTTTGCAAAAAAGAATAGGCGATATTCCGTGTTGTTCAAAAAACATATATTCATAACAGATAAATTCATTTGGGGTAATATCTGCAAAAAATCGCAGATTTCGCTTTTTTCGTAGGAGGACATGGCAATGATTAAGGCATATCTCCATCTGTTATTTCTTTCCTTGTTTTTTGTAGCCTGTTCCGGCGACAGGGCCACCACCATGCAAGGCGGCGGCGAAGAAGCCCCCGTGCCCGGAATCTGGCACGCGATGGAAATCAGCAAGACCGAAGTCCGCTTCAGCCAAAGCGGGGGTTCGGATACGATCACCGTGAAGAACTACGAAAAATGGTGGATCAACTCGGGATGCAACGGAGAGTGCGCCGCAGGACAGTACATTTCCACAGGCACCGCCGAAACTGGAGAAACAGACTTCAACCACATTGATGGGGGCTGGTGGTCCGCCGAAGTCTTGAAGAACTCTCCGAACAAAGTCGTGATTACGACAAAGGCTGCAGAGGAATGCACATCCGAAAGCTGCGTCAAGGAAGTTCCGAGAAAGGCTTCCATCGGCATGACCGCGGGCGACGTTTTCGCCCAGATTAAAATATACCAGGAATAAAAGTTACCGGACTGCCAGCTTATCCAGCATGGCGTCGCAGCCTTCGTTGACGTCGTCCCAGGTCGCCTGGAAATTCCCGGTGTACCAGGGATCGGCGACATCGCGGGATTTGCCGGTCCAGTCCATCAGCAGCGATATTTTCGACATGTCGTGGCCGTCACCCAGTATCCAGCGCAAGTTCCGCAGGTTGTTCCTGTCCATCAGCACGATGTAGTCATAATACTCGTAGTCGCGCGGCGTCATCTGGCGGGCGTGTTTGCCGCTGCAGTCGATGCCGTGGGAATTCAGCATGCGCCTCGCCGGCGGATACACGGGATTCCCGATTTCTTCGGTGCTCGTCGCGGCACTTGCCACCTCAAAGCCATCGATTCCCTCACTCGCGAGCTTATGCTTCATGACGAATTCCGCCATGGGGCTTCGACAGATGTTGCCGTGGCAAACGAAGAGAATTTTCACCTTTTCCATGGGGGCAAATATAGCCAATCAGGCTTGACGTTTTATTAAATTTAAAGGAAAAAGGAGCCCCCTATGAAAAAAGTCTTTTGGACGATGGCGATTGCAGCCTCTTTCTGCCTGACCGCTTGCGGCGACGACAGTTCCAACAACAGCGAACCCACTTTCGACATCGTCAACCCGGGCGATGGAGGAAATAACGGGGGGAACGACAACGGGAATAACGGCGGCAACAAGTCCAACGGCACCGATGTACAGCCGGGATGCAACTTTGTCAAGACGGACAACACCTGGAAATACCTTTCGGACGAACACTGGGGAATTGTCGACGTTTACGTCTGGACCGACGAGACGACCGTCAGGCACGAAAGTCACATGAATTCGTACCACAACGAAGACAGGGACGAGATCCTCACCAACTTGAACCGCGACGAATTCTACGACCAGATCATGGCGGAATGCCAGTTAATGACCGCATCCGACGCGCAGTAATCCAGGTTCTCCACTTTAGCCGCTTTTCCGCTTAATGGCCGCCTTTCCCAAATCTGTCTGCCTCCTTGTTCTTGCGGGCCTTTGCCTGTGGAGCGCAGGATGCAGCGTCCCGGTACGGACCGGATATGACCGCAAGATTGGCGGATACAAGCCCGTGCCCACCAGCGAGCCCGCGGAAGAGGCCTCGCAGGAACAGGCGGCACCTACGGAAAATGCGACAGCGGCGGCGCAAGAGTCCGCCGCGGCCGCTCCCGATTCCAGCAAGCACGAAAATTCTGCCAGCAGGGTTCGCCAGGCGGCGACCAGGAAAGAAGCGGCCAGGGCGGCACAACGGCCCGAGCCCCGCGGCAGCCTAGAAAACTACGCCCGCGGATGGATGGGAGCCAAGTACGCCTACGGGCAGGCGACCAAGACAAGGACGGACTGCTCCGGCTTCGTGATGCAGGTCTACAAGGGTTACTACAACATCGCGCTGGACCACAGTTCTTCCGGGATGTACAAGGACTCCCGCGGCTCCAAGGTCAGCAGGGGCAACCTCCGCGAAGGCGACCTCGTGTTCTTCGGCAGCTTCTGGAAAATCGACCACGTGGGAATCTACCTGAAAGGGGACCGGTTCATCCATGCCAGCACCAGCAAGGGAGTCATCATCTCCCCCATGAGCGACAAGTACTGGAGCCACAAGTACCAGGGCGGCAGAAGGTTTAAGTGAGGCTCTATTTACTATCTTTCCCCCCATGAAGAAGATCGCATTTCAGGGCCGTCGCGGGGCCTACAGCGAAAGCGCCGCCTATCACTTGTTCGGAAACGATATCGAAGTCATTCCGATGGATACCTTCGAGCAGATTTTCCAGGGCATCGAGACCGGCGCCGTGGACGGCGGGGCCATCCCCATCGAGAACTCCACCGCGGGCTCCATCTACGACAACTACGATTTGCTGTACAAGTGGCGCCACCCCATCGTGGGCGAAGTCAAGTTGCAGATTTCGCATAGCCTTTGCGCTCTGCCCGGAGTCAAGATCGAAGACCTGAAAGAAGTCCTGAGCCACCCGCAGGGGCTCGCACAGTGCAGCCGCTTTTTCGGCCGCCACCAGAGCATCAAGAGCACGGCGTTCTACGACACCGCAGGCAGCGCCGAAGAGGTCGCGAAGCGTGGCGATAAAACCGTAGGCGCTATCGCCAGCGCCTACGCCGGCAAGTTCTACGGCCTCGAAATTTTGGCCGAGGGCATCGAGAACTTGCCGGGGGTGAACTTCACCCGGTTTTACGCCATCCAGAAGGTGGCGAACCCGCTCCCCGAAACAGGCAAGATCAAGACGACTCTGCTGTTCATGCTGAGCGATTCCGGCAGGTCCGGCGCGCTGCATGCTGCGCTCGGCTGCTTTGCCAAGCGCGACCTGAACCTCACCCGCATCGAGAGCCGCCCGCATCCCGACCGCCCGTGGGAATACATCTTCCACCTTTCCTTCGAAGGCAACCCGAAGGA
>CAMZDZ010000071.1 GCA_947305535.1 uncultured Fibrobacter sp.
CAGCTGAACGCCCTCGGCGAACTGGTGCAGATGGCCAAGAATTACGGCTTCGACGTTTCCCGCCCGGCAGAGACCGCGCAGGAAGCCGTGCAGTGGACCTACTTTGGCTACCTCGCCACCGTGAAGGAACAGAACGGCGCCGCCATGTCGTTTGGCCGTACCTCCACGTTCCTCGACATCTATATCGCCCGTGACCTTGCCGAAGGCAAGATCACCGAAAGCGAAGCCCAGGAACTCATCGACGATCTCGTCATCAAGCTGCGCCTGGTGCGCTTCCTCCGCACGCCGGAATACGACGCCCTGTTCAGCGGTGACCCGACGTGGGTGACGGAATCCCTCGGCGGTATCGGTCTCGACGGCCGCCCGATGGTGACCAAGAACAGCTTCCGCTTCTTGCACACGCTGTACAACCTGGGAACCGCCCCGGAACCGAACCTGACCGTGCTCTGGTCCGAAAAGCTGCCTGTCGCCTGGAAGCGTTTCTGCGCCAAGACCTCCATCGAGACGAGCGCCATCCAGTACGAATCCGACGACCTGATGCGCCCGAAGTGGGGCGACGACTACGCCATCGCCTGCTGCGTGTCGGCCATGCGCGTCGGCAAGCAGATGCAGTTCTTCGGTGCCCGCGCGAACCTCGCGAAGACGCTCCTCTACGCCATCAACGGCGGCGTGGACGAAATCAGCCAGGCGAAGGTCGCCCCGGGTTTCGAGCCCATCAAGGACGAAGTCCTGAACTACGATACAGTGATGGAAAAGTTCGACGCCATGATGGATTGGCTCGCCAAGACCTACGTGAAGGCCTTGAACATCATCCACTACATGCACGACAAGTACTACTACGAACGTATCGAGATGGCCCTGCACGACCGCGACATCTACCGCACGATGGCCTGCGGCATTGCCGGCCTCTCCGTGGCGGCGGACTCCCTGAGCGCCATCAAGTACGCGAAGGTGACTCCGGTGCGTAACGAGAACGGCGTCGCCGTGGACTTCAAGGTGGAAGGCGACTTCCCGAAGTACGGCAACAACGACGACCGCGCCGACAGCATCGCAAAGGACCTCGTCGACCGCTTCATGGGCAAGCTCAAGAAGCAGAAGACCTACCGCAACAGCGTCCCGACGCAGTCCGTGCTCACGATTACGAGCAACGTGGTCTACGGCAAGAACACGGGCAACACCCCGGACGGCCGCCGTGCCGGCGAACCGTTCGCCCCGGGCGCGAACCCGATGAACGGCCGCGACGTGAGCGGCTTTGTCGCCGCGGGCGCCTCCGTGGCCAAGATCGACTACGATTCGTCTCTCGACGGTATTTCCTGGACCGCGACCGCGACGCCGGAAGCCCTGGGCAATACGCTCGACGACCGCATCACGAACCTCGCGAACTGCCTCGACGGCTTCGTCCACGCCACGGGTTACCACGTGAACGTGAACGTGCTGCACCGCGAGATGCTGATCGACGCGATGGAGCATCCCGAGAAGTACCCGACGCTCACCATCCGCGTGTCCGGCTATGCGGTGAACTTCGTGAAGCTCACGCGCGAACAGCAGATGGACGTCATCAACCGTACGTTCCACAGCAAGATGGCGTAATCGCCAAGCGGGACTGCTCCCGCAGCGCATTCCATGCGCGAGAAAAACCCGGGCTTTGGACCCGGGTTTTTCGTTTCTCCAGAAACGCGGGAGCGCAGACCCGCCTAGCTCGCGAGCGCCGTGCTGTAGTAGGCTTCCAGCTCTTCGCGGCAGTTGACGAAGTACGGCTTGAGCGCCGGGTCGAAATGCGTTCCCATGGAATTGATGATGATCTCGTAGGCGTCGTCGCAGGAAATCTTTTCCTTGTAGCAGCGCTGGCTCACCAGGGCGTCGTACACGTCGGCGATGGCCATGATACGCGCCTCCAGCGGGATTTCCGTGCCCTTGAGGTGCTTGGGGTAGCCGTCGCCGTTCCAGAGTTCGTGATGGTAGTTCGCGATGTTTTTCGCGATGGTGACGAGTTCCGGGTCCTCGATGCCCTGCAGCAGGTTCTCCACGATGGCCGCGCCCTTTTCGGCGTGGGTCTTCATGATGGTGTATTCCTCGCTGGTGAACTTGCCCGGCTTGCGCAGGATCATGTCGTCGACCGCGATCTTCCCGAGGTCGTGCATCGGTGCCGCCTTGACGACGGCGCGGCAGAACTTGTTGCTGAGTCCCAGGCTCTTGTCCTTGCGCATCTCGGAAATGAGGATGCGGATGACCTGGCTTGTGCGCTTGATGTGGCCGCCCGTGTTGCTGTCGCGGTTCTCGACCATGTTCGCCATGCCCACGATCATCTGCTCCTGCATGTCGTGGATGTGCGAATCCTTGCTCTGCACGTCATTCACGAGCTCGTTGTTGTACTTGTCGAGGAATTTGATGTAGCGCTGCATCTTCGTGTCGTCTTCGATGCGCATCATGTAGCCGCAGTCGCTGTTGCCGTGGAACAGGTGCTTGATGAGGCATTTGTAGTGGTTTTTCCCGAGCTGGAAATAGGTGGTCTTGCTCCTTTCTTTGGGGTTGAACTGGTCGATGAGCCTGGAGAACGTCTTTTCCGTTTCGCTCTTGTTGTCGAGGGGATGGTCCACCCGGAAGTCCTTCATTTGCGGGAAGTAGTTGAGCGCGATGTCGTTGCAGCCGATGTAGCGTTTGCTCTTGGTGAAGGTGACGTAGGCGCTGGTGTTTGTCTGCACGAGGGAGTTCAGGATGGTGGTTTCGATGTCGTACTTGCCCATGCGATGGACGAGAATGAGCAGGATGTATTCGTCGACCAGGAATACGCCGGGCATCACGAGGCTTTCGACTCCCATCCTCTTGGAAATGGCGAAAGATGCAAGCGTGATGCCTCCGATGACCGATAGGCTGATCAGGCTGTGGAGAGACACGTTTTTCCTATGGAACAGCGAGAACAGGATGATGCACAGGTAGGCCGTTCCGTAGCCGATGAGCTGTAGGCAGAACAGGATGTAGCCTATCCCGTATTCCGCACGGATATTGCTGATGCCGTTGACGGAGATGAGTTCTGCGCTGCGGTAGAAAAAGTCCGTGTAGCCGCTACTGATGGCGAACAGGTAGATAATGCTGGATATGGAGAAAAGGCTGATGCGCAAGGTTTCCGAAACCTTGAGATGGCAAAGGCTTATCAGCGCCATGAGGACGAACACCGGGAGGTAGGCTCCTCCGACAAAAACAAGTTTGTTAGCGAGTAGAGCCTCGCTCAGGTTGCTCGACAATGCCTGGAAAAGGAACCCGAAACTGGTTATAGTAATTGCATAAAAGGTCGATGGATAAAACGCGTTGACGCTTTTGGGCTGGACTCGCATCAAGATGATGATATTGACCAAGGAGAGCGCAACGGCAACAGCAACATATACGATAAGCGGATTTGTCAATTTTCTATCCCTTTACACCGGAAATGAATTTAGCGTGAAATTATGTTTACATTTTGAATCTATATATAATATTCCAAAGTGTAACGACTTTTTTACAAAAGTACGAAAAAAATAGGGAAAAAGGGATAAAAAGCTAATTTTCGCAAAAAAACGGCGTTTTTAGACGCAGGCGATCTTGCCGAGGGCGACTATCGCTGCGGTGCGTGCGCGGAGGCGCGTTTTGCCGAGGCCGAGCAGCCAGGTCCTGCTTCCCAGGGCCTTTAGCAGGTCGATTTCGCGGGGGGAGAACCCGCCTTCAGGGCCGATAAGCAGCGTGGTCTCGTTCTTGGTTTCCTCCGGGAGGGGAGAACCGCTTGCATCGCAGAGGATGATGTCGCCTTTGTAGCCTTTGAGCCATTCGTCCAGCGTTACGGGCCCCTCGATTCGCGTGAGCCAGGGCTTCTTGGACTGCTTCAAGCTGACCAGGCTCTTCAATTCCGCCCTGCGGACGGTCTTGTGGAGGTCGGAGTTCTTGGGTTCCTGCGAAAAGTCCGTGCGGAGAAAGACAATCTTGTCGATTTCGGTCTGTGCCGCGTGGAAAACCACCTCTTCCAGGGCGTCGTCCTTGAGGCAGGCTATGCCCAGCGATACCTTGGGGCGTTCGGTCGAAGCCGTGACGACTTCGGCGACTTCCACCTCGCAAGCCTTCGGGTCGGCGCGGACGATGGTCGCGTCGGCGAAATGCCCGAGCCCGTCGCAGAGCTGCAGCGTGTCGCCTTCGGTGGCGCGGCATACGCGGACGGCGTGGCTGCTTTCGTTCTCGTCGAGCGTGAGTCGGCCTTCGGTGATGGCCGTGCAGTAAAAATGGCTGTCGGGTGATTTCATGCCCTTAAGGTAGAAAAACTTTATGGTCTTGAATCTTGAAATTATCTATTTTTTTCATATGTTGCGCAAACCCGTTAAGACTGTTGTTTTTGATTTGGACGGAACCTTGTATTTGAGCGGTCGTCCCTATCCTGGAGCGGTCGAGACGGTTTGTCGGGTTGCCCAGTCGGTGCCCGTTTACTACTTGAGCAACAATACCAGCAAGTCTCCCGTCTTTTACGAGAACCGCCTGAACTGCATGGGGCTCCCGCTGCGTGACGGCGCCATCATTTCGGCGCTTTATCTTTCGCTCGACGCCATCCACGAGAAGGGTATCAAGAACGTGTTTTTCTTTGCGAACCCGGAAGTGTTCGAGTGGTTCGCCGCGCAGGACCCGAGCCTGAACTTGCGCCCCTCCGTCGAGGATACCGAACTTGTTTTGGTGGCCTACCACAATTCCTTCGACTACCGCGAGCTTTGCGAACTCTCGTTCAGGGTGCAGCGTGGCGTGCCGTTCTGGGTGACCCACACGGATTTCGTTTGTCCCGACGCGAAGGGCCCTGTCCCGGATATCGGCAGCTTCATGGCGCTCCTCAAGGCGGCTTACGGCAAGGAACCGCAGCGCAGTTTCGGCAAGCCGAACCCGGCCATGCTCGCGGGCGTGCTTAAGCATTACGCGCCGGAAGAAATCCTCTTTGTCGGGGACCGCCTCTATACGGACTTCGAGTTGGCCAAGCGTGCCGGTTGCCGCTTCGTGCTGCCGCTGTGCGGCGAGACGAAACGCTCCGATGTCGACGCTCTTGAACAGAAACCCGAGTTTGTCGTGGAAAACGTGAGCGAAATCGATTTCGATGCGTTCTTTAAAGGAAAAGTTTAAAAGCAAATAACCATTTATGCCGAGGAACTGCCGATGAAAACAACATTAAAATTATTATCCATTTCGGTTGTTGCTGCCGGGATGATGACCCTTTCCGGCTGCGGGGACGATTCCCCGACGCATATCGAGTTCGACGAGAGCTTCGAGATGGTGCTGAGCAAGGCTTCCTACTATTACCATTCCAAGGATTCCCTGCTCGTGGTTACGCCCCCGGAATGCAAGGCGAGTACGCTTGGCTATGTCGTGTGGAACAAGAAGGCCGAAGAAGCCGACTCGCTGAAGGCTTACCGCAACGGCGAAATCGTTTCGTACCGCCCCCTGCGCGAGTACAACTGGATCAAGAACGAATACAACGGCAAGTCTTTCCCTGCGGGCATCTGGTACGAACCCAGGGCCGTCGACCAGAACATCATGAATGCCAAGCGCTTCCTCAAGAACGGCGTTGTCGAGGAAATCTTCCGCTACGAGGGCAAGTGCTTCGCTTCTTCGCTTTTGCACCAGCTGATGAAGAAGAACAAGTCCATCGAACAGGCCGATTCCGCCTTGGCCAAGTTCTACGTGATGTTCCAGCCCGAAAACGACAGGCACTTCGACGCAAAGGAAATGCTTGACGACCTGCGCGCCCCCAAGTGCAACAAGCTGACCATGTACAGCGGCGATGTCTCCATCGGCATGAACAACTTCACCAAGAACTCGGGCACGATTACGCTCGGCTTTGGCAAGAAGACTTGCAACATCAAGTTCAAGCTCCGCAGCGCTTACGACAAGGGCGATTGCGAGGCCGCGTTCGGGGATTTCCAGGACGACAAGGCTGCCGACCGCACGTTCGATTTCAACAAGTATTCCGAATCGGTGGATTACGACATCTACTGCATCAAGAGACTCGTGCTCACCATGCAGGAAGAAAAGAAGATCCTCCCCAGGAGCGTGGGTAGCGACGAAGACGCCGACGCTGCTGCCGACGAACTCGCCCGTTCTGCGGTCCGCGCAGTGCTGAGCGGCATGAGGGAATAAGGAACGAAAAAAGAACTGCCCCCGGGATTGGGAGCAGTTCAAATTTTTCCAGATGATTTTATATGGTGGCCAGGAAGAAATTCCTGGCTCCTATTTTTTTGCGAGGACCTTCGCCTTCACGACGAACCCTGCGGCGAGAGCCACGAGGATGAGGGCGAAGACGAGGCTCACCTTGAGGCAGGCGTGGAACGGAGTGCTGCGGTATTCCATGCGCACTTCGGAGGCGCCTTCGGGAACTTCCACGGCGCGCAGCGTGCCGAACGCCTTGTATACCTTGGCTTCCTTTCCGTTCACGTAGGCCTTCCAGTAGGGGTGGTAGTTGCCTGCGACGACCATGAAGCCCTTGCGGCTCGCGTTGACCTTGAACACCTGCGTGTCCATCTTGGGACTTTCGACAAGCTTGGCGGAACCCTGGATGGGACCGGCCGCCGCGACGCTGCCCTTGCCGTCGAACTCGGGCTTCTCGGAGAGGATGACCTTTTCGCGGTAGAAGAACTTCCCGGCTTCGTCGGCGAATTCGGGCGCGTCCGGTTCCGTCTTCGCGACGGAACTGTCCGTGGCCGCGCTGTCCGCGGTCACGGCCGCGGCGGCTTCGTCAGTGTTTTCGGCCGGCTGTTCCGCAGCAGCCTTCTGCGCTTCTTTCGGCTTGCGGATGGCGGCCTGGGTCTGCAGCGTCTTGATGGCGTCTTCGTCGCTCATCGTGACGGCTTCGCCGTAAAGGTAGGCTTCGCCCATCGCGGTCGTGATAGGCATGTACGTGGTTCCCTGGCGGCTGTCGAAGATGATGGCCCCGATGTTCATGAGGTCGATGAACGGGTGGGCCGCTTCGGGATCGTTGATGTTCAGCATGTAGTTCGAGTTGCCCTGGCCGCCACGGAAGGCGCGGTAGCTGGCGAGCTCGTTATCGTGGAAACCGTCAGCGTTGCGCATGTGGTATTGCGGGAAGGCGTTCGCGCCCAGCGCCTTGCTGCGCGAAAGCGAGAGCACGCGCGGCGTGTTGAGGGAATCGGCGGCGAACGGCGCCTTGATGGCCTTGACGATTCCGTTTTCCGGCTGCAGGTACTCGCTTGCCGGGACGTTCTGGATGAAGGCTCCGTCGATGAAGAACAGCTCGATGCCGGCGGCGACGGCGAGGATGGCCGCCTTGGCGGGCGTCGATCCCTTCCACTTCGTCAGCCCCCACGTGACGGCGATGATGACGAGGATCAGGATGAAGCCGGGAATCACCTTGCCGGCGGTCATGTTCATCACGGTCTCGTTCAGCGGCTTGAAGTACGGGGCCGTGACGGGGTCGTTCAGCAGGTTCTGCGCGCTCATCATGAACACGCCGATGACGGCGAACCCGACGAGGATGCAGACCTGGACTGCGCGGTGCGTGCCCGGCAGGCCGGACTTGAACGCATCGGTGAAGTTGCTTACGGTAAACGCCTTGCCTTGGTCGTCGAGGCTCATGACGCCGAGGCATGCGAACGCATAGACGAGGAGCACGGCGAAGCCCACCGGGCCGATGAATGTGGTCCAGTAGAAACGGGCGATCACGGCGAGCGTGAGGAGGACGACGTACATGACCGTACCGTGCAGGAGGGCGCGGCGGTCGGATGCGGATGTCTCGTCGTTGCCGGCGAGGGCCTTGAGGACCGGGCCTGCCATCATCACGAGCAGGAGCGGCAACCAGAACAGGGCCATGCCCGGCGCGCGGAAGTTCTTGACACCCGGGAGGACGTTATACCAAATCTTGAAGAACGGGGAGTGGTCGCCCATGCCGTAACTGAGGGCCACGACCGCACCGAGTCCCCAGAAGGCGGCCCAGCGGCGCTTGCCCGGGAGGAACAGGCAGAGGAACCCGAGGAACGTGAGGAGCGCGCCCGCGTTGTTGTGGTCGAGCTTGAAGCTGTTGTGGCCCCAGTAGAACGGCGAACCCTGGCTGCCGGCTTCGGCCATCTGGCGGTATTCCTGCATGGTGATGTTCACGAACGAGCTTCCGTTCAGGTCGCTTGTGTTCGGGTCCTGCTCGTAGACGTCGACGCCCACGAAACCGGGCAGGAGCATCTGGGCCATTTCTTCCTGGTGCAGCGACCAGCTGACGGCGTGGCCGTAGTTGGTATGGTCGCCCTCGCCGCGCACGGACTGCGTGGTGGTGTACATGTAGGGCGGGACAAGCTGGAAGCAGCTGAGCGCAAGGCCGAATGCAAGGCCGATTGCGGCAAGTCCCAGGCGCTTGCCGCGGCTGGAGAGACCGTCGCAGTGGAACGCCACTTCGTAAAGGGTGTAGAGGCCCGCGCCCCACAGGAACAGGTAGGTGAGCTGCAGGTGGCTGCCGAGGATCATCCAGGTGATGGAAAGCGCGAGTACCGCGATGTAGGGGAGGCTCCCGTCGCGGACGACCTTGCGGATGGCGAGCAGCGCGAGCGGCGCGATGGCGAACACCATCATCTTGCCGTCGTGACCGCCGTAGATGTAGGTGAAGAACTCGGGCGAAAGCGCGTAGAGGAAACCGAGCAGGGCGCCCCACCAGCGGTTGCCGGTCAGGTTCCATGCGAGGAGCATGGCGCTCATGAAGGCGACCCAGACCGTCAGGATGAACTTGATGCCGACGGCGCGGGCCGGGTCCGTGAGAAACTGCACCCAGACCAGCGGGTGGTAGGCGTCGCCGAACAGGGCGTCGATGGTGGGGACACCGCCCAGGCGGCTGTCGTCCCATTCCGTGAGCACGACGTTCTCGGCGCGGAGGATGCGGCTGCCGATGCCGTTCAGCTGGTCGCTGTTGAGCATGAGCTTGTTCGGGTCGAACGCGAAGTCCCTGAAGATGATCATGAGGACTACGAGGAAAATCACGGCGATTGCCGTGAAGAATACGGGTTTCTTTTGCAAAAAGTTCATGGAATATAAAATAAAAAAAAGAAAAGCCCGCCAAGGAACGGGCTTCGCGACGTAAAGGGTTGTGCCTGAAAAGCGCGAGGGGCGCGGGGCTAGTCTATGGTGTTCTCGTCAATCTTCGCGGTCTTGATGAGGTTGTAGATTCCGAATGCCGTAATGATGCAAACTGCGGCGAATACGATGTACTTGATCAGTTTAGCCATGCGGGACTCCTTAGCTTGTTGCTTTTAATCTATTCGATTTTTTTTGAAAAAGCAAGGGGGTAGCGAAAAAAATGGGACTCTATTGCTTCTCGAGAATCATGCAGATGACGGGGAGCTTCTTGTCGACCTCGTTCTCGCTGGGGATGATCTCGGAGACGAGGGTGCTGCAGTTCAGCTCCTTGAGCAGGAATTCGATCTGGTTCTTGTCGAAACCGAGCCAGATGTGCCCGTGCGTGGTGCGGAAGGATTCTTCCTTGTGCTGCGCCAGGTCCAGGAGGGCGAGGGTCCCGTGCGGCTTCAGGATGCGGACGGCTTCCTTGAGCGCGAGGTGCGGGTCGCTCGCGTGGTGAAGCACCTGGCTCATCAGCACGAGGTCGGCGAAGTTCTCGGGGAGCCCGGTCTGGGTCATCTCGGCGACCTTCGGGTTCACGTTGGTGATGCCTTTCTGGGCGAGCGTCTTCTGCAGTCCGCTGATGACCTTGGGGTCGCAGTCGATGGCGGTCACGTTCTTGCAGCGGCCGGACATCATGAGCGTGAGGTCGCCGCCTTCGCCGCAGCCGATGTCCACGACGTTCTCGAAGGGGTACATGAGCTTGGCGAACAGGCTGATCTGCGCCTTGAGGCTTCCGCCCGCCTGGTCGAGCTTGTGGATCTGTCCCTTGGTCTTGTCGTTTCGGTCTTCCAGTATCTGGGCGGCGCGGCACTTGACGATGTCCTTGTCGGGCAGGGCTTCGTAGGCGTCGCGGATGACGGAGAGCATCCGGCGGCTCAGGTAGAGATCGTCGCTTAGGCCGTAGTAGGCCTTGATGCCGTCGCGGCGGTCCTTCAGCAGGTTGCATGCCGAAAGCTTGGCCAGGTGGCGGCTCGCGTTGCTCTGGTGGATGTCCAGGATGTCCTTGATCTCGTTGACCGTGAACTCGGCCTGGTCGAGAAGCAGCAGGATTTTGAGGCGCATTTCGTCGGAAATGGCCGAGAACAAGCCCATGTCGGGGCAAATCGGTTCTTTGGCGTTTTCTTGTTTGGACACGGAAGCTCCTGATTATCTACAAGTTGAATATAATTTTTTAGTTTGTAGGCCAATGAAGGCCTTTTTGCCGAAAGCGGTGTTTTTTTTGTGGTTTCTTTGCTCGGGATGCCTTTCTCCCGTGTTGGCGGAGTATGCGCTGTCGCTTTACGACATCCCGCTGACCGTCGGCGCTACGGCGGTTTCCGTTTTCGGCAGCGTGCGTTACGCCGACATGGAAGCCGACAGCGACGTGAAGCCCCGGTCGGAACTGCTGCCCTGGGACAGGCCTTTTGCCGGACGTTATGAGGAGTGGCCGGACAAGTGGAGCGACTGGGCGGCACCCGTTGCCGCAGCGCCTCTTGTGCTTGCCGGATATTCCTGGTACAGCGGCGGGACGGCCTCCGTTTTCCTGGGACACACGCTCATGTATGCGCAGGCTCTCGCCATCCAGAGCGGGCTCAACCTTGCTACGCGTTCCCTGAAGATTTGGCCGCGCCCCTATATATATGCCGAAGACGGGGAGGGCAGGGAGGCTGCGGAAAACGCCAAGGGCGAGGCCTACGGCAGCTTTTTCAGCGGCCACAGTTCTGCCGCATTCACGGCGGCCGTGTTCACGGCGTCGTATTTCTCGGAAATGTACCCGTCGTCCCCGTACAGGGGCGTGGTGTGGGCGGGGTCGCTTTCGCTTGCCGGGTTTGTCGGGGCGCTCCGGATTGCCGCCGGCAAGCACTACCCGTCGGACGTGGCCGTAGGTGCCCTGGTGGGCACGGGGGTGAGCCTCCTGGTCCTTGAAACCCATAAGGAATCCGCGAAGAATGTCTCGCTTTGGGTAGGACCCGGGAACTTTGGTGCCGTTTTTTCGTTCTAGGCGCATCTCGCGGGTGTGAGATTATTTACTCTAAATTTTTTTTTACGTGTTTTCCTCTGCAAATCCGGTATATTCAGGATAGGGTCTCCCCTAAAAGTGCTTTTTAGAGAGACCGTAGTTTGTACCTGTTTTGTAGAGGTGAAAAATGTTAGGGTATTTAGGCCGTTTGGTTGTGGCCTTGTCAATGGTGGCGGGAGTATCGTTTGCCGCGAACGATTACAGCGATTCGCGGGACAGTCGTGTTTATAGAGTTGTCCGTACCGGACCGCTCAACTGGTTTACAGGAAATCTTTCATACAAGGAAGGGGCTTCGCTCGTCGTAAGGAACAGGGCGTTCTACGCTCCGAAGGCATGGGACAAGGCTTGTCCCGAAAATACGCGCGTTCCGTCGTGGCAGGACTGGGAAGTGCTCATCAAGGATCAGTTTATCGGCGCGCGCAAGAAGCAGAACATGCGGACGTTCGTCGGCGCACCGTCGGGATTCTACGAAATCGGTGCCGGCGATAGCAAGCTGGTCGGCCCGGAAGTGGGCTACTTTGCCGTGGCCGGCGAATCGAAGAAAGCGATTATGCTCGACCTCAACCGCGGAATGTACAGCGAGATCGCCGTCACCGACAGCATGGCTTTTTCCGTGCGCTGCGTCGGCGACTACGACCCTCTCGAAGAGATGAACATCTCTCGTGACAAGATGGTGTTCACGGACCCCCGCGACGGGAAGAAGTACCGCGTGGAACTCCGCGACAGCACCAAGGTGTGGATGAAGCAGAATCTCAGGTACAACCTCACAAGCGCGAAGCAGTGCTTCCTGGAGGATTCCGTCTTCTGCAAGCGTCACGGTCGCTTCTACACCTACAACGAGGCGCTGAAAGCCTGCCCGACGGGCTGGCACCTCCCGAACGACGGCGAGTGGAGAGACTATCAGAAGGACCAGTCCAAGCTCGACTGGGACAACCTGGGACGCGGCGGGTGCCGCGACTGGGACGAATACTGCGACGAGACTTACACGGGGCACTACTGGTCAAGTACCTCGGTGGAGAAGGACACCGGCCGCGGCTGGGAATTCCGTCGCCAGGCGCACAGCATCAACCGTACCGACGAGAGCGTGATGAAAGGCCTCTACGTGCGCTGCGTCGCCGACTTGAAATAA
>CAMZDZ010000072.1 GCA_947305535.1 uncultured Fibrobacter sp.
AGTTCGTTCCGGAAGGCATCGAAGGCCGTGTTCCGTACAAGGGACCGCTCCGCGATACCGTTTACCAGCTCATCGGCGGTATCCACTCTGCCATGGGTTATGCCGGTGCTGCTAACCTCGAAGAACTCTACAAGAAGGCGACGTTCGTCCGCATCACGGGCGCAGGCCTCCGCGAATCGCACCCGCACGACGTGACGATCACGAAGGAAGCTCCGAACTACAGGACGGGCGAATAAGTCGGGGAATAATTCCGACTTTTTGCCTACTTTCAGTTCATAAACTTTAAAATTCCGCTACAGTGCATGGCTGTGGCGGATTTTTTGTTCTTTATGGGGCGTTGTTTCCCGATGTAACCAAAAAATGTCCAAAAAATGGCGCTTTTAGCCATTTATGTTTCTATACTATATGTTGGAATTAAAAGGTGAGGTAATATGAATTATCTGAATAAAATGGGAATGTCGCTCCTTTCCGGAGCTGTTATGGTCATGCTGGCTTGTTCGGACGATTCGTCCACGAGGCCTGAACCGGTGGATCCTAACGCCCCGGTTGCCGAGTCCTCTTCGGATGTGCTTGTCCCCGAAGACGGGTCCAGTTCCAGCGGAGCTCCTGTGAATGTCAACGTTGACCCGGGGCTTGCCAAGCGTCTGGTCGCGAACATGGGTCCCGGTATCAACCTGGGCAACGTTTTCGAGGCGGAAAATAATGGTTTTAACAAGTTCGACGAAACCCAGTTCAGCAGCAGCTGGGGCGAAACCATCGTCCCCGACGATTTCAAGGCCCTGGGCGATTCCGGCTTCAGGAACATGCGCATTCCCGTGAGTTGGGAAGAGCACGTCGAGGAAAATGCCGGCAAGTGCGTCGTGGACGAACCCTGGATGAAGCAGGTGTTCTGGGCTGTCGACCTGGCCATCAAGAACAAGATGGTCGTCGTCCTGAACGCGCATCACTGGAACGCCATCTATGACCAGAATCCCGATGCGGAAATACCCTGCTTGCTGGATGTCTACCGCCAGATGATGACGGAAGTCGTGAAGTATTCCCATGATTCCTTGATTGTGGAAACGCTCAACGAGCCCCGCGGCAAGCTGACGTCGCCCAAGTGGAACGACCTCGTGGATTCCATCGTGAACATCGTCAGGTCCGTCGACCCGCAGCGCGTGGTGATGGTGGGTACGCACAACTACAACAACGCCGCCGCGGCATCGCAGCTTCGCCTGCCGAAGGATGCCAGCAACCTGATTGTCACCTTCCACTACTACGAACCGTTCTCCTTCACACACCAGGGCGCGGAATTCGTGACCCCGAAGTATCCCACTGGCAAGGAATGGAAGGCCTCGTTCGGTGAAATGCGTGCCGTCAAGAAAGTGTTCTCTGCTCTCAAGGAATGGGCCGATGCGAAGGGCTTGCCGGTTTACTTGGGTGAATTCGGTGCTTACGAGGCTGCTGACAGCGTGTCCCGCGAGACGTGGACCTCTTTCATGGTGGACATCTCGAAGAAGATGGGATTCGGCTGGGCCTACTGGGAGTTCTGCAGCGGTTTCGGCGTGTATGACGAAGTTTCCGGAAAATGGAATGCACCCCTGATGCGTGCCCTGCTCCATCCCACGATGACGTTCCAGGATACGGAATACCCGAGCCTGGATACGCTGAACTACGTGCTCCTTGACGATTTCGACCAGAACGAAGGCGCGAATATCAACGTCACGGCCCTTTCGGCGAAGCTGACCGCGGCCGAAGGCAATCCGGTGGACAGCGCCGCCGGCCGCTGGTACGCCTATTGCGACCTCACGAGCACCGTCACCATGGACGGCGGTGATACGCTCGTCACTTCGGTCATGGTGGCCGACACGACAAAGAACTACACCGCGACGAACTTCGAAAAGCTGATTACGAATGACGGCCACGAGGGTCGCGGACTCTACTTCAAGCTGCACCTCTTGGGCGATTCCTACCCGTGGGCCGGCTTCGGGACCGGGTTCTTTGCCAGCAACAAGCGCGCGAACTTCGCTAACCTCAAGGCTTTGACCTTCTGGGCCAAGGGTACGGGCGAATTCAAGGTTTCCTGGGTGACGGATTACGCCGATACCTGCTGCAAGCAGAACTGGGGTACGTTCAGCACGGAAATCACGTTGACCTCGGAGTGGAAACAGTACACAATCTGGTTTGACCAGTGGACGCCCAGTCCGTGGTCCGAACTGGAAAGCCTCGGTGCCGAATGGCTCGAGCACAACGACGATGTCCGCAACCTGCAGTTCAGCAACGGCTCCTCTTACGGTCAGGTCGTCGACGAGGAACTCGAAATCTGGCTGGACGACATCCGCTTCTACGGGATGACTGAGGATGACTTTGTGGTTGCGCCTTTGGCTGATCCGGCACCTGCCACTGATCCGGCACCGGCTACCGATCCGGCACCTGCCACTGATCCGGCTCCGGCCACCGACCCGGATCCTGCTCCTGCAACGGACCCGGTGACGGAATAGCCTAGAACAGGCTGGTTTGCTCAGGCTCGCCGCTTGCGGCGGGCCTTTCTGTATTGTTGATTTGTTCCAGGAGCCATGCCTCGTCGTGTACGGGGATGCCGAGCTCGTTCGCCTTGGTGAGCTTGCTTCCGGCCGCTTCGCCTGCGAGGATCCAGCTCGTCTTCTTGCTCACGGAGCCCGACACCTTCCCGCCGTTCTCCTCGATGAGCTTGCGGGCCTGGTCGCGGTCCATGTTCGGGAGCGTGCCAGTGATGACGGCGGTCTGGCCCTGGAACAGCGTCTTCACGACGCCCTTGAATTCGGTGGGGAGGCCGAGGGCCACGAGTTCGTCGATTTCGTTCGTGTAGAGCGGTGTGTGGAAAAACTCGTAGACGGATTTCCCGATGCGTTCGCCCACGTCGTTCACGTTCTGCAGGTCCTCGACGGTCGCGGTGCGGATGGCCTCGAGCGTGCGGAAGTGCTTGGCGAGGTTACGGGCGCTGGTGCGGCCCACGAAACGGATGCCGAGGCCGTGCAGCAGGTTCTCGAGGCTACGTTCCTTGGAGGCGGCGATGGCGTCGAAGACGTTTTTCGCGCTCTTCTTGGCCATGCGTTCTTGCGATTCCAGGTCCTCGATGGTGAGGCGGTAAAGGTCGGGGATGCGCTTGATCTTGCCCGTCGCGATGAGGCTTGCGATGAGGGCGGGGCCGAGGTTCTCGATGTTCATGGCCTCGCGGCTCACGAAATGTTCGAACAGGCATTGCACCTGCGCCTTGCAGTGCAGGTTTTCGCAGCGCAAGATGACTTCGCCGTCGACATGCGTCAAGGGCTCGCCGCATTCGGGGCAGTTCGCCGGGGCGGTCACGGGCAGTGCGCCGGCCGGGCGAAGTTCCTTCTTGACGTCGGTGATCTTCGGGATGATTTCGCCGCCCTTCTCGACGCCGACGGTGTCGCCGAAGTGGAGGTCAAGTCGGGCGACTTCGTCGAAGTTGTGGAGGGTGGCGCGCTTGACGGTGGTTCCCGCGAGGCGCACGGGTGCAAGGTTCGCCACCGGCGTGACCGCACCGGTGCGGCCGACCTGGAATTCCACGGAGAGGAGCGGCGTGTAGGCGCGCTCGGCCTTGAACTTGTAGGCGATGGCCCAGCGCGGGCTCTTGCTCGTTGCGCCGAGCTCGCGCTGCATGGCGAGATCGTTGAGTTTCACGACCATGCCGTCGATTTCGAAGGGGAGGCTGTCGCGGCTCGCGCCGATGTCTTCGGAAATCTTCATGATTTCGTCGACCGTGTCGGCCTTCCAGTAGTCGTTCGTGTGGAATCCGAGCTTCTTCAGCTGCAGCAGGTTCTCTTCGTGTGTCTTGTTGCCGCTCTGCGGGATGTGGTAGGCGAAGAAGCGCATCGGGCGAGTCTTGCATTCGGCCACGCTCTTGAGCTTGAGCGAACCCGAGACGGTGTTGCGCGGGTTCTGGAAAATCTTCTTGCCTTCCAGTATAAACTGCTCGTTCAGGCGTTCGAACGCCTCGCGTTCCATGTACACCTCGCCGCGGACTTCGAAAATGCCTTGCGGGATTTCGCCCGGGTCGATTTTCAGTTTTTTTGCATCCAACGTTTCGGGAATGTCCGCAATCGTGAGCGCGTTCAAGGTCACGTCGTCGCCCTGGGTCCCGTCACCACGCGTGACGGCCTGCTTCAGGCGCCCGTTCTCGTAGATGACGGAAAGCGAAACGCCGTCGATTTTGCGCTCGCAAATCCAGATATGGGGCCCGAGGCTCGAGGCTCGAGGTCCGAGGCCCGATTCCGGGGCCGCGTCTTCGGCGGCTTTCACGAATTCCGCCATCTCCTCGGCGCTGTACACGTTCGCGATGCTGAGCATCGGCACGGCGTGCGTGACT
This sequence comes from uncultured Fibrobacter sp., assembly GCA_947305535.1. Classification (GTDB taxonomy): domain Bacteria; phylum Fibrobacterota; class Fibrobacteria; order Fibrobacterales; family Fibrobacteraceae; genus Fibrobacter. Next base: position 4,349 of record CAMZDZ010000072.1, read on the forward strand.
TTTGCAAAATCGTTTGTCAGGTCGCTGCCCACCTTTTTGGTGAGGCTGGCCTTGCTCGCCAGTTCGGGGTACGTTTTCTCGAGTTTCTCCATCTCCTTGAGCCCGAAGTCGAAATCCTGGTCACTCATGGGGGAGATGCCGTCCTTGTAGTAAAGGCGGCTCGCTTCTTCTAGTTGCTTTTTGAGCTCGAAATAGCGGGAGAAATCAATTTCTTTCTGGTCGATCATGCAGTAAAAATAATTTTTTGGTTGTTTTTGAACTCGATATTGAATACGGGTCGGTGTTTTTTTGGGCTCTGTAGCCCGATTCCTTCGTTTTTATATTATTTTTTTTTCAATGGTTGGAATAATGTGGGTATTATATGATTGAACCTTTATTTGTAGAATTACTCGTCTTTTGTTTAATCATTTGCGTAATTTTGCTGGTAAAGATTAAATCGGGGGTGGACTACAACCCCAATGCAGTGATGTTGGCCAGTATTGTCGGGCATGCGGCGGTCCTGAACCTGATTGACTGCTTCTGCTTCATTTTCTACGAGTCCAGCTATCCCATCCTGAATCTTTTCCTGAATTCCGCGTACTTTGTCACGGGCCTGCTCCTTGCATATTCCTGGTTCCGTTTCGCGATGAGCGTGTTGTGCAAGCGGTTATGGGGGAATCGGCTGATGAGGCTCGTTTCTTCTCTTCCGCTGGTTGTCACCCTGGGCATGAACCTCTGCTCTTTCTGGACGGGCTGGCTGTTCGGCCTCGACGAGAACGGCCAGTACTGCAGAGGCCCTTATTTTCTCGCCCAGATGGCCGTGTGCGGGATCTATCTCTTTGTCCCGTGCAGCATCGCCTTTACCAAGTTCTTCATGAAGAAGTACTATCCCGACCGCAGCATGAACATGGCTTTTTCGACTATCGGGATTTTCCCTCTCATCATGATCGTCTTGCAGCTGTATTTCCTCGCCGGTACGCCCTCGATTTCTATCGGCCTCACGATCTCGGTGCTTATCATTTACGTGAACATCCAGTCCCAGCTGATATCGATCGACCCGCTGACGGGGCTCAATAACCGGAACCACCTGAACCGCTTCCTCGATACGAGGGTCCTGCATATTCGCAAGGACCGACAGTTGTTCCTGTTCATGATCGATATCGACAAGTTCAAGGACATCAACGAGAATTTCGGACGCTTGCAGGGCGACATCGTGTTGCAGATCGTTGCGGGCGCGTTGAAGAACGTTTGCGGGCATCTCGGGCACTTTATTGCGCGTTACGGTTCCGACGAATTTGTCGTTGTCGCCGAAATGAAGGATTACTCGGACGCGCTCTACCTGCGCAGGAACATCCTCATGGTGCTGGCCAAGAACAGCGAACACCTGAAATTCCCCCTGAGGTTGAGTATCGGCTATACCTTGTGGAACAAGACTAGCGATTCCATCCCCAATTACATTTCCAGGGCCGACAAGCAGCTTGTTGCCGACAAACGTTCGAAATCCATGGAAAGGGCCGTCACTTAAGCGGATTTTGGATATATATTAAGGGTATGGGTATTAGGAGCTTTTTAAACTCGACTTTTTTTGCATGCACGCTGATCGCTTTGGTGGGTTGCTCCGGCGACTCCGCTTCCGGCAACGATTCCTCGACAGGTCCCGGAAGCGAAACGGTGGGGGACGAACTTGTTGTTCCGTCCTCGTCCTCGACGGCAGATGGTTCTTCGCCTTCCCAGGGGAATTCAGCCTCGCAGCAGGATTCGGCGGGCTCGTCGGTTTCCGGTGAATCCGCATCTTCTGCGGGCGCGCAGCCGACGAGTTCTTCGTCTTCTTCGCTCGTTCTCCCTCCGTTTTCGTCTTCTTTGATTTTATGGGACCCGTATCCGAGTTCAAGTTCGCGTTTTGGTCCCCGTCATTCGTCGGATTCCAACCCGGCGCTCTCTTCTTCTGCAGAATCTCCGCAGTCCTCGGGTTCGCAGCCGTCGTCCACGGCTTCCGAGCAGTTCTTCAATTTCGACTTCTACACGGGCGCCGACATCTCGACCGTGCAGGAATACGAGCGCAACAGGACCAAGTTCATCGACGTGGACGGGACCGAGATGGATGTCTTTACGCTGCTCAAGAAGCACGGATTCAACGCCATCCGCCTGAAGACCTTCGTGGATCCCAAGGCGAAGTACGGCTATGCCGCGTCGGGTTGCGGGCACGAGGCCGAAGCCTACGCCGACAAGGACCACATCGTCGCCTACGCGCAAAAGATCAAGGCCGCCGGCATGGCGTTCCTGCTCGACATCCACTACAGCGACAACTGGGCCGATCCGGGCAAGCAGATTATCCCTGAACGCTGGCGCAAGGTCGGCAGTTCCGACGCGCTCGCGGATTCCGTCTACGCCTATACCCTCGACCTCATGAAGGCCCTCAAGCAGGTGGGCGCGACGCCCGAGATGGTGCAGATCGGCAACGAGACGACACCGGGGATCCTGATCCACGTGCCGAACAGCAGCACGGACTGCTGGGGCAACGGGGTGGACAAGGCGTCCACCGCCATCAACGGCGACATGGGCACGGCGAGCGGCAAGGCGAACGCGGCCAAGTATTTCAAGGCGGGCATCAAGGCGGTCAAGGAGGTCTCTCCCTCGACCAAGACGGTGCTGCACATCGAACGGATCCGCCAGGCCAATACGGTGACGTGGTGGATGACGGAAATCTTCAAGAACCAGAAAATCCCTGCCGACGTGATGGGCTTTTCCGCATACACGGCATACGGCGACGGCGCTCCCGACAACTGGAAATCGCTATTCCAGTCCGTCACATCGGATTATCCGAACCTCGAATTTATTGTCGCGGAGTACAACGGCGGTGATTCCGATAACCACTACAAGTTCGATGGCTCGCGCAAGCGCACGAACGAGATGGTGAAGGGGATGGACCGCTGGATCGGTACGTTCTTCTGGGAACCGACGCTTGGCGGCGCCTGGGGCCCCGCGCTGTTCGACTGGAAGGGAAATGACCTGCAGGCGAACACCAAGGCCTTCGAGGAATTTCCCGCGCAGTAGGGTTTTGTCTGTAAAAGATTGGCGCCTGTTTCCTCCAGTGAACAGAAATGAACGGAAAAACTCGTTTTTTGGCGGGATTTCTTGTATTTTATTCTAAAAAAACATAGAGGAAATGCATGGAAAACTTCAATTTCTACAGCCCCACGGAATTTGTATTCGGAAAAGACCGCGAAAACGAATGCGGTGAACTCGTGAAAAAATACGGTGGCACCAAGGTGCTCATCCACTACGGCGGCGGTTCCGCCGTGCGTTCGGGGCTGATCGACCGCGTGAAGGCTTCCCTCGATGCGGCCGGGATTGCCCATGTGGAACTCGGCGGCGTGAAGCCAAACCCGCGTGACACGCTGATCTACAAGGGCATCGATTTGGTGCGCAAGAACGGCGTGGACTTTATCCTCGCGGTCGGCGGCGGTTCCACCATCGACAGCTCCAAGGGCATTGCCGTAGGCTCCCTCTACGAAGGCGATTTCTGGGATTTCTATGCGCATAAGCTCCCGGTCACCAAGGCGCTTCCGATCGGCGTGGTGCAGACGATTGCCGCCGCGGGTTCCGAGGGCAGTGGAGCCTCCGTGGTCACCAAGGAAGACGGCATGCTCAAGCGCGATATCGGTTCCGACGTAATCCGCCCGAAATTCGCCGTGCAGAACCCGGCGCTGCTTTGCACGTTGCCCGCCTACCAGACGGCCTGCGGCATCACCGACATCATGGCGCACATCTTCGAGCGCTACTTCACGAACACCGAAGAGGTCGAGACGACGGACCGCCTTTGCGAAGGCCTGCTCCTGGCGATGCTCAAGGAAGGGCCGCGCGCCATCGCCGACCCCGCCAACTACCAGGTTCGCGCGAACATCATGTGGGCGGGGACGGTAGCCCACAATGACATTGTGGGCTGCGGGCGCAGTCAGGACTGGAACAGTCACGCCATCGAGCACGAGCTCTCCGGGCTCTATGACTGCGCCCATGACGCGGGCCTCGCGGTCATCATGCCGGCGTGGATGGAGTACGTGGTGGACCACAACGTGATGCGCTTTGCGCAGATGGCCACGCGTGTTTTCGGCTGCCAGATGAACTTCGAGAACCCGAAGGCCACCGCGCTTGAGGGGATCAGGGCTTTCCGCCGTTTCTTGCATTCCATCGGCATGCCCATCAACTTCGCCGAGCTCGGCGCTAAAGAAGAGGATATCCCGACGCTCGTCAGGAAGCTCAACCCGGGCGACGGCTGGGGATTCGTGCCGCTCAAGGCGAAGGACGTGACTGCGATCTACACCATCGCGGCTCGCGCGACGCTGTAGGCCCGCTTACTTGCAGATTTCCTTGTAGACTTCCTTCTTGTCGTGGATTGTACGGGTGGTGTCTACCAGGGTGCCCGTTGCGACAAAGCCGTCGTCGGTACAGCTGCCGTCAATGTCTTTGCCGTCGACAAGAATTAACGTGAATGCCCAGATTCCTAGCGATTCCTCACAGTTCTTGTCCGGATCGTTTTTGGCTTCGATATCCATCTTGATTTCCATCGCCTTTTCGTTGAAGGTAATGTACGAAATGGACGAGGAAGTTGAATCTGCTTGCTCGATGGTCCATACGGAATCATCTGCGGAAAAATCGCAATCCTTCTTTTCTCCGGTGAACTCGATCGCGGATCGCGTGATTTGGGCCGTGTCGATGACAAAGCCGCCGTCATCATCGAAGTCATCGTCATCAACCCAGCCGGAAGATTTTGAACTCGAGGATTTCTTGGTCTCGCTGTCCTTTGAAGAATCGTCCTGGTTCTTGTTCTTGGAGGATGACGAGTAGGCGGTTGTGTCTTCCTCGCTTTGGGAAGGTGCTTCTATGGTTTGCGAGCATGCGAAAAGGCTCAGCGCCGAAACCGTCACGGTTGCGAAATAGGCGATTTTATGCATGGTGTCCCTCCCTTTTTTCTCTGTTTTCTTTTTAAATCTATATAAAAAAAGAAAAATTTTTATAGTTTAGAAGAAAAGGTTGGAATTTTAGGTGTTTTTTATTCTCAGAAATGTGTTCATTCTGCTGCTTTTCCTGGCTCTGGTCGGTTGTGCGGGGCAGGACAAGGCGGTGCCTGAGCGGAATGGAGCCGCCAGGAACTATTATCCGGACAGTACGCTGGAAATCGAAGTCGTATACAAGAACGGCGTGCGTACGAGCATAAGGCACTTTTATCCGTCGGGCAAGTTGCATACCGAGGTCGATTCTGCCGGGAACTACCGCCAGTACTTTGAAAATGGGACTCTCGCGATGGAATTCACCGAGAAAGATGGCAAGAAAATCGGCGAAGAGAAGATTTACTATTCCAACGGAAAACCGAAATCTATACTCAAGTACAAGGATGGCGTGTGCTACCATCGCGATGATTATCACAACAATGGATCGATTGCGTCTGCGTGCAAGATTGTGAGGAACCCCGAGCGGCGCGAGGATTGCCAGACATTTTATAAGTCGGGCAAGCCGAAGACGGTGACTGATGACGATGGACATTATACGGATTATTACGAAAATGGAAAAGTTAAACGGGATTTTGTCTATCGTGGCGATACTTTAGTCGAAGAACGCGAATATTATGAGACCGGAACCCCGAAAGAACTTACGAGATATAATGGCGTTCGTATTAAGGGTTGTGTGGGACGCTGTAATTGGTCGGAGAATATTTCATACTATGCGAATGGAAAGATTCAGGACTCTTGCTTTATGGATAAACCGCTCGACTGGGATGGAAAATCTGGACGGGGAATAGTCCGAGTTTGCAAGAAATTTTATGAGAATGGAAATCTCAGTGAGGAACCTGTTTACCGGAACGCAAAACTGGTTGAAAAGAAAAAATATTATTTATCGGGTGAGCTAAAGGAACATGAATTCTTCGGTGAAAAAGGGCTTGTAGAAAAGAAAGAGTATTATCCATCGGGAACATTGTACAAATATGTCGTCTACGAAGATGGCCGTTCGTATAAGCAATTTTCGCAAGTCTCCTATTACAAAAACGGGCTGGTTAGGGATTCTTGTTTTAATGTTGATTCCAGCTATAAGAAATCTTTTGGCGGTAATGTGTGTAATTATTTCAGTCATGATGGCATCCCTCGCATGCGTTATGTTGAGAAAGAAGGATCCTTGTTGAAACAAACTTTTTATGATGACGGAAAATTGGAATCATCGGATGTTTATGGGGCGGTAGGGAAGCTTGCCTATACGAGATATTTCGAAGATGGTTCCGTGAGGGATTCCTGCTTTCTTCTGCGTCGGGGAGGTGAATATCGTGATGTTTGTAAGAAGTATGGGAAGGGCCGGTCTTTGTCCTTATTGCAAACTTTAAAGGGTGACACTATTTATGAAAAAAGATATCTCAAAGAAAAATTGATGTCCGAGTGCGCTATTGTATGGAACGGTTCACATGACGAAGAAAGTGCTTGTAAGTCTTATAATCGGGATGGCTCTTTAAGGGACTCGACCATAAACAAAAGCAAAAAGGATTTTATTTTTCGCCAATATTTCCGCTGTGACGAAAAAGGAAAGTATGTTCGTGCTTTTGAAGAAAAACATTTCATTAAGGAAGATGGAAGATATGGTGATGGTTATTCGGCTAGCTATTACATGAACGGCTTTTTGCGAGATTCTAGTTATACGTTCTATCAAGGCAATGATCGCCATCGAATTAACATGAATTATACTGAGAATGGAATTTTAAAGGATTCGGTTGTATTTGTTGAAAAAAATGATTGTGATGTTGGAAAATATTTTTATTGCGATAATGATGGTAAATTCATTCGCTATAAGGAGGAAGAATCTTGCGGTGAAAATCCTCGTGTGCGGACAATCAAACGAAAGAGTTGCAGGGTAGATAAGGGTAAATTGGTCGACTGTCAGGAAGAACAATTGCAGGGGGCGAAAAATGAAGAACTCTAACCTCTTGTTTTTGCTGCTTTTGATGGCCTTGGCAATGTTGTATGTCGGTTGCTCTGGAAATGCGAAGGAAAAATGGACCGTAGACGAGAATGACGTGAAAATCCGCACGAGTAAATATTCAAATGGTTCTGTGTGCAGAAAAATCCATATTATGAAGGAACATGGTGGCGTCGAGACGTGCAGGGATTCTAGCGGGAAACTCTTGCAAATGCGGGATGCCTTTTATGGTATGCTGCCTTGGGGGCGTGTTGTTGAATATTATCCGAATGGAAATATCAAGTCAGAGCTGTTTTATGAATTTATGTCTGTACAGCCTGCTTCTCAAAAGGAATTCTTCGAAAATGGCAATTTAAAGTCAATCAATGACTCGGCTGGCATAAGAATCTTTGACGAAAAAGGGAATTTGATGTTCCTCAAAGATTCGCTGGGCGAGAGAACTTATGGCGAAAATGGTCGCCTGCTTAATGCCGATACGGTGGCGCAAAATTGGCGGGTTAATTATCAAGTCGGCCAGGATGGTCGTTTTTCTGTGAGTAAGCGCTCGCTTGAAGGAGATTCTTCTTATTGGGCGAGATATACTTCGGACAGCATTTTGGTTTCCGAGGAAATCCGTTCGTCTAAAGGGGAACTGAGCAAAGAGTACGATTCAACGGGTATACTTTATTATTCGAAATTTGTTGGCGATAGCGAAAGTGTCGAGACTGATTATTATCCCGATGGCAAAATATGGATGAATAAGGTTGTTCA
>CAMZDZ010000073.1 GCA_947305535.1 uncultured Fibrobacter sp.
TTCTGGTACATGAAAACCCCGAAAGTTGTGTCCAACTTTCGGGGTTCACATCATTAGGGGTGGTTTGTGATTTTTTATGGGGAGCCTATTCCTCGACGGCGTCCGGGTTGACGCGCTTGACCGTCACCCCGATTTTTGCCATCTTGGCCTCGAAATCCTCGTAGCCGCGGTCGAGGTGGTAGATGCGGCTGATGGTCGTCTCTCCTTCGGCCATCATGGCGGCGAGCACGAGGGCGGCACTCGCGCGGAGGTCGGAACCCATGATGTCGGCGCCTTCGAGCGGGAGGCCGCCCTTGATGGTCGCCGTGTTGCCGTTCAGCTGGATGCTCGCGCCGAGGCGTTCGAGCTCGGCGACGTGCTTGAAGCGGTCGTTGTAGACGGTGTCCTGGATGAGGCTGTTGCCCGGGACCGCGAGGAGGGTCGCCATGAGTGGCGCCTGCATGTCGGTGGGGAAACCGGGGAAAGGCAGCGTGGAGATGCTGATGGGCTTGAGTTCCACGCCGCGGGCGTCCACTTCGGCCCAGTCGGCGCCGGTGGTGACCTTGCAGCCGATCTCGCGGAAGGCGTCGAGGGTCGACGCGATGTGTTCCGGGATGACCTTGGTGACCTTCACGCGGCCGTGGGTGATGGGGGCGGCGCACAGGAACGTGCCCGCCTCGATACGGTCGGGGATGGTGTTGCCGTTGCCGGGGCGGAGACTCTCGACGCCCTGCACGGTGAGCGTGCGCGTGCCGCGTCCCTGGATCTTGGCGCCCATGTTGGTGAGGTAGTCGATGAGGTTGTCGATTTCGGGTTCGAGCGCCGCGTTCTGCAGGACGCTCGTGCCCTTGGCAAGGGTCGCGGCCATGAGCACGTTCACCGTCGCGCCCACGCTCGAAATCGGGAAGTTGAAGTTGCCGCCGGGGAGGCGTCCTTCGCAAGTGGCTTCGACATAGCCGTGCGTCACGGTAATCTTCGCGCCGAGCGCCTCGAGGCCCTTGAGGTGCAGGTCGACGGGGCGCGGGCCCCAGGCGCATCCGCCGGGGAGGGAGACGCGGCAGCGTCCGAAGCGGGCCACGAGCGGGCCGAGCACGTAGAAACTTGCGCGCATGGTCTTCACGAGCTCGTAGGGGGCTTCGAGGTGGTCGGCGCCACGGGTGTCGATCTTCAGGACGTGGCTTCCGCCGCTGATGCGGCAGCCGATGACGCGCAGCACGTCGGACATGGTCTTCATGTCCTTGAGGTGCGGGACGTTCGTGATTTCGGAAATACCGTCGGCGAGGAGGGTCGCCGCCATGACGGCGAGAACGGCGTTCTTTGCGCCGGAGATTTCAACGTCGCCGTCAACGGGCCCTTTGACTTGGGGGACGACAAACTGATCCATAGCTATTTCTCCGTGATTTGTAATGTCTTGGGTGTATTATAGACAACGCATGTGCTTGCGATAAAGTCGTGAAGGCCCCTGCGCTTGGGGTCGACAAGTACGGTCAGGTAGCCGAGGCCGTAGAGCATCATGCTCATGAGGCTTGCGATGTAGCGGACGATGGCCCCGAGCCACGATATCTTGTCGCCGGTCCTGGTTTCCACGTGGATGCGGAAAAGCTTCTTGCCGATGGTCGCTCCGAACAGAGCGTGCAGCATGATAAAGTAGATTGCCTGGATGGTGTTGCAGATGGACAGGAGGATGTCCATTCCCGGCAACTGGAAAAGCTTGGAAAGGCTCTCGATGGAGGGACTGGTCACGAAGGCTTCGGAATACTGCGATATTTCCTGGATGTTGGTGACTCCGGCGGCGTTCAGGACTACGAGAACGGCAAGCCCGACCATGCCGAGGATGAAACTGTCTACCGTCATGGCGAGGCTTCTGACAAAGAATCCGGCGTAGCGCTTGGTCAGAACCTGCTGCTTGAGAATCTCGTTGATGGTTTCTTGCAGTAGTTTGTCTTCGCTGGCTTCGTTCTGTTCCACTTCGGCGGAGTGCTCTTTCCAGGGCCTCCAGCAACTTTCTCCGTTGTGCCATACTAGCGTCGAACCGGTGATTTTGCCTTCCTTCACAAGGTCCTGGATTTCCTCGATGGAAAATGGGCCCTGCCTACGGTCACCGTCGGTTATGCTTTCGTCAATGTAAAACCATTTCATATTCGCCCTATAATTTAGTATTTAGAAACCTTTGGGTATGCCGAAATCCTCAAAAAAAACTAAATTGGGGCACTATGATAGTATTTATGCCCGGCCAGCGTTTTGTCAGCCAACTGGAACCCGATTTGGGATTAGGAATAGTCACCGAAGTCCAGGGAAGGACGGTCAAGTTTAATTTTCCCGCAGTTAATCAGTGTCGCATGTACAGGACGGATAGCGCCCCCGTCGACCGATATGTCTTGCAGCCGGGAGAGACGGCCAAGAGCGAGAAGGGCACGTCGTTTGCTGTGGAGTCGGTTCGCGAGGCGGGCGGGCTGGTCATTTATGTGGGCCGTGGCGGCCGCGAAATGAAGGAGTCCGAGCTGAACTCCAAGGTTTCTTCCAGGCCGGCGGACTTTTTCAGGGCCCTGGTCAACAACGAGACCTTCTCTTGCAAGGAATTCGCCCGTCGCGAAAAGGCGATGAAGCTTTCGTGCGAGTGGCAGTCGTCCATCGTGCGCGGCATGATCGGCCCGCGCGTGGACATGATTCCGCACCAGTACTACCTGTGCTACAGGGCCTGCTCGAGCTCCTCGCTCCCGAGGCTCATGCTTTCCGACGAGGTCGGCCTGGGCAAGACCATCGAGGCCGGCATGATTTGGCATGCCCTCAAGTGCCGTAACCGCGTTTCCCGCACGCTGATTATCGTTCCCGAGACGCTGAAGCACCAGTGGATGATCGAGATGAAGCGCCGCTTCAACCAGCTCTTTACCCTGGTCGACGAAGGCTACGTCCGCGGACTGTTCATTTCCGTGGACAAGGAGGACGAGAAACCGAACCCGTTCCTGCAGAGCAACGACATCATCTGCTCGATAGATTTCTTGATGGAGCAGCCCGCGCTTATCGAGGACCTGCTCAAGACGAGCTGGGACATGACCATTATCGACGAGGCGCACCACCTGGTGTGCGAGGACGGGTTTACCAGCCGCGAGTACATGCTCGCGAACGCCATTTTGGCCAAGTCCAAGGGCATCCTGCTCTTGACGGGTACCCCGCTGCAGCTGCATCCGGAATCCCAGTTTAACCGACTGCGCATGCTGGACCCTGCGCGCTTCGCGGACTATAACGAGTTCATCAGGTCGCAGGAAACCTACCGCAAGCTCGTGAACGACCTGAGCAAGCTGCCGACGGACCCGAATCACCACATGAGCTGGGACGACCTTTACGAATCCGTCCCGAAGAATTCCCCCATCCGCCCGTGGCTCGAACAGGAAAACTCGAAGAGCATGCCGGCCGGCGAATGGATGCGCCGCATTGTCGACGCCATGGGCACGGGCTCGGTCGTGTTCCGCAATACCCGCAAGGGCGTGGGCGGATTCCCGAGCCGCATCCTCGACGAAATTCCCTTGAAACCGGATCCCCGGTATCGCGAGATGGTGAATATCGCTGCCGAGAAGAACCTGGACGCTTCTACGGATATCCAGGAAAACGGGTTGCTCTGCACCCAGTATGCCGATGCTTGGGCCATGGACGAGCGTTTCGTGTGGCTCAAGAAGTTCCTGAAGGAATACAAGGACGAAAAGGTCCTCTTGATTTGCGAGTCCATCGACGTGGTGCAGGCCCTTGGGCAGTTGCTCACGGAATATTTGGGCGAGGGGACGTTCTCCATGTTCCACGAGGACATGACCATCATGGCCCGCGACAAGGCCGCCGCGTGGTTCAGCCGCCCCGATGGCGCCAACCTGCTCATCGCTTCCGAAATCGGTTCGGAAGGCCGTAACTTCCAGTTCTCGCACCACTTGGTGCTTTTCGACCTGCCGCTGGATGCCGCCCTGGTGGAACAGCGTATTGGTCGTCTGGATAGAATCGGGCAGACGAAGGACATCGTGGTCCACGTGCCGTATGTCGTCGGTTCCGGCCAGGAAGTCATGTTCCGCTGGTACAACGACGGCCTGAACGCCTTTGGAGCCCCGCTCATGAGCGGAGGCGAACTGTTCCTCAAGTACACGGACAGCCTCATCGAGGCGTTGGCCGACCCGCAGGGTTGCCTTGAGGGCTTTGTTGCCAACGTCATTCCCAAGGTGAAAAAAGATTGCGAGCAAATGCGCAAGAACATCGAGAAGGGCCGTGACAAGTTGCTGGAATTCAATTCCCGCAATCCGGAAAAGGCGAAGGAAATTACGGACGAAATCAAGCGTATCGATGCCGATGCCCAGCTTCAGGACCTGATGGTGGAATCCCTCCGCGACAGGGGCCTGTACGTGGAGCCGAGTGCGATTCCGAATTGCTGCGTCGTGACGATGGGACCGCAAATCGAAGCGGGAACCGTTCCCGGCATGCCCTCGCAGGGCATGGTCGCCGTGGCAAGCGCCGATGAGGAGCAAGGTTCCGAGAACGTCTCGCTCACGATTACGTTTGACCGTGCGACGGCGATGATCCACGACGAGATTGACTTTGTGAGCCTGGAGCATCCGCTGGCGCAGGGTGTCATCGACTTCGAGACGGGACTTTCCCATGGCGCCGTGGCCTGCAACATCTGGCAGAATTCCGGAATGCGCGGGCTCATGATGCAGTACAATTTCCTGGTGGAGTTGCCTGTGCTCGAGGAATGGGGCGTCGCCGACATCGCCGGTCCCAGGTACGTGAGCGTGGTTATCGATGCCAAGGGCGAGAACCACTCCGACCTCGTGGAATCGCTGCATTGCGGCCAGTTCAAGGACGTGGGCGTGCCGCAGGGCAATCCCGCTGTCGACATGACGCTCAAGTTCTTTGCGAAGGAAGGCTTTTCTGCCGCTCGCCGCATAGCGATGGCTTCGGCCAAGGAATACGCGGAAGGCGCTTCGGCAGCAGTCGAGGCCCGGTGCGAGCAGGAATACCAGCGCATGAACCACTTGCTGACCATGCGCGGCAAGGGTGGCAACAGCGCCCAGCTCCAGCAGCTGCGCAAGAACGTGCAGGAATGGAAGAAGACTGTCGCGAATCCGCAAATTCGTTTGGACGCAATTCGACTGCTTGTCTGTAGATAAACGACAAAAATTGCCGTTTTGAATGGAAATATAGCCTAGCGGCGCTTGCATTTTGTAAGCGACGGATATAGATTAATGTCGTGAACATCTTACCCGGTTGTTTTGCCGGGCTCATGGTGTATGGGTATGGATTGGGGAGGTTATATGAAAGCGGTGTTAGCTTGTGTTTTTTTTCTCGCCGTTTCGGCGTGGTCTGCTGTGGGAGACCAGTGGACTGAATTGGTATTTCAAAAAGACTTTTTGGATATAGATACTACGGTAAATCCTAATGTTGATACGGTTTATGTATCCATTTGGCATAATAACGTTGATGCTTACGCTTATTATTCAACATTGGATACTAATTATATGGTTTTTTCTGACCCTCGATCAGCGTCTGTTCGAGTTTATTGTACCGTTCCGGCTGATTCCGTTTTTACGTCGTTTAAATTTCCGCATAGTTTGACAGAAGTCTTGCGTTACGAGTTCATGAAATGGCAAGAATGGGGATTTCTTGGCATAACGAAGGATAGTGCTCAACGACTGATAGATTTTGTTGTCCCTGATTCGCTGGATGTTCGTTTCTATCGCATATTTTATGGTCAAAAATGCCTTGATGATCCGGCATCGTGTCGTTCTAAAACAAGTGTAAATGGTGGTGGCGGCACGGTACAAGATGATTTCAGCCTGCTACCTCAAAAAAAATTTCTGGCAGAATCGTCGACTCCCGTCCCGGCAGACACGTCGGCAAAAACTCCGGTAGGTGAGCAACCGACGAATTCTGTTGTTGCGCAGCCGAATGATTCGGTCGGCGTGACGACTCCCGATTCCACAGACAAGCCGCTCTTCATTTCGCGCGGGGCTCCGGTGGGCGGTTCCTTGCTGGGCCTGCGCTACAGCGAGTTCGACGTGAACGGAGTCTTTATCCGTAGCGGCATCTGGCAGGGGTCGCTGAAGGCGACTGGTTCGACACGTGTCGTCCGGTTCGAAAACGGCAAGACTGCGATTTTCCGCTAGTTCTTGTTGCTAAAAAGGAGAAAACATGAAACTGATATCAATGTGCGTTCTGCTTCTCGCTGTTTATGCGTGGTCCAATATTTTCTCTATTGATGCCGGCATTAGTTTTGAGAATGGGTATCTGAATATTGATACGACAAAAACGTGCAATGTTGATACGTCCTATATCAACTGTTCGCTGGAAAATGGTTTGGCATATTACTCGACATTGGATACTGCTGTCGCAGTGTTCTTTATGCCTCGTATTGCACAAGCTTCTGTCTATGCTTTGCAATCGGCTCCGAATACACGTTCCTTGACGGAAGTATTGCGTTATGAGTTCATAAAATGGGTTGAATGGGGAATTATCGTTATGACGAAGGACAGTGCTCAGCGCTTATTAGATCGCGTTCTGCCGGATACGCTGCAAATGAATAATTGTCATATTTTCCATAAAAAAGTATGTGATACAGATCCTTCGCAGTGTCCTAATTGGGGACCGTATGGAGGCGGTTTGAGTAGCGGACTTTCCGATGAGGACGCTGCCCGCCTCCCACAAAAAAAGATTCTGGCAGAATCGGCGGAACCCGCTCCGGCAGACACGTCGGCAAAAACTCCGGTAGGTGAGCAACCGACGGATTCTGTTGTTGCGCAGCCGAATGATTCGGTCGGCGTGACGACTCCCGATTCCACAGACAAGCCGCTCTTCATTTCGCGCGGGGCTCCGGTGGGCGGTTCCTTGCTGGGCCTGCGCTACAGCGAGTTCGACGTGAACGGAGTCTTTATCCGTAGCGGCATCTGGCAGGGGTCGCTGAAGGCGACTGGTTCGACACGTGTCGTCCGGTTCGAAAACGGCAAGACTGCGATTTTCCGCTAGTTCTTGTTGCTAAAAAGGAGAAAACATGAAACTGATATCAATGTGCGTTCTGCTTCTCGTTGCTTCGGCGTGGTCCGTTTTTGGTACTCGGTGGGCTAGTTTGCAGTTTGAAAATGGCTATTTGAGCATTGACACGACAAAAACTTGCAATGTTGATACTTCTTATGTTAACTGCTCCTTAGAGAATGGACTTGTTTATTATTCGACACTAGATACGGATTATGCTGTATTTTCTAATCCTCGTATTGCGGAAATTCGAGTTTATGGTTGGATTCCTAATGATTCTCTAGCGGTGTCGTTTGTGTTCAGGCATACTATAAAAGAGGTCTTGCGTTACGAGTTTATGAAGTGGCAGGAATGGGGAATTCTCAACATGACAAAGGATAGCGCCCAAAATCTGATAGATAGGGTTGTGGATGAAAATTTCGTTGAAGGTTGTCGTATGCACCATGCGACTCGGTGTGAACAAGATCGTTCACCTTGCATGTGTTCACCGGCTGGAGGTGGCGCAGGTGGCGGAATTTCCGAAGAGGATATGGCGCGTCTTCCGCAGAAAAAGGTTCTGGCAGACACGTCGGCAAAAACTCCGGTAGGTGAGCAACCGACGGATTCTGTTGTTGCGCAGCCGAATGATTCGGTCGGCGTGACGACTCCCGATTCCACAGACAAGCCGCTCTTCATTTCGCGCGGGGCTCCGGTGGGCGGTTCCTTGCTGGGCCTGCGCTACAGCGAGTTCGACGTGAACGGAGTCTTTATCCGTAGCGGCATCTGGCAGGGGTCGCTGAAGGCGACTGGTTCGACACGTGTCGTCCGGTTCGAAAACGGCAAGACTGCGATTTTCCGCTAGTTTTTTCCCGGTGACTTTTTTCGTCGCGCTGATACATTCTATTTTTTAGCTGTATGAGTGAATTACGAAAGAATATTTTGGACGAATCCCGCCGCATCGTAATCAAGATCGGTTCGCGTATCTTGGTAGATTCCGAAAAGGGCGGTGTCCGTACCCGTTATATCCAGAAACTTGCAGATTCCGTCGCCCGCCTCATGGAAGCGGGCAAGGAAGTGGTTGTTGTGACGAGCGGTGCCGTAGGTACCGGCATGAGCCAGCTGGGCTACAAGGAAAAGCCGACGGTGCTTGCCGAAAAGCAGGCCTGTGCCGCCGTGGGCCAGATCGACCTCATGTACGCCTACCGCGAAATGTTCCGCTGGATGCAGCTCTCGGTGGGCCAGATCCTTTTGTCTGCCGACGACTTCCGCGACCGCACCCGCTACAAGAACTTGCAGAACACCATCAAGGCGATGCTGGCGCGCAAGATTGTGCCCATCATCAACGAGAACGACTCCCTCGCGGTCGCCGAAATCAAGGTGGGCGACAACGACAAGCTTTCGAGCGACGTGGCGCTGTTCCTCGATGCGGACCTGCTGTTGATTTTCACGGACGAGGACGGCCTCTTCGACGACAACCCGAAGAAGAACCCCAACGCCCGCCTGTTGCGCTTTGTGCCCGAGATTACGCCTGCAGTGCTCGCCCTTGCCGGCAAGCCCGGCGAGACGGGTTCCGCGGTGAGTACCGGTGGCATGCGCAGCAAGCTCGAAGCCATCCGCAACGTGACGAAGAGCGGCTGCAACGCCTTCCTCGCGAGCGGCATGAAGGTGTTGCCGCACCAGGTGATTTTCGAAAATGCCGAGGGTACGCTTTTTGTGGGCTCCAAGAAAAAGCTCAACAGCCGCCAGCGCTGGCTCAGTTTCGTCACGACTCCGCGCGGGGCCGTGGTGGTGGACGAGGGCGGCGTGAAGGCGCTCCGCGAAAAGCATTCTAGCTTGTTGCCCGTAGGCGTGTGCGCCGTGAAGAAGCATTTCGACAAGGGCGACCTCATCGAGGTCCTGAGCCCCTCTGGCGATGCGGTCGCGCGCGGTGTCGCGGGCTTCGACAGCGAGACGCTCAAGCTCGTGTTGCACAAGAAGACAGCCCAGGTCCATGAGGTCCTGGGCAAGGATGTCCCGGACGAACTCATCCACAAGAACGACCTGGTTGTGTTTTAATTTTGCAACTTGAAAGGGAATCATGGAAGAAAACCAGAACTTAGACGATTTGGCCGAGGAATCTGCGGAACTCCCGAAAGTGGAGAGCCGTGAAGACCTGGCGAGAATTATCCAGGCGCTAGTCTTTGCATCGCCCGATATCGTGACCCTGAAAAAATTGCGCGAGATTCTCGGCGATTTCCTGGATGCGCGTACCGTCGCGGATGCGCTTATTCTGGCGAACGATTCCCTGAACAAGATCAACGCCCCGTTCGAGATTGTCGAACAGGCCGGCGGCTACCGCTTTCGTACCCGCGCCAAGTATTATCCGTGGGTCCGCAAGCTGTTCCCGGAAGCGAACGCGAGACGCCTTTCGCAGGCGGCCCTCGAGACGCTCGCCGTCATCGCCTACCAGCAGCCGATTACCAAGGCGGCTATCGAGCAGGTGCGTGGCGTGTCGTCGGCGGACGGCCCAATCCGCAACCTGCTGGACAAGGGCTTTATCGCCCTGGGTGCCCGCGCGGAGACTGTCGGCAACCCCTATACCTACGTGACGACGCAGGAGTTCATGAAGTATTTCGGCATCAACCGCATTCCCGAGGACCTGCCGCGTCTGCGCGAGTTCAGCGAACTCCTCGAAGCGGGTGCCCTGGTTCCCCAGTACGCAAAGCAGGAATCCGAGCCGGAGGTGATGGCGCCGCCGGAGGATAACCCGGAACAGGTGGAACTGTCGATGGGAGATGCGTAATGGCTGTAACCCCGTTGATGCAGCAGTATTACGAGATAAAGAAACAGAATCCCGGCTGCATATTGTTTTTCCGCATGGGCGACTTCTTCGAGCTTTTCGAAGATGATGCCGTCGTCGCTTCAAAAATTTTGGGACTCACGCTCACGTCGCGCAATAACGGCGCTGCGGGGGCGACGCCCCTGTGCGGGTTCCCGCACCACGCCGCCGACCGCTACGTCCCGAAGATGGTGTCGGCGGGGTACCGCATCGCCATCTGCGAGCAGGTCGAGGACCCGAAACTCGCGAAGGGAATCGTCAAGCGCGATATCGTGGAGATTATCAGCGCGGGCACGGCGATGGACGAGTCGAACCTGAACGCGAAGGAGGCGAACTACCTTTGCGCCTTCATTCCCGAGAAGGACGGCGTCGCGTTCTCGATTGCGGACGTGACTACCGGCTACCTGGCCGCATGCCGCAGTTCCCTGCAGGCTTTTGAATGTGAATTTTGCCGCCGCATGCCCAAGGAGGTCGTTGTCCCCGAGGGAACCGCGATTCCTTCCGGCGTGATGGACCTGATCAAGTCCGAGAATATTCTGGTGACGGAACTCCCGGCATTCATGTTTGGCGAGGAACAGGCGAAGGACGTGCTGTTCTCGCATTTCAAGGTGGAGGCCCTGGACGGGCTGGGCCTTGACGGACGCATTGTCGAGACGCAGGTGACGGGGGCGATGCTCCAGTACCTGATGGACCAGAAGAAGTCCGAACTTTCGCATTTTACGAATCTCGAGATTTTGAATCTCGACGACTACATGACGCTCGACCCGAGCACGCTCAGGAACCTCGAACTCGTGCGCCCGCTGAACGCCGACGATATCAGCAGTACGCTCTGCTACGTGCTGGACTTCACGGTGACGGCGATGGGTGGGCGAACGCTCAAGGACTGGGTGAGCCATCCGCTCGTTTCCGTGGACAGGATCCGCGAACGCCAGGAAGCCGTCAGCGAACTGGTGCAGAACCCGGTCGCGCTGGACGAGCTCAAGGAATCCCTGACATCCATTCTCGACATGGAACGCCTCATGGGCCGTGTCGGTTCCGGGCGCGCAAATGCCCGCGACCTCGCGGGCATGGGCCGTTCTCTATCTCAGGCCTCCAAGGTGGCCGATGTCCTGGAGGGGCTCCGTTCTCCGATTTTCGACGGCCTGCGCGAAGCGCTCTTGCGCGCCCGTGGCCGCGGCGAGGAACTGCTCAGCCAGTTCAACGACGACCTCCCGCTGACCATCCGCGAGGGCGGCATGATCCGCGAAGGCGCGAACGCCGAGCTCGACGCCATGAACGCCGACATCAAGGATCGCAGGCAGTGGATCTCCTCGCTGGAAGTCCGCGAGCGCGAACGTCTCGGCATCCCTAGCCTCAAGGTGGGCTACAACAGGGTGTTCGGCTACTACATCGAGATTACCAAGGCGCAGATGGCGAAGGCCACACAGCCGATTCCCGACGAGTACATCCGCAAGCAGACGACGGTGAACGGGGAACGCTACATCACTCCCGAGATGAAGGAATGCGAATCCATCATCAGCAATGCGGAAGTGAACATCCATGCGCTCGAGTACAAGATTTTCTGCGGATTGCGCGAACGCGTGAACAGCTGGCGTGCCGAGCTCCAGGAGATCGCGAACGCCATCGCGCACGTCGATACGCTTTACAGCTTCGCCCGCGCGGCCCGCAAGTACAACTACGTCTGTCCCGAAGTCTTCGAGGGCTCGGGAATCGATATCAGGGGAGGGTTCCACCCGGTCATTGTCGCCGTGAATCCTGACCTGGACTTTATCCCGAACGACACGATGCTTTGCCCGGAATCCGTGCGGCTGATGCTCATCACCGGTCCGAACATGGCCGGTAAGTCCACGTACCTGCGCCAGACCGGACTCATCGTGCTCATGGCGCAGATCGGCTGCTTCGTGCCCGCCGAAAGCGCCCGCATCGGCGTGGTGGACCGCATCT
>CAMZDZ010000074.1 GCA_947305535.1 uncultured Fibrobacter sp.
CGGGACTTAAAATCTACAACGAGCTTATGATTAAAGGCGTACGGAAGCCTAGCAAAAAACTCGCAACCGCTGAATTATAATCTTAGAACGAGCTTTCGTTCAAAATCGAGCGAGAAGAATCCGCAAACGAGAATCTATAATATCAAACAAAAATTTCGCTCAAAACCGAGCGAGACAAAGAACGCTTTGGCGTAGCGTATAAACATACGTGAGCCAAAGCGTGATGCCGTATCGCGAAGCGTTTTTAGCGAAATTTTAGCCTTTGATAGCGTCGCCCATCGAAAACATCGGCATATACATTGCAATTAGCAATCCACCGACCGCGCCGCCCAAGAACACGATGATCAACGGTTCGATCATGCTCACGACGGCGTCCACGGCCGCGTCCACTTCTTCGTCGTAGAAGTCGGCGAGCTTGAGGAGCATGCCTCCGAGGTTACCGGTCTTTTCGCCAACGCCTGTCATCTGGATGACCATGGGCGGGAAAATTCCGACTTCCTGCATGGGGTCTGCGATGGATTTACCGCCGGCAATGCCGATGGCGATTTTTCCGATGGCTTTTTCGACAACCTTGTTGCCGGCCGTAGAGGCGACGACTCGCAGCGCGTCCATCACGGACACACCGGCGTTGAGCAAGGTGCCAAGCGTACGCGAGAAACTGGCTGTTGACGACTTTATCTGCAAGTCACCAATTTTTGGAACTCTCAGCATGAACTTGTCCCAGGCGAACTTTACCTTCGGGACCTTCATGGCCATCTTGAATCCGATAATCGCGGCGATGGTTCCCAGGAACAGGAACGCGCCGTTGTCACGGATAAAGTCCGATATGTTCATCACGATCTGTGTCGGGGCCGGGAGTTCGGCATCGAGCGCGG
Source organism: uncultured Fibrobacter sp. (assembly GCA_947305535.1). Classification (GTDB taxonomy): domain Bacteria; phylum Fibrobacterota; class Fibrobacteria; order Fibrobacterales; family Fibrobacteraceae; genus Fibrobacter. Next base: position 876 of record CAMZDZ010000074.1, read on the forward strand.
CGAACTGCTCGGCGAACGTGGGCACCACGAACGTCATAAGGGCAATCACCACGAAGATACCCACGATGATAACCATCACCGGGTAGGTCAGGGCCTTCTTGACTTTGCGTCTCAGGCGCATACTGTTTTCCATGGTTTCTGCCAGACGGGCGAGAATTCCTTCGAGGATACCGCCCGCTTCACCGGCGGCCACCATGTTGCAGTAGAGGGCGTCAAAGACTTTCGGATGGAGCGCAAGAGCATCGGCCAGGGAAGAACCGCCGTTGATGGACTGGGTCACCTTGTGGATGACGGTCTTGAGTTCGGGGTTTTCGCATTGCTCTTCGAGAATATTCAAGCATTGTAACATCGGAAGGCCGGCGGAGCACATGGAGGAGAACATACGCGTGAAGCGGGTGAGGTCCTCGTGCTTGATGCCGGTACCGATCTTGATCTTGATTTCCGTCGGCTTCTTCTTGAGGCTTACGATGACCAGACGGCGGCGGAGAAGCAGGGCTTCGGCTTCGGCCTTGTCTTTGGCTTCCAGCGTGCCTTCGAAGTTGTTGCCTTGGCTGTTGGTAGCTTTATAGAGAAATTCGGCCATTCAGCTACACCCCTTCCTTGCTAAACAGTTGTTCAAGCTGGTCCGGACTCGGCGAACGGGCGAGCGCATCGAAGCGGTCGACCTTGCGGTTCTTGACGAGTTCGCACAGGCACATGTTCATGGTGTTCATGCCGAACTTCTGGCCGATTTCGATCATCGACTCGATCTGGTGGACCTTGTCGTCGCGGATGAGCGCGCGGATACCCGGAGTCACGTTCATCACTTCGTAGGCCATAACGCGGCCGCCGCCAATGCGGGGCATGAGGGTCTGGCATATCACGCCCTGCAGCACGAAGGACAGCTGGGTACGCACGGTCTGCTGTTCGCCCTTCGGGAAGGCGTCGACGATACGGTTGATGGTCTGGACGCAGGAGTTCGTATGCAAGGTCGCGAAGGCAAGGTGGCCCGTTTCGGCGATGGTCAGTGCCGAACGGATCGTCTCGAGGTCGCGCATTTCGCCGATGAGGACCACGTCCGGATCCTGGCGCAGCGCCATCTTGAGCGCCTGGGCGAAGCTGTTCGTGTCGCTGCCCACTTCGCGCTGGTTGATCATGCAACCCTGGTGCTTGTGAAGGAATTCGATCGGGTCCTCGACCGTCAGGATGTGCTCGTGGCGTTCCTTGTTGATCTTGTCGATCATGGCGGCGAGCGTCGTGGACTTACCGGAACCGGTAGCGCCGGTCACCAGGACAAGGCCGGAGGGGCGCGTCGTGAACTCGGCCATGATCTTGGGCAGGCCCAGTTCCTTGAAGGTCTTGATTTCCAGCGGAATGATACGGAGGGCGAGGGCGACGCAACCGCGCTGCAGGTAGGCGTTCGCACGGAAACGTGCGAGGTTCGCGATACCGAACGAGAAGTCGCATTCCTTGACCTGCTCGAAGGTCTTCTTCTGGAGTTCGTTCATCAGGCTATACGTCATGCGCATAGTTTCGTCCGGTTTGAGCTTGTCTTCTCCAATCGGAGTCAATTTTCCTGAGATTCTGAAAAGGGGAGGAGTACCTGCAGTAATGTGCAAGTCCGAAGCTCCCCGCTTCACCATTTCTGCTAATAATTCCTGAATATTGTATGCCATACTTCTTGAATATAATTTAATAGGAGCCCGGTTTTATGTGATTTTTGTCAAAAAATGCGATTTTGTACAATTCAGGGCGAAAATATTTTGATTTCGGGCGCAAACTACTGCTAAATTTTATGTCATGAAGGGCTCCTGGGGGAAATTTTCGGGTGTCGTGGCGGCCGCCATCGTGGCGATGGCCGCCGTGGTCTGTGTTTCCATCTACCTGCTTTCCCCGCCTACCATCCCCGACAAGCTCCTGTTCCACGACCTCAGGGGGAAGAATGTCGCCTTGAAGTCGTTCAAGGGGAAAATCGGGACGGTGGTCATTTTCACGGCGACCTGGTGCGGCTACTGCAAGGACGAAATCAAGGCGGCGAAGCCTATCTACGAGGACAACGCTCCCCGCGGTATCCAGTTCTTGATGGTGTTCCAGGATTACGATGCGGGTGACATCCGGCGTTACGCGAAGGTGAATTCCATCCCGTGGCCCGTGGTCCAGAAGACGGATTATTCCATGAAGGTGTTCAGGCGCGAGGGCCTGGGCGTACCGAGCGCGTTCTTCCTCACGAGCGACGGCCGCGTCGTGGCGAACCTTACGGGGAAGAACTCGACCCGGCATTACCGGGAGGCCATCGACCTCCTGTTCGAAGAACATTTTAAATGACGATTTTGATCAAGATGAAGAGTTTTCTGTTTGTCGTGGCCGTCGCCTTGCTGTGTGCGGGGTGCGGCCAGGTCGGTTTCCAGACTGTCCCCGCCAAGATTGCTGATTTCGTGGGAAACACCGTTGAGGGCGAGGTTTCCAGCTACGCGAAGGAGAAGGGCAAGGCAACGCTTATCGTGGTAAGCGCCTCGTGGTGCGGCGCCTGCAACTCCGAACTCCCGGCGCTCAAGAAACTTGCTGCGGACTACAAGGATGCTGGGCTCAAGGTCCTTGTCGTGAACGAGGACGACGACATCGAGACGGCGGCCAGGTACAAGAGCTCGCGCAAGATCGAGTGGACCATGCTGCACTGGAATTACGAGATGATGAACAAGCTCGGCAACCCGGGCGTCATCCCGGTGCATTACCTGGTGGACGCACAGGACAGCGTCCAGCGGGTGGACGTGGGCGTGTTCAACGAATCAAAGGTGCGCCACGAGCTCGACAGGCTGCTTAAGCAACCGTACTCGGGAAAAGAATAACGTCGGAAATTTCCTTCTTGTTCAGCGCGAGCATGAACAGACGGTCCAGTCCGAGGGCGACGCCGGAACAGGCGGGCATCCCGAAACGCAGGGCCGCGAGGAACCTTTCGTCGATGGGCGGCAGGGGTTTGCCCATCTTGTTCCTGATTTTGAGGTCGGCTTCGAAACGGCGGCGCTGCTCGGCGGCATCCGTCAGTTCGGAATATCCGTTGCAGAGTTCGACGTGGTCGACGAACAGTTCGAAGCGGCGCGCCCAGCGCAGCCCGTCTTCGCCGATGAACGTTTCGGCGAGTGCGGCCTGGGAAGGCGGGTAGTCGATGATGAACTCGGGGCCGTTTTCGGCGAGGGCGGGCTCGATGATGAAAATCATCAGGTAGTCCCACCATTGCTCGCGGGACATCATCTCGGGCTGTTCTGGGACGACGACGTCGCGGCTGCGGCACGCAGCGGCGAAGCTCATCAGGTCCTTGCAGAAGGGGTCGACCCCGGCGTAGTTCCTGAAGGCGTCGACCCAGCGGGTGCGTCTCGCGTTCAGCGGTTCGCCGATGATGTCGCTCACCAGCGCCTCGACCTCGTCCATGAGCATGGACTGCGGCATGCCGACGCGGTACCATTCCACCATCGAGAACTCGTTGTTGTGGTGGGCTCCGAACTCGTCCTTGCGGAACGACTTGGTAATCTGGAAGATGTCGCCGAAGCCTGCGGCGAGCAGGCGCTTCATGTGGAACTCGGGACTTGTCATCAGGAATCTCTGCGGAGTTCCGTTGACTTCGAAGTAGTCGAGCTGCGGGTCGGTGCCGCCCGCAAGCGACAGCGCCGGAGACTCCACCTCGAGTACGTTCCTGCGGTTGAAGAAATCCCTCACGCGGCTCATGAGCGTCTGGCGCTTGAGCCATGTGTCCCTGTTACAAGTAGGCGCAAAGTCCGTGTTGCGCACTTCCTGCTGTTCCTGAATCATGTCACCTCCCAATCCAATTCCCATTGGACTATCCCTAGTCCTTGATGCAGCGCACCGACAAGTAGAACCCTATATCCACCGATATGGACGAAACTTCGGCGTCGGTACTGAACATGGACCTTGCCGTGCCGCGCTTGTCGCCGTCGGCCTTTTCCGTCCAGAAGTAGGCGCCTTCGCCAATCGTCGTAGAAATCCCGTTCCTGTTGGCGTAGCCCCCGAACAGGGCCGTAAATGCGTAGTCGTCGCTGCCGTTGCTGCGGAGCTTCGATGCGGCACCGCTTGCGCCGCCGGCGAGAATTTCGAGCATTTTCCATTCCTCGTCTGTCGCGAGGTGCGTGTTGTCGGGGCATGCGGCCTTGGCCGCAGCCTGCGTGTAAAGGCGTCCGTAGGCGTCGCAGTTCTCGTCGTCCTTGTCGTAGCAGATGGAACCTTCTTCCATGGCGTAGTTCAGGTTCTGGACGAACCAGTTCTTGCCGTCGATTTCCTTGACCTTGTAAGTCTTGCCGTCACGTTCGTCCACGAAGGTCTCGAAAACGGGGCAGCGGGTTTCGAACTGCAGCGTGTCGAGGATCTGGTCCACCTTGGATTCCCAGGAGGTGCAGAAACGGAAGAGCTGTCCGCCGGGGAGCGCCGTGCTGTCGGCCTTGTGCTTCTGGGCCCAGCGGACGACGTACTTGAGGTTGATGATGGAGGTGTCCGGGATGGAGAGCGGCTTCGCGAGCTGCTGCATGAGGTCGGAGAACTTGATAGCCGATGTCATCGGGGCTCTCCAGTAACCTTCCATGATGCCTTCTTTCAGCTTGCCGATGATCGGGGAGGGCTTGGAGACGGTGATGGTCGTTTCCTTGTACTCGGCCGGCTTCTTCTTGCAGGTGGCGAGGCGTTCCTCGTCGCCGATTTCCTCGGCGTAGGATTCGCAGGCCTCGATGCATTCCTTCCAGGCCTTGCCCTTCTTCTTGCAGGGCACCCACATGGTCGTGTCGACCTTTTCCTTGATGGGCTTCTTGAAGGCCTTGTTCGCGAGGGCTGCCTTCGCGACCTTCTTGAGGGCGGCAAAGGCGTTGGAACTGCCCGCGTTGGCGTCTGTCAGGAGGAAGTTGATGACTTCGGAGCAGGCGTTGAGGCCCTTCGGGTTCGCGCAGATCTTGGCGCCGTAGCCGTAAGCGAACTGGGACGGGCACTGGGCGAACGATTCGTCGGGCATTGTCTTGAATATCTTGTCGTAGATGGCGACTGCCGAGGCGGCGGGAAGCTTGCCGCAGTAAATTTCCTCGATTTCACCGGATTTTACGATTTTCTTGGCGGTAGCGATATCGCCGTCGTCGATGGCGGTACGCAGTTCCTCTTGAGCCATGACACTTGCGGCGAGAAGCAAAAAAGCAACAAAAAAAGGTTTCATTTCTATTATCCTATGTACCCTAACTTCCAGGCGCGAAAAAAAATGAGATGTGATTCGCGTCACATCTCAATATAGAAATTATAACCTAGAAAAAAGATAAAAAGAAAGAAACAGAATGGCGGGACGCCCGTGAAAAGGGCAACGTTTCCAAGGATTTACAATATGGCGAGGGCCAGCAGCGAGCAGCCCGAGAGGGAAGTGACGTAGGTCAGCATTCTCATGGCTTTCGCTCTTGCGAAGAGCTCCTTCCAGTAAAGCCGACGCTCGTTCATTTGATAACTATCCAACTTTAAACCCTTTGAATTTGCCTAGAATTCAAAAAAAATATAGAAAAAGGATAAGGAAAGAATTATTCTTTTTTACTGACATTTCGTGGGGGGGCAACATCAAATTTAGAATTCTTTACAAAGCCTGCAAGGTAACGAAAATCACGTTGTGCTTTGAGTCACAAGACGCTTATTTTCTACATTTATGGTATGTTTAATGCAGAACAAATACGCAGTGAATTTCCGATGCTTGTGGCTGGCGACAGGGAAGAAAAACCCCTCGCCTTTTTGGATAGCACGGCGACGACGCAGAAGCCTGCGTGCGTCATCGATGCGATGGACGATTTCTACCGCGAACACTACAGTTCCGTGAAGCGCGGTGTGTACCGGTTGAGCGCCCGCACGACCGAGGCCTTCGAGGCCGCCCGCAAGAACGTGGCGAAGTTTTTGAATGCCGCGAGCGAAGACGAGATCGTGTTCACGCGCGGGACGACGGAGAGCATCAACTTGGTTGCCTGGAGTTACGGGCGCAAGTTTTTCGACAAAGACGACGAGATTCTGATCAGCGGGTTGGAACACCACGCCAACATCGTGAGCTGGCAGATTGTTGCCGAGATGAAGGGCGCAAAGATCAAGGTCATTCCCGTCAAGGACGACGGAGACCTGGACTTGGATGCCATTCCCGGACTATTGACCGCCCGTACCAAGATGGTCGCGGTCACGCATGTGAGCAACGCCGTGGGCACGGTGAACCCCATCGCCGAGATTATCGCGACCGTCAGAGCCAATGCGCCGCAGGCCAAGATTTTGATTGACGGGGCGCAGAGCGCAAGCCACATCAAGGTGGACGTGCAAAAGCTGGATTGCGACTTTTTCGTCTTTAGCGGGCACAAGATTTACGGCCCCACCGGCGTGGGCGTGCTTTACGGTAAGTATGCCGTGCTTGATAGCATGCCGCCGTGGCACGGCGGCGGCGAAATGATCAAGAACGTGACGTTCGAGAAGACGACCTATGCCGACGTTCCCGCCCGCTTTGAAGCTGGTACTCCGGCAATTGCCGAAGTTATCGGGCTCGGCAAGGCTATCGAATGGCTGAACCGCGTCGGCCTCGACGAAATCCGGCAGCACGAAAGCAAGCTGGTGGAATATACGCTGAAACGCTTGGCCGAAATTCCGCAGGTCAAGGTGCTGGGCAATCCCAAGGAACGCGGTGCGCTCCTGAGTGTCACGCTGGACGGCATTGCCGTGAGCGACGCCGCGATGATTCTTGACGAAGAAAACGTCGCGGTGCGCAGCGGGCACCACTGCGCACAACCTGTCATGGACAGGTTCGGCGTCGATGCGACACTCAGGCTGAGCTTTGGCGCCTACACGCTTGAGCGCGACATTGACCGGTTCGTGGCGGGCATCCGCCGCGTGCTCCGACTTTTTGCGTAATCCGTTATGGGAATCGAGAAGGGCATTTTCAATCGTACGTCGCTCCTGCTCGGGGACGACGTCATGGAATGCATCTTCCAGAAGCGCGTCATCATCTTCGGGCTCGGCGGAGTCGGCAGCTGGTGCGCCGAAAGCCTGGTGCGTTCCGGCATCAAGGAACTTGTCCTCGTCGATTCGGACCGCGTGTGCGTCACCAACGTGAACCGGCAACTGATGGCCACCACCAAGACCGTGGGGCAAGTCAAGGTCGAAGTCCTCAAGAACCGCCTGCTCGAAATCAACCCGCACGCCAACATTGTCGCCTTGCAGGACATCTACGAAGAGGCGACTACGGACAAGTTCCAGCTGGACACGTTCGACTACATCATCGACGCTATCGACAGCCTCGAGAACAAGATGCAGCTGCTTTGGCATGCCACGCGCACCAAGGCCACGGTCTTCTCTTCGATGGGAGCCGCCCTCAAGATGGACCCCACGCGAATCAAGGTCGCCGAGTTCTGGAAAGTCGCCGGTTGTCCGCTCGCCCGCGCGCTGCGCGACAAGTTCAAGCGCAAAAAGATGAACCTCAAGAAAAAGGTCCTGTGCGTCTACAGCGACGAACTCCTGAAAAACCGCGGCAAGAATTCCTCTTGCGGAACGGCCGCCTGCCTGTGCCCCAAAATCCGCAACGAACACAGCGAAGCGGAGCTCAAGAACGCCGAACTTGTCGGCCACGAATGGTGCAGCAGCAAGGCTCAAATCAACGGCACCATGGCGCATTCCACGGCAATCTTCGGATTCATGCTTGCTGGGCTCGTCATGCAGGATATTTACCGGAAAGAACTGGTGGAGCCGGTGCGCGAGTAAGTGCGCTTGACTATTTGCAAGACAACAGACTATTTTTTATACCATGGGCGACCGTACCTACGCAGCCATTGACCTCAAGTCTTTCTTTGCTTCGGTGGAATGTATCCTCCGGGGGTTGGATCCGCTTAAGGCAAAGCTCGTGGTGGCCGACGAGAGCCGTACCGAGAAGACAATCTGTCTTGCGGTGACGCCCGCCCTGAAGGCTTACGGGATTCCCGGGCGTGCCCGCCTTTTCGAGGTGAACCAGAAGGTGCGCGAAGTCGAACGCCGTACGGGCGAGAAGGTCGAATTCCTTATCGCAAAACCGCAGATGGCCAAGTACGTGGAGTATTCCACGAAGGTCTACAATGTCTACCTCAAGTACGTGAGCGCCGAGGATATCCACGCCTATTCTATCGACGAGTGCTTTCTGGACTTGACGCGATACCTTAAGTTGTACAAAAAGTCGGCGCGGGAACTGGTGAAGACGATTATCCAGGATGTGTTTACGACGACGGGGATTACGGCGACGGGCGGCATCGGCACGAACCTGTACCTTTGCAAGATTGCGATGGACGTGATGGCGAAGCATGTAGAAGCCGACGAAGACGGCGTGCGCATCGCGGAACTTGACGAGATGAGCTATCGCAAACAGTTGTGGTCGCACCAGCCGATTACGAGTTTTTGGCAGGTGGGCCGCGGGATTGCGGCTCGCCTGGAAAAGTGTTACCTGAATGGCGGTCGCGGAATCCGCACGATGGGCGACCTTGCACGCGCGAGTGTCAAGAATCCTGAAGCGCTGTACAAGATGTTCGGCGTGAATGCGGAAATCCTGATTGACCATGCCTGGGGTTACGAGCCCTGCACCATAGCCGATATCAAGAGGGCGAAGCCCCGTAGCCGCAGCACGGGCGAGGGCCAGGTTCTGCAGGACCCGTACAGCTTTGACAAGGCCCGTCTCGTGGTGCGCGAAATGGTGGATACGGTCTCTATGGCGCTGGTCGAGCACAATTTGGTCGCGAAAGGCATGGTACTTACGGTAGGGTATGACCGCGAGAATGTAGACAAGGGAATTTACCACGGCGAGACGGTGGTGGATTTTTATGGGCGCATGGTTCCGAAACCCGCCCACGGCACGGCGTCTCTCGGACATTATACCAGTTCGCAGTCGGCGTTTGCCGAAGCGGTGATGCGCCTGTTCGACCGCATCGTGAACCCGGAACTGACTGTGCGGCGCCTGAACCTGGTGGCAATCGACGTGGTGGACGAAAGCAACGAAGGGTTCGACCTGTTTACGGACGCGCAAAAGCAGGAACGCGAAAAGAAACGCCTGAAAGCGGAACTCATGATCAAGAAGCGCTTTGGCAAGAACGCCATCGTGAAGGGCATGGACTTGCAGGAAGGCGCTACGACCGTGGAGAGGAACGGACAGATAGGGGGTCACCGAGCTTAATTGATAATTGATGATTGATGATGGATGATAGATGAAGTTTGATGATTATTCAGATATAATAGATTTGCCGTACCCGCGGGATGATTGGAACTTCCTCATGAAGCACCCGCGCATGAGCGTGACGGACCGTGCGAAGATTTTCCACCCGTTCGCGGCTCTCCGCGGGCATTCCGAGGCGCTGGACGCTACGGCGGAACGCAAGCAGGACGCTGTCGCGAACGAATTGACTCTCGACGACGGGGATTTTGGAGCGTAGATTTAGCGGTTCTGAAACTTACGGGGGTATAGAAAATGACTATATCTCACTATAAAAAAGTAGTATTGGCCTGACGCCTTGTTTCGCACTTCCTGCATTTCTATTTTTGCGCCGTCTTTTTAAACCTCCAGGAGGTGCAGCATGGAAAAACGCACGGGTCTCTTTTCTAACGGAATTATCTGGTTCGGTGTCGCCATCTCGGTTTCGGAAATCGAGGCGGGCATTGAAATTGGTGCCGCGTCTGCGCCGGGTTCACTCTGGCTCCCGCTGATACTCGGCCATGTTCTGGGTGGTATCTTGCTCTTTTTCGTGGGCCTCATTGGCGCACGAGTCCGCCTGAACGCGATGGAGACCACCTCTTCGACGTTCGGCAAGTACGGTTCCAGGTTCTTTGCGGCACTGAACGTATTCCAGCTGCTCGCCTGGGTGGCTGTGCTGAACGCGCAAGGCGCTGCGGCCTTGGCTGGCCTCAACCTGCCCATTTCTTTCCCGCTTACCTGTATCATCCTCGCGGTGCTTATCGCTCTCTGGGTGTTTGTCGGGCTCAAGCGTTCCGCGAACGTGACGACGGTCGTGATGGCGGCGCTCGCCATCTTGCTCGCCATTCTTTCCGTGAAACTGTTCGGACTCAATAACGCTTCGGGCACGACCGTCGCCGGCGTTACCGCCGGGGCCGCCGCGGGTACCGCCGCTAGTGCCGCCGCGCTGCTCGGCTTCTGGAACATCTTCGAAATTTCCATCGCCATGCCCATCTCGTGGCTGCCGGTGATTTCGGACTACACGAAGGACGTTGAAAATCCGGTGAAGGCGACGGCGGTTTCCGCGGCGGCCTACACGTTCGCGAGCCTCTGGATGTACATTCTCGGCATCGAGATCGCAGGTATCGGCGTGAACAACAGCATTGCCCAGGCCATCCTGCTTGCGGGTCTCGGTATCCCGGGCATCATCATCGTGGTGCTTTCTACCGTCACGACGAACTTCCTTGCCGCCAACTCCGCGGGCGAATCCTCGAAGGCGATTTACGGCAAGATCAACCCGAAGATTGCGGGCGTTATCGTGAGCCTCCTGAGTGCGGCCCTCGCCATTTCGGGAATCATGGAGCATTACATCAGCTTCCTCTACCTGATTGCCTCGGTGTTTGCCCCGATGGCTGCCGTGTTGCTCGTGTCGTTCTACTTTGCGAAGGCCGGCGCAACCGAAAACAGCAAGGCCTTCTGGCTCTGGAACCTTTTCGCGTGGCTTGCTGGCTTTGCCGTGTACCAGGTGGCCGAACGCCTCGATTCCGTGCCGCTCGGCCCCACGCTCCTCGCCGT
>CAMZDZ010000075.1 GCA_947305535.1 uncultured Fibrobacter sp.
GAGCGAGGTGGAAGCCGCCGTGAAGGCGAACGCAGGCGCCACGCTCAAGAACCCCACGGAATGCGATGCGAACTACGTGAAACCGCCCGAGGTTGCTCTGGACACTTCGAAAAAGGACACTGTCGCGAAGGATTCTTCAAAGACCGACTCGACCGGAACCGATTCGACCGTGACGGATTCTTCTGTGGCCGACTCGATTGTGGCTGACTCGATGAAAAAGGATTCTACCGTGACCGATACGACAAAGGCGGATTCCTCGGATGCCGATTCCACGAAACCGTCCTCGATCCCGGTGCTTGCGGGTATGCCGATTCCGCAGGCGGCGTATAGCGTGAATGTCTACGGCCTTGACGGGAAAATGGTTCGCAGCGTGCATGGCGTCCCTCAGGCGATGCTTGGCGACACGCGCGAACTTTCGAAAGGGCTCCGCGCCGGAGTGTACCTTGTGCGTGCAGTCGCCCCGGGTGACAGGCGACAGTTCTTCGTTGTGGCGAAGTAGACCGCTGCCATTGAAAAAATGCAAAAGGAAAAGTGACTCAACTTATGGGGGCTACATATGCGCCCATTGCCTGCATTGGAAGCCAGCTTGTCAATGGGGTCAACTACGCCTTTCTTGCCGAACAGACAATCATGAGCTTGGATGGCAACAAGAACATTGTTATCGTCATCCTGAACGTCAAGCCGGTCCCGGGTGGTCTCCCCGAAGAAACGATGAAGGTGTACAATGCGGCCATGGCGGGGTTCGTCGGATCGGACGCGAAACCCTTCGCGCAGCTGGCGACCCAGGTCGTAAAGGGCGTCAATTACTTCCTTGCCGCGGAAGTTACCCCGGTCTATCCCGGCGCAGAAGCCGAAATCGACCTGTTGCTCGTCAACGATTTGTGCGACACCCGCAAGTTCACCAAGATCCTTTAGACAAGGATTGTTGTAGTCTATACGCAAAAACAGTCTCGGTTCCGAGGCTGTTTTCTTTTGATCTGTGTCTTTTGCCGTTTATAGGATGTGCATACACTATAAGACGTTTTACCGGTCATTTTTGTCCGGGAAAGGTGAAAAAGTCGCTCTGTACGGCCGAAAAGAATGTAAAATTTTGAAAACAATGACGTTTTTTTTACAAAAATCAGACAAAGCCGTATAAAGGTGCTTGACTCTGTATTGTTTTTATTTACATTTGCGTAAGTAAAAAAACTCATTTACAGGAGATAAAGATGACAATTAAAAGTTGCGCCTACGCAGCAGGCATCGCCGCGAGCCTCGTGCTCTTGGCAGCGTGCGGCGAAGAAGTTACAAAGGTTACCGAAGTGAGCGAAAAAGCTTCGCTTGACAAGGTGGAAAAGTTCAAAAAATTGCCGAAGTGTAATGAGGAGGCCGAAGGCTCGCTTGTTTACGTGAAGGATTCCGCAAAAGTTTTCTCTTGCGATGGCGAAAACTGGGTCCAGTTGAACGGCAAGGACGGCTCTGACGGCAAGGACGGCAAGAACGGCGCAGCTGGTAAGGACGGCAAGGCCGGCGAGAACGGTGAAAATGCTTCCGCCACATCTTGCACAGTGACCGCGACCAAGGACGGCAACTTTGACGTGAAGTGCGACGGCAAGACTGTCGGCACCCTCAAGAGTGGCAAGGACGGCAAGACCGGCACTGCCGGTACGGGCTGTTCCGCAAAGCAGAACAAGAACGGCTACGACATTGTTTGTGACGGCAAGACGATTGGCTCTATCAAGGATGGTGCCGACGGTTCCGATGGCGATGACGGCGACAACTGCTCGATTACGGAAGGCAAGGACGGCGTCGTCACCGTGAAGTGCGGCGACAAGAGCGCAACGCTCTTCAAGGCCTCTTGCGGTTCGGCTTCCTACGACCCGGAGACGCAAGTTTGCGGGTGGATTTATACTGAGGATAGAAGTCTTATTGATGTCCCGGTACAGCGTTGCAAGGACTGGAGCGAGCTGAGTGCTGGGAATGAAGGTGAAGACTTGTCTGCTGAGCCATACGATGCCGGAGAATATTTCTGTGACGAGAAGAGTGTCCTTCATGAATTTTGTACATGGATTGACGATGAAGGGAATGTCGTCCGTAAGTCTTTTGCCTGGGACGAGTATTGCGATGCGGCAAACAAGAAGATCGAAAAGAAGGTCCCTTGTGCCAAGGGTAGCAGCCACATGAGGAAACCGACGGAATACTGCTACACCACGAACGGCGATTCCACTGTGCGTACTGCAACTTTGGAAACTTGCGGTAGTGGCAACAACGAAAAACAGTATAGTCCGGTGACGGATTTCTGCAAGAGAGAACAGAGCGGTCTCCTGGGTAAAAAGAAAATCTGCGCCAAGGACACTGCCAAGGCGGATCAGTTCAATATCGATATCCGCTACATGGCGGAAGAAAGCGCAGATGACCATACGAGCCAGCTTTGCGATACCCGTGACTACCACATTTACAATACAGTGACCGTTGCCGGCAAGACCTGGATGACGCAGAACCTGAACTACCTCAGGGAATCCGTTGGTAAGGATGGCCAAGTCCAGATACAGCCGACGTCCCATTTGGATACAAGCAGCTATTGTTATAGGGGCGATTGTTCTATTGGACGCTACTACCTTTGGAGCGCTGCTATTGATTCGGCGAAACTCGATTCGTCCAATGTATATTGCGGTTATATGACGAACGAATGCCCCTTGCCGGACGAATCGAACACTTCGACTGCTGTTGTCCGTGGCATCTGTCCTGAGGGTTGGCATTTGCCCAATAAAGATGAGTTGGCAGATTATCCTACGGACTACTACAGTAGTGGTGTGAAGGGCTATTTCTATGTTGTTTTCAGCAACGATGATGAAAAAACTGAATCAGTTGCTTGGGAGAGCGTTTCCTGGGTCTATCTGTGGTCTGCCACGCAAAAGAGTGGAGCACCTGGGAGTGCATACAGCTGGAGCTACAAAGATAACAGTTCAGTTGGTTATGGTTCTAAGGCTAGGTTGCTGCCCATCCGCTGTATCAAGGACAGTGAAGAAGCCCCGGCTGGCGAGTAACACACAGGTTTAAAAAATGAATACAGGAGATTTTAAGATGACAATCAAGAATTGTGCCTATGCGGCGGGCTTTGCCGCGAGCCTGGTGCTTCTCGCTGCGTGTGGCGACGACGTCACCGAGGTTACCAAGGTTAGCGAGAGCGCCTCGCTCGACCAGATTGAAAAGTTCAAGAAGTTGCCGAAGTGCGAAGATGAAATCGAGGGCACTCTCGTCTACGTGAAGGACTCTGCGAAGGTGTACGCCTGTACCGGTGACGGTTGGATTCAGGTGAACGGCAAGGATGGCAAGGACGGCGAATCCGGTAAGGATGGTAAAGCTGGCAAGTCCGGCAAGGACGGCAAGGACGGCGAAGACGGTTCCAGTACGTCCTGCTCGGTGACTGCGGCCAAGGACGGCAGCTTCGACGTGAAGTGCGACGGCAAGACGGTCGGAACGCTCAAGAACGGTTCCGATGGCGAGGACGGCGAGAACGGCACTAGCTGCACGGCTAAGGAATCCAAGGATGGCTATGACCTTGTCTGCAATGGCAAGACCATTGGCTCCCTTAAGAATGGTAAGGATGGCGGTGATGGCGATGATGGCGACGGCTGCTCTCTCAAGCAGGATGCCAATGGTGCCGTCACTGTGACGTGTGGCAAGAATTCTGCCACGCTATTCAAGGCTGTTTGCGGTGCGGCTTCTTCTTACGACCCCAAAACGCAATTTTGCTATGGAAGAGTAGTCGGCGACAGTGTTGTTCTTTCCCCGTTTCCTCGTTGCAAGGACTGGAGCGAAGTGGATCCTTCGACTGAAGGTAAAGACTTATCGTCGTTTGAATATGATGTGGATGGGAATTTCTGTGACGAGAAGGGCGTCCTTCATGCAAAATGCGAATGGGAAGACGAGGATGGCAAACTTGTCCGCAAGACATTCGCCTGGAACGAATACTGCGATGCGGCTAACAAGAAGATTGAAAAGAAGGTTGCCTGCGCCGAAGGCAGCAGTATCCTGAGAAAGAAGACGGAATACTGCTACACCACTAACGACAATTCCAAGGTGCGTTTCGCTGCATTGAAAAAATGTGGAAGTGGCAACAATGAAACACTGTATAATCCGGTGACCGATTTCTGCCAGAAGGAATCTGCTGGTGATCTTGGCAGTAAGTCTATTTGTGCCGAGAATGTTGCCAAGGCTGATCAGTTCAATATTGATATCCGCTACATGGCAGAAGAAAGCCTGGATGACCATACGAGCCAGATTTGCGATACCCGTGACTACCACATTTACGACGTTGTGACCGTTAGTGGCAAGACTTGGATGACGCAGAACTTGAACTACAGAAAGGTTGTTCTTGTAAATGGCGTGGAAAAGGTGCAGCCGACTTCTTCCTTGGACTCCAGCAGTTTCTGTTTTAAAGACGATCCTGAAAATTGCAAGACGACGGGACGTCTTTATATGTGGAGCGCCGCTATAGACTCTATAGCTCTCGCTTCTGGTTCTAAAAAAACATATTGCGGTGATGGTGAAGATGACAATTGCAAATTGCCGGAGACCGTTCAGGGGGTTTGCCCTGATGGCTGGCATTTGCCGAGCAGAACCGAAATGGCCAGCTATCCTTCGGAATTTATAAAGCCTGCTGGATATAGGAATGTTGACGGCAGGTACGCTGGTACAGCAAGTCTTTATTTGTGGACTTCAACTGGATCTACTAAGAGCGAAGCTTATAGAATGATGAACGGTGGTAGTGGTATTGCTCCCATGTCTAAAACTAAAGGATATAGCGTCCGTTGCATCAAGGACAGCGAAGCTGCTGCTCCGGCCGGCGAGTAACACACAGGTTTAAAAAATGAATACAGGAGATTTTAAGATGACAATCAAGAATTGTGCCTATGCGGCGGGTTTCGCCGCAAGCCTGGTGCTCCTCGCCGCATGCGGTGACGATGTCACCGAGGTCACCCAGGTGAGCGAGAAGGCTTCGCTCGACCAGGTCGAAAAGTTCAAGAAGTTGCCGAAGTGCGAAGAGGACGTCGAGGGAGACCTCGTCTACGTGAAGGACTCCGCGAAGGTGTTCGTTTGCACCGGTGATGGCTGGATTTCGCTTGACGGCAAGGATGGCGTATCCGGCAAGGACGGCGAAGCCGGTAAGGATGGCAAGGACGGCGAAGCTGGCAAGGACGGCAAGGATGCTTCCGGTTCTGCCTGCACGGTGTCTGAAGCCAAGGATGGCGGCTTTGACGTGAAGTGCGACGGCAAGACTGTCGGCACCATCAAGAACGGCAAGGACGGCAAGGATGGCGAAAACTGCACTGCGAAGGAAACCAAGGACGGTTACGAGATCGTTTGCGGTGGTGAAACAATCGGCACCTTCAAGAATGGCAAGAACGGCGATGATGGCGATGATGGCGACAACTGCTCGCTTACGGAAGGCGAGAATGGCGCCGTTACCGTGAAGTGTGGCTCCAAGGCCGCCACGTTGTTCAAGGCTGTCTGCGGGACCGATTCCTATGATCCGGCAACGCAGATATGCTATGAGGGTGGTGGTACTTTTACCGTGGTTCCGCGTTGCAAGAACCAGAAGGTAAGATTTGGTGATTGGTTCAGAGATCTAAAGGATTTTTCGGAATTTCCTTACGATCCGACCGAGTATTTCTGTGACGAGAATAGCGTCCTTCAACCGTTGTGCCAATGGGTGGATGACGAGGGTAAACCCGTAAGCAAAAAGTACGACCCTTCGAAGGAATACTGCGATGCCCAAAACAAGAAGATTTCGGACAAGGTCCCCTGCGCCGAAGGTAGCAGCGAAATGAGGAAACCGACGGAGTTTTGCTACACCACGAACGGCGATTCCAGGGTGCGTACCGAGGAATTGTATGTTTGCGGAAGTGGAAACAGTGCGAAGCAATATAGCCCGGTAACCCATTTCTGCTCGAAGAGCACCGGTGTCCTGGACACTATGCTTGTCTGTGGCGATGCTTCGGCCGATCCGTTCAATATTGATATTCGCTATAAGGCAAACGAGGGCATGGACGACCACAAGGGCCAGCTCTGCGATACCCGCGATTACCAGATTTATAATTTCTTGACGGTTGGCGATATTTCCTGGATGACCGATAACCTCAGGTTCGCTTACTTGGGGAAAACGGCAGGTCTTGATTCCAGCAGTTTCTGCTATGAGAACGATTGCTCTCGGATGAATGGCGTACGTGCTTACCTTTGGAGTGCTGTTATTGACTCGGCTAAACTTGCTGGCTCTGATATATTCTGTGGTTATGGTGAACCTGCATGCAAGTTTACTGAACCTGTTAAAGGCGTCTGTCCTGACGGCTGGCATGTGCCGTCATCTACTGAAATCCCTAGGGGAAAATTCTCACTAACACCACCAAGTGCACCCATAGTATATACTTACGGTGGTGCTGATTTGAACTTTGATTTAATGAGCTCCTATGTGTATAGTAGTACGGATTATGATGACACTGAAGGTGAAGGAACTGTGTTCTCGTATGCGAATGACATCTCTGCTTCGGATGGTCATGATACAGGCGCCCGTAATAAATCTGCTGCGCTTCCTGTCCGTTGCGTCAAGGATTATCCGGCAGGGGAATAGTCTCTCCGCCTAGTGCGACGTAAATGCAATTTCAAACGGGTCGGCTCCGCCGGCCCGTTTTTGATATTGGGTGATTAAAAAAACGTGAAAAAAAGTACAGTCCCGGTCGGGACTGTACTTTTATTTTGTTCGAAATGTCTGCGCTGCTTGGCTTCGCGCTAGCTTGCGTCGGCGACTAGACCTTCGCGGCTTTCTTCAAAGCCTCGGCCTTGTCGGTCTTTTCCCACGTGAAGCGAGCGCCGGTGCGGCCGAAGTGGCCGAGGGCGGCAGTCTGCACGTAACCCGGCTTGCGGAGGTCGAGCATCTTTTCGATGCCGGCCGGGGAGAGGTCGAAGTTCTTCGCGACGATTTCTTCAATCTTGCGGTCGTCGATCTTGCCGGTACCGAAGGTGTTCACGAGCACGGAAACGGGCTTGGAGTAACCGATGGCGTAGGCGAGCTGGACTTCGCAGCGGTAGGCGAGGCCGGCAGCCACGATGTTCTTGGCCACGTAGCGGGCAGCGTATGCTGCGCTGCGGTCGACCTTGGAGGGGTCCTTGCCGCTGAACGCGCCACCACCATGGCGACCCATGCCGCCGTAGGTGTCGACGATGATCTTACGGCCGGTGAGGCCGCAGTCGCCGTGCGGGCCGCCGACAACGAACTTGCCGGTCGGGTTCACGAGGTAACGGGTCTTCTTGTCCAAAAGCTTGGCCGGAATGACTTTCTTGATGAGCTTCTCGATGATTTCCTTTTCAATCACGGAGTGCTTGAGTTCCTTGCCGTTCACGAATTCGTCGTGCTGGGTGGAGATGACGACTGTGTCGACGCGCACGGGCTTGTCGTTCTCGTCGTATTCCACGGTCACCTGGGACTTGGCATCCGGGCGGAGCCACTTGATCTTGCCCTTCTCGCGGAGATTCTGGATTTCTTCCATGAGCTTGTGGGCGAGGCTGATCGGGAGCGGCATCAGTTCCTTGGTCTCGTTCACGGCGTAACCGAACATCATGCCCTGGTCGCCGGCACCCTGCTTGTCGTCTTCCTTGCCTTCGGCGGCCTTGGCGTCAACGCCCTGGGCGATATCCGGGGACTGCTTGTCCATGGCGACGAGCACGGCGCATCCCTTGTAGTCGAACTGGAGGTCCGGGTTCACGTAACCGATATTCTTGATGGTGTTGCGGGCGACTTCCTGGAAGTCGACAACGGCCTTGGTGGTGATTTCGCCGGAAATCACGACGAGACCGGTGTTCACGAGCGTTTCGCAGGCGACGCGGCTTTTGGGGTCCTGGGCGAGGCAGGCGTCGAGGATGGAGTCGGAAATCTGGTCGGCCACCTTGTCCGGATGGCCCTTGGACACGGATTCGGAAGTAAAGAGATAATGTGCCATTATGGCTCCTTGGTGTTTTCGGCACCGAAAAGAATGTCGCATTTTTGAGCATTCCCAAGTGTCGAAAAAACGGGTTTATGTTTTCTATGCATAAATCTACAAAAACGCATAGAGTTTGACAACTCCAAAAAGTCGTGCTTTGGGATTTTTTTATTAAAAAGTCTATATTGTATAGGAACAACCTTTGATTGGCAATAGGGTATATGAATATTTCCGATTTTTCCGCCTGGCTGAACGGCCTGCTCGAACCGCGGGCCTTCAAGGACTACTGCAACAACGGCCTCAGCGTGGAGGCTTCCGACAAGGTGACCCGTATCGTGACGGGCGTTTCCTTCCGCGACCGTCTGATCGACGCCGCCATCGAGGATGGGGCGGACTGCATCTTCGTCCACCATCCGAACGGCTTCTGGGTGAACGAGAACCGCGTCCTCGTGGGGAAGTTCGGGGAGCGCATGCGCCGCCTGATGCAAAACGGCATCTCGCTGTACGGCTACCACCTGCCGCTGGACGGCCAGCCGGAGTTCGGCAACAACGTGCTCATCGCGAAGGCGCTCGGCCTCAAGGTGGCCGAAGGGTTCATGTTCGAGGGCGAGAAGCCCGTCGGCTGGGTAGGGGAGTTCGACGCCCCGGTTTCCCGCGAGGCGTTCGTCGCAATTGCAAACCGAGCCTTCGAACATGGGGTCCAGAACGCCCTGATGTACGGTTCGGATACCATCCGCAGGGTCGCCATCTGCAGCGGCAGCGGGGCGAGCGGCGTCGAAGAGGCCGTGAAGCTCGGCTGCGACGCCTTCGTTACCGGCGATATCAAGGAATCCGTCCCCATCTTGTGCGAGGAAATGGGCTTCAACCTGGTCTCGGCGGGGCACCACCGCACCGAGATTTTCGGGGTCCGCGCCCTGGCCGAAAAGATCCAGAAGGAGCTTGGGATCCCCGCGAAGTTCGTCGACATCGACAACCCCGTCTAGGTTTTCCCCTGTTAGGCCGGTCACAAAAAATCCATTTTTTGACGATTTTTGCTCCTGTATCCCTTTTTTTATGTATATTCCAAATTGGAATAGGCTGAAAATTGTGCCTGTCATTGAATAGAAGGTACTCTTATGAATCGATACGACCTTGTCCTTTTGGGGCTCATTCTGGAACACGAACGGAGTGGGTACGATATCATAACCGAGGTTCGCGTCCGTGAACTGGACCGCTGGGCGAAAATTAGCACGTCCACCATTTACAACCGCTTGATCACGCTCGAAAAGAACGGCTGCATTGTCGGCCACGCCGAACGCGACGGCAACAGGCCGGAACGCATGGTTTTCAACATCACGGACAAGGGCAGGGAAGTCCTCCGCAAGGAGGTCCTAAAGCATTTGACCGGTTTCAACGACGACCCGAGGACGCTCGGCTTTGCCTTCCTGTACGGTGCCGAGAACAAGGAACTTATCCGCACGCTCGAGGCGCACGAACGCCGCCTGGTGCAGGAAATCGAGAACCTCGAGAAGATGATTGCGGAAGAACCGCGCCCCACGCTTTTCCCCGAGGGCCCCTTCCTCAACTGCATGAGCCGCGACCATATCCTTGTGGAACTCAAGTACGTGCGTGCCGCCATCGGCATCCTGCGCGACCCCATCCGCAACAAGAAACTGGACGGTTACTTCTACATCAACTTCGGTAACCGCGATTTCGAGAACTTCAACCAGAAAAAGGACTAGACGAGAGAACGGGCTTCGCCCTACAGACGAAAGACGAGAGATTTAGAATGACGCTTCGCGTGAAATAAAAAAGTTTTTTGCTTCTTTCTCTCGTCTCTCGTCTCTCGTCTCTCGTCTAATTCCTATATTTACCACGTTAAAATTCAACCCTCTTTTACGGAGAAACAATGGCTACAAAACAGACCAAGAAGAGCGCCCCGAAGGCTGCCAAGAAGGTTGCGGCTAAGACTGCTGCCAAGTACGGCTACTTCGACGACGCCAAGAAAGAATACGTGCTCACCACGCCGGCAACCCCGATCAAGTGGTGCAACTATGTTGGTACTCTGAACTTCGGCGGTATCGTGGATACTACCGGCGGTACCCTGGTTTGCAAGGGCGACCCCGCCCTGAACCGTATCACCAAGTACATCGCCCAGATGCCTTGCTCTGACTTCAAGGCCAGCACCGTGTACATCCGCATCAAGAATGCCAAGGGTTACACCGTGTTCTCTCCGTTCGTGGTCCCGACTCTCACCAAGATGAAGAAGTGGGAATGCCACGTGGGTCTTTCCTACATGCGCTGGATCGCCGAATGCGAAGGCCTCCGCACGCAGGTGACGATTTTCGTCCCGACGGGCTCCAACACGCTCCTCCAGGACATCCAGGTGACGAACCTCGGTGGTGCCGCCAAGGAAGTGGACATCATCCCGGTCTATGAATTCAGCCACTTCGAAGCCGAAAAGCAGCTCACGAACGCCGACTGGGTTCCGCAGACCATGACCCTCAAGGGCCACTGGGAAAAGGACGGCCACGTTGTTCTCGAACAGTACGCTTACATGAAGCGCGACTACGCCGTGAACTACGTTACTGCTGACTGCAAGGTCGGTTCCTTCGATGGCGACCGTCGCGTATTCCTCGGTGCAAACGAAATGGGTTCCTGGGCAAATCCGCTCAGCCTCCAGAACAAGGAACTTGCCAACAGCGAATGCGACCGTGGCGACAACATTGCCGCTCTCATGATCCACGCTGGCAAGATCGCTGCCAAGAAGACTTTCCGTACCTGCACCCAGCTCGGTCAGGAACAGAGCCTCAAGGTTGCAGCCAAGGCTATCAAGAAGTACCGCGACTTGAAGAACGTCGACAAGGCTTTCGACGAACTCGCCAAGTTCTGGGAAAACTACCTCTCCACAATCCAGGTGAACACTCCGGATGCCGCATTCAACTCCATGGTGAACGTGCACAACCCGCGTCAGTGCCACACCACGAAGAACTGGAGCCGCTACTTGTCCCTCTACCAGTTGGGCTACGGCACCAGCCGCGGTATCGGTTACCGTGACTCCAGCCAGGACCTCATGGGCGTGATGAGCCACATGCCGGAAGAAGCATTGGAACTCGCCTTGAACCTGCTCTCTGTGCAGCGTCCGGAAGGTAACGCCATGCACCAGTACGCTCCGCTCGCCCTTGCTGAAGACAACGGCAACGAAGCTAACGCCGGTGACTCTCGCGAAAAGAAGGGTGTGCTCGATGAAAACGGCAACCCGGCTTACGCTGACTGGTATGGTGACGACCACCTGTGGATCGTTCTCACTATTGCCAACTACCTCAAGGAAACCGGCAAGATGGACCTCCTCAAGAAGGAAGTTCCGTTCTACGAAGCCGGCAAGAAGCGCGCCCAGCGTGAAAAGGGCACGGTGCTCGAACACCTCAAGCGCTCCCTCAACTTTACCCGTACTCACCTCGGTAAGCACGGCCTTCCGCTCCTCGGCTTTGCCGACTGGAACGACTGCATGAACCTCCCGCTTGGTGCAGAATCCTCCTTCAACACGGGCCTGTATGCTAAGGCTCTCCTTGAAATGATGGACATCTGCGAAGCTCTCGGCGACACCAAGTCCGTCGAAATGTACAAGGGCTGGTACGAAGACGTGAAGA
>CAMZDZ010000076.1 GCA_947305535.1 uncultured Fibrobacter sp.
GCCGGGTAGACGAAGTTCGCGATGTTGAACGAGAACCCGAGGCTCATGATCCACGCGGTGACCGTCGTACCGATGTGGGCGCCAAGGATAATGGATATTGCCTGTACGAGCGTGAGTAGCCCTGCATTAACAAAAGAGACCGTCATCAACGTGGTGGCGGTCGAACTTTGTACCGAGGCTGTAACGAACATACCGGTGAGCATACCCGTGAAACGGTTTGTGGTCATGGTACCGAGCACGTGTCTGAGCTGCGGACCCGCCATCTTTTGCAAGGCCTCACTCATCGACTTCATGCCGAACATGAGGAGCGCCAAGCACCCAAGCATTTTTAGAGCCATCCATGTCATATAATAGGACCTTCCTATGAAGCGCCACTACCGGATCATCGTCGCTGCCTTTCAGCTAGTTCGGGCTCATGGCGGTGAATTGTTATTTGTAAAGCTGGCGTAAAATATAGAAAAAAACTAGGTAAAATTTAACCACCAAAAAAAATGGTAAACCAAACTCGTTGAATTAGGGACAACGAGGGATGAGGGGTGAGGTCGCTTCTACTCATAGAGCATAACTCAACTAAAGAACTAAAGTTCTTAGTTTCGTATAGCTTTGAGCAATGAGGTCGCGACCTTCGGTCGCTTTGAGGCATGAGGTCGGCACTTCGTGCCTTTGAGGTATGAGGCATCTAGCCTCATCGCTCACTGCTCATGGCTCATCGCTCACGCCTTTTTCCTTACAGACTTCTTACCATGGCAACAGCCTGGCTTGCAATGCCTTCGCCCCTGCCGGTAAAGCCGAGCTTTTCGGTCGTGGTGCCCTTGATGCCGATCTGCTTCACGTCGAGGCCGAGCACGCGTGCGATATTCGCCTTCATCTGTTCCTTGTGCGGGTTCACCTTCGGGCGTTCGCACATCACGATGCTGTCGATGTTCACGATTTCGTAGCCGGCTTTGCGGACTTCCTCGCCCACCTTGCGCAACAGTTCCAGACTGTCGGCACCCTTGAACGCGGGGTCGGTATCCGGGAAGTACGTGCCGATGTCGCCAAGGCCGGCGGCCCCGAGCAAAGCGTCGCTAATCGCATGCAGAAGCACGTCGGCATCACTGTGACCGAGCAGACCCTTCTCGTACGGGATGTCTACCCCGCCGATAATGCACTTGCGGCCCTCTACCAACTTGTGAACGTCGAAACCGATACCAGAACGATAAATTTTGTCCATAGTTAAACCTTTTCTTTTTCATTCTCAAAATTAAAAAAAAAGGAATCAGCTCCCTTTTTTGCTCAACCGAAATATTATCTTTTTCCAAAAAAAGGATTTGATATGAAAAACTTTAGCGACAGCATCAAGTACGTCGGCGTAGACGACAGCGACTTGGACATTTTCGAAGGGCAGTACGACCTCCCGAACGGGGTGACCTACAATTCCTATGTCATCATGGACGAGAAGGTCGCGGTGCTCGACACCGTGGATTCACGCAAGGTGGACGACTGGATGGAAAACCTCAAGAAGCAGCTCGACGGCAAGGCGCCCGACTACCTGGTGGTCCACCACATCGAGCCCGACCACGCCGGCGGCATCCTGGCCTTCGTGAAGGCCTACCCCGATGCGACAATCGTCTCGTCGGCCAAAGCATTCGCGATGCTCCCGCAATTCGCGCCGCTGCCGCAAGCGCAAAAGACGCTCACCGTCAAGGAAGGCGACACGCTCGCGCTCGGCAAGCACACGCTCCAGTTTATCGGTGCGCCGATGGTGCATTGGCCTGAAGTCCTGTTCAGCTATGAGCAGTCCGAAAAGGTGCTGTTCTCCGCCGATGCGTTCGGCAAGTTCGGCGTGTACGATGCCGACCCGGACGACTGGGCTTGCGAAGCCCGCCGCTACTACTTCAATATCGTGGGCAAGTACGGCAACCAGGTGCAGGCCGTTCTCAAGAAGGCCGCCGCACTCGACATCAAGACGATTTGCCCGCTGCACGGTCCGGTGCTCGCCGAAAATCTCGGCTACTACATCGACAAGTACAACACCTGGAGCAGCTACACTCCCGAAGACAAGGGTGTGCTTATCGCATTTGGCACCATGCACGGAAACACGGCCAAGGCCGCCGAAGTCCTGAAGCAAAAGTTGACCGCCGCCGGAGTGGAGAAGGTCGTCGTTTCTGACCTCGTCCGCGACGACATGGCCGAAGTCATCGAAGACGCGTTCCGCTACGACCGCATGGTCATCATGGCCCCGACATACGACGCCGGGCTTTTCCCCGCGATGGAAGATTTCCTCAACCACCTCAAGGCAAAGAATTACTGCAACCGCAAGGTGGGCATCGTGGAGAACGGCACGTGGGCACCCATGGCCGCAAAGAAGATGGCCGAAATCGTGTCGGCGTTCAAGAACGTGACGCTCGCGGAAACCGTGGTAACGATCAAGTCCGCGCTGAACGCGGATTCCGAAGCGGCTCTCGACAAGCTCGTCGCCGAACTGGCCTAAAAATTCGGGCCTTAACAACCATTAACAAAAAATCCTCCGCCATCGCGGAGGATTTTTTCAGTCAATGTCCAATGCTTAAGCAATCAAAGCCAAGTTCGGGAAAATTCCGATGACAATCAGCGCAATCGCGGCGACCGTCACGCCAAAGCGGAGCAAGTAGGCGAACGGGGTGGAGCCGCAGCAGCTCTTCTGGCATTCGCACTTGTGCTTGACCGGCATAAAGAGCACGAACGCGATGCGCAGGTAGTACACCGCCGCCACAAGCGACAGGGCAAAGCCCGCGATGGCAAGCCAGCCGAGTCCGCCGGAGAAAGCGCCGGTGAACAAGGTGAACTTGGCCAAGAAGCCGGCAACAGGCGGCAGGCCCGCCAAGCTGGCGAGACAGACCGTGACGCCGAGGGCGACATACGGACGCTTGCGGCCGCAGCCCTGCAGGTCATCCAGGTTCTCGTTGCGGTCTTCGCGACCGGCCAAGTAGGCAATACCCGTCAGCGCACCGGCACTGGCCACGGCGTAAGTGACGAGGAAGTAGAACATGGCACCCATCTGCACGGAGCCGCTCTTGACGTAGTTCGGGAGCAGAAGGCCAATCACGATGAAGCCCGCGTTCATCACGGCGGAGAACGCAAGGATGCGGCGGATGGACTTCTGCGCAAGGCCGCTGAAGGCACCGATGACCATCGAAAGCAAGGCGACAATGACCACCAAGTAGAACAGTCCGTCGGACTGGCTCGCGATGGTGACAGGTTCCGCGAGGTTCCAGGCCGGAGCGGTGCCGACCTTCGTGACGAGAATGCCCAGCCACACAGAAGCGAGCGCGGCAAGAGCGCCGATCTTCACGACGGCGGCCATGAATCCCGTGACAGCGACGGAAGCGCCGGTATAGACGTCGGCGACCCAGAAGTGCACCGGAGCGGCACCCGCCTTGAACAGGAGGCCGACAACCGTGAGCAGCACGCCGATGCCGTAGAGGGTCTCACGGCCGGGCAGGCAAGCGGCAAAGAAGTGGGTCGTACCCGTGGCACCGTAGACCAGCGACACGCCGTAGAGGAAAAGCGCACTGAACACGGAGCCCGAGACGAAGTACTTGAACACGCCTTCGTTCGCGTTCACGTCCTTGCGGCGGATGCCGACCAGGGCGTACACCGGGAAGCTCGCGAGTTCCATGCCGATGAAGAGCGCGAGGAAATCGATGGCCTGCGTCATGAGGCAGGCGCCACACGTGGCGAGCATCAACAGGCTGTAAGCCTCGCCGCCCTTGTACTTCTCGTGGCCAAGCGTCCACTGGAGCCCGGCAATGCCGAGGAAGGCGCAGAACATGACGGACGCACCGAGAACCTTGCGGACCGGGTCCATCGCGTAAAGATTGAAGACAACGTCCGTGGAGCACAGGTAGTAGGCACCCATGCCCGTGATGACGAACAGCGACGCCACCCAGGGGAGAATCTTGTGCTTGTTCTCGTCCTTGATGAACGGTTCTGCCGCAAGGCATATCAGGGCGCCAACGGCGACGATAACAATCGGCAGTAAATTGATGTAGTTACTCATTTTCTGTAGCCTCCACGTTTGCTTGCGCGGATTCATTTGCCTGTGCGGCGTCGGCAGCAATCATCTGCTGGATAAGCGCGGCACGCTCGGATTCGTCAAAACCGGCCTCGGCCAGCGTGGAATCCAGCTGGGCGATTTCGGCCTCCGTCATCGGGCGGTGTTCCTCGGCGGGTTCGGCCGCGTCGGAAGACTGTTCCGCCAGCGAATCGGCCGGAGCACCTTCCACGGCTTCGCCTTCCTGGCCGGAAAGCTTGCTCATCTCCTCGATGGCGTCCTCGTCAAAGAGGTGCAGGGAGTTGGTGATGAAAGCCGGATGGACACCGAACGTGAGGAGCAGGGCGACCATGATGCCGAAGGCGGAACCTTCGAGAGCGGTCATGCGCTTGCCCTCTTCGTATTCGCGGGCCTGCTTGCCGAAGATGACCTTCTGGACAAAGCGGAGCATGTACGCGGCGGAAAGAATCAGGCAGAAGCCGGCCACCACGGCCGGGAACGGGCCCATGTCCCAGATGGCGAGCAGCACGGTGAACTCACCGACAAAGCCTGCCGTACCGGGAACGGCGAGCGCCATGATGGCGGCAAAACCGAACAGGGTGCTGAACACGGGGTTCTTGCCGGCAAGGCCGCCCATGAGCGTAATGTCGCGCGTGCCGGTCATGCGTTCGGCGACACCCGCGAGGTAGAACTGGACACCGGCGGAAATGCCGTGAGCGACCAGGAGCACGAGCACGGCGGGCAGCATCGCCTCGGAGAGGCTGAACACGCCGGCGACGGCAAGGCCGAGGTGACCCATGGAGCTGTAAGCCAGGAGCTTCTTGGCGTCCGTGGCACGCAGGGCGAGCAGGGCGCCGTACACGGCCGTCGCAAGCCCGAGCCAGAGCATCACGTTCACGACCGTCATGGAAAGCGGGAAGATCGGGAGGATCCAGGCGATGAAGCCAAACACGCCGGCCTTGCTCATCGCGCCCGTCAAGATGGCGGAAAGCGGAGCCGGAGCCTCGGCGTAGGTAATGGCCTGCCAGCCGTGGAACGGGAAAATCGGGGTCTTCACGAGGAAGGCGAGCAAGAAGCAAAGGAGGATGACGAACTGCGTCTCGGCAGGCAGCCCCTGCAGGGCGATAGCGAACGAGAGCAGCAGCGAGTTGTCGGCAACGGTGAGCAGGTACCAGAGGGCGACCATCATCGGAGCGGAACCCACGAGCGTGTAGATGGCGAACGTCATCGCCGCCTTCGTACGCTCCTTTCCACCATAGCCCGCGATCATCACGGCAGCCGGGATGACCATGGCCTCGAAGAAGAAGAAGAACAATACGGCGTCGGCGGAGAGGAACGTGCCGTTCATGGCGCCCATCAGCGCGAAGATGCCGATAGCGAAGTTACGGTAGTTCTTTTCGAAAGTGTTCCGCGCGGTAATCAAGGCGACAAGCGAGAGACCGCAAGAGAGGAACACCATCCAGGCGCCAAGGCCGTGGCTGTACAGGTAGTAATAGACCGGGCCCCTGCAGCCGGGGATGCGGAACCATTCCATAGGTTCGGTCGCCTGGTTGCCGCCGGCCACCAGCGCGATGGACATGGCGAAGAAGGCGACACCGAAAAGGAAGGCCAGACGGGAAGACGACTTGGGGTCTTCCTTGGAAGTCGCGACCATCAGGATGGCGGCGACGAACGGGGCCAAGACGAGGAGATGTAGCAACATTAGATGGAACCTCCAGTCAAAAGGACAACAGCCACAAGGATGGCGACGCCCGCCACGCTAAGGGCAAGCTGCAGTCGAACCTTGCGGACCTGGAAAGCGGCAGCACCGTCGCCCAGAATCTCGGCGATGGCGCCCACCATCCACTGGGCGGCCTGCAGGATCTTTTCGACAACCACGTCGGCAATCCAGGCAAGCACGGCAACCGGGATGATGCCGCAGAACTTGTGAATCGTGTCAAAGAAGAACGTCCAGTCGGCCTTGAAGCCTTCGGGAGCGGAACTGCCCTTGGCTTCCGGAACGCGAGAGCTCCCGTAGACCTTGAGCGCAATGAACATACCGAGCAAGGCGGCCAAAGTGCCGAGGCCCGCGAAGATAACCGGGTTCACGTGCATATGGGCGACACCCGACTGCGCTGCGCCGAGGACCGGAGCGAGGGAATCCTTGAACATCGTCATTCCGAGCGAATCGGCCCAGAAGTAACCGGCGAAGATAGCGCCGATCGAGAGCACGACCATCGGGATGAGCATGGAAGCCGGAGCCTCGTGGATGTGTTCCTCGCTTTCCTTGCTGCCGCGGTAGCTACCGAAGAAGGTCAGGATGATGAGGCGGCTCATGTAGACAGCCGTGATGACAGCCGTCAAGAGACCGATGCCGTAGAAGACAGGGCCAAGCGAGCCGCTCGTGTAGAGGCGTTCCAGAATCAGGTCCTTGGACCAGAAACCGGCAAAGCCCGGGAAACCGATAATGGCGAAGAACGCGAAAATCATGACGCATGCCGTCACCGGGGTCTTCCGGAGGAGGCCGCCCATCTTGCGCATGTCCTGTTCGCCGGCGAGAGCGTGAATCACGGCACCGGCACCGAG
Organism: uncultured Fibrobacter sp.; assembly: GCA_947305535.1. Classification (GTDB taxonomy): domain Bacteria; phylum Fibrobacterota; class Fibrobacteria; order Fibrobacterales; family Fibrobacteraceae; genus Fibrobacter. The sequence goes on from CAMZDZ010000076.1 coordinate 6,581, forward strand.
GAAGAGCGCCGCCTTGAAGAAGGCGTGGGTAAACACGTGGAAAATGGAAGCGTCGAAGGCGCAGACGCCAGCGGCCATGAACATGTAGCCCAGCTGGGAAATCGTCGAGTAGGCAAGCACCTTCTTGATGTCGTTCTGGAAGAGGCCCGCCACGGCGGCCCAGAAGGCAGTCGCAAGGCCGATCAGCGTGATGATGAGCAGCACGACAGGCAGGAGCGAGAAGAGCTCACCCATACGGGCAAGCAGGTAGACGCCGGAAGTCACCATGGTCGCCGCATGGATGAGGGCGGACACAGGGGTCGGACCCGCCATGGCGTCGGGGAGCCAGGTAAGGAGCGGAATCTGCGCGGACTTACCGGTGCAGCCGATAAAGAACAGGAGGCCGGCCAGAGAAAGCAGCGGAAGCACGATCTCGACGTGGCCGCCGGCAATCAGCATCTGGATAAAGGCGTTGAGAGAATCGTAGTTGAGGATTTCGGAGCCGCCCACAGTCACGAGGCAGAGCATACCGAGCAAGAAGCCGATATCGCCCACGCGGTTCACGATGAAGGCCTTGTTTGCAGCCTGGCAATTCTTGAGGTCCTTGTTCCAGAAACCGATGAGGAGGTAAGAGCAGAGGCCCACGCCTTCCCAACCGAGGAACGTAAGGAGGAGGTTGTCCGAAAGCACGAGCACGATCATGCTGAACAGGAACAGGTTGATGTAGGCGAAGAAGCGGGCGAAGCCGCGGTCGCCGTGCATGTAGCCGATGGAGTACAGCGTAATGAGCGAACCGATACCCGTCACGAACAAAAGCATGATGCGGGAGAGCCCGTCGAACAGGAAGCCGATATCCACCTTGAACAGCGGAATGTCGATCCAGTTGCAGAGCGTCAGGCGGATACCCTCGACAGGCATGCCCCAGGCGAGCAGGACGACGCTAGCGAACGCGAGCACGGGGAAAAGCACGGCGAGGAAGCCGACGATGCCCTCCGCCGGGCCCTTCTTGCTGCCGGAAGAAATCACGGCGATGGCGCCCAGGAGGACAGTCCCGACCAGCGGGAAGAGCGGAATAAGCCAAAGCGGTAAATTCGTCATTGTTTACCCCTTCATGTTGGAATACGTGTCGGCGTCGACGCTTTCACGGTTGCGGAAAATAAGGATGACCATGGCGAGACCGACACAGGCCTCCGCCGCGGCGATCGCGATGGAGAACAGCGGAACGATCTGGCCCGCGACACTCATGTCGGCAGGGAGCGTCTTCGCGAAACCGACGAAGGAGAGATTCACCGCGTTCAGGGCGAGTTCGACACCCATCAGCACGAAGAACACGTTCCGGCGGCCAAGGGCGACAACGAGCCCGATGGCGAAGAGGACCAGGGCGAGCACCTGAACATAGACAGCTTGAAGTTCCATTATTTATCCTCCGTATTCTCGGAATCCACGGAACCGAGGCGCTTCTTGGCAAGGAGCACCGCAGCCGCCATGGACGACAGCAGGAGCAGGCCAAGGACCTCGAACAAAATGAAGTAGCCCGGACCCGTCTGCGCGACATCGAACAAGGTGCGCGAAGTGAGGGCCACGGAGCCGCGGAGCGTCGTCTCGTCGAAGGCGATCGGGGCGCTCACGAGGACGAACCCGACAAGGGCGGCGAGCACGATGACGCCCGGAATGACAAACAGGGAAACGCCGTCGAACATCGGCGTCTTGGAATCGCGGGCGCCGTTCAGCACCATGATGACAAACGTCAGGAGCATCATGATGGCACCGGCATAGACCATGACCTGCACCACCCCGATGAAGGGGCTGCCCAGCAGGCCGTAGATGCCGGCGAGCGAGAGCATGGACAGCACGAGCGAAAGCGCGCCGTACAGCGGGTGCCTCGACAGGAGAACGCACAGCGCGCTACCCACGGCGAGGACAGCCAGAATAATAAAGTATATCAGGGCAAGCATTACTTCACCTCCATTCCCCAGACCTTGCGGGCCTCGGCATTCTTAGTTCCGCCCGGAGCCATTTGGCTCTGTTCGTCTTCGGGATAATCCTTCGGATCCCAGGCGGTAAGGTCTTCCAGGTGAGCAACGAACTCGTCGCGGGTCCTGTGCTCAAAAGAAATCACCTTGGTATCCATGCGGAGCGCATCCACCGGGCAAGCTTCGGCGCAGAGGCCGCAGAACACGCAAGTCAAGTGGTCGATATCGAAACGCTTCACCTTCTTCTCGATGCGCGGATCGTCGCTGCGGGTCGCCTCGATAAAGATGCAGTGGGCAGGGCAAGCCGCGGCACACATGCCACAGGCCACGCAACGCGGAGTGCCATCGGGCCTGAGCATCAGGCGGTGGCGGGCACGGTAGGTGTTGCGGACTTCCGGCTGGCCTTCCGGGTAAGAAATCGTCGGCAGGGTCTCGTAACGCAGCAAGCCGCGGGCAGCGTGCTTGAGCGTCGTCCAAAGACCGCGTATTGCCTCGAATACATAGAGACGTTCGACCCAGTTCATGGGCCTCTGCTTAATTACGCGCATTAGTTACCCCCTACGAGTTTTGCGATGACGGCAGTCACCACGAGGTTGATGAGGGCGATGTTCAGGATAATCTTCCAGCCGAGATGCATCACGTGGTCATAGCGGAAGCGCGGCAGAGTCCAGCGGACCCAAATCCACACCCAGCAGAAGAACACGCTCTTCGCCACGAGCACGAGCAGGTGGATGAGGGCGGTGCCCACCGCAGTAGCGAAGCTACCCACGGCAAAGCCGTTGACCACGAACTTCGACGGGTCGTAGTAGAGCCAGGCGCAGACGCCACCGGCGACGAGCACGGCGACGGCAACCCAGGCCACAATCTTGTAGAGGCTGTATTCACGCAGGATCTCGAAGCGGTTCGTAAGGTTCGTCGCCTTGAGCTTGCGGGAATAACGGTAAATCAGGTGGAGGAAAGCGAGAGCGAAGAACGCGAGCACGCCGCAAAGGACAGCCAGCGAGCCGCCCATGTGGGCCTGCATCGTCTCGGTCGTCACGAACGGCACCGAGTAGCCGCCCAAGAAGAGCGTGGCCACTAGGAAGCTGTTGATGCAGATGTGGGAGTATTCGCCCATGTAGAACAGGCCGAACTGCATGGCACCGTATTCCGTATGGTAACCGGCAACCAGTTCGGGTTCACCTTCGGCCACGTCGAACGGGGCGCGGCCCGTCTCGGCGATACAGGCGATAAGGAAGCAGAAGAACGCCACCGGCTGGGCGACAATGCCCCACACATGGTGTTCCTGCCAGTTCACGATGTCGGTCAGGTTGAAGGAGCCGGCCAAGAGCAGCATGCCCATCATCGAAAGGCCGAGGCAGACTTCGTAGCTGATCGTCATGGAGCTCGTACGCAGCGCGCCGAGGAAGCTGTACTTGGACTTGGAAGCCCAGCCGGCCAGCACGGCACCGTAAGCCGAGAGCGAAGAGAGGCCGAACAACAGGAGCACGCCCACCTCGGAATCCACGATGGAGCCCGGGATGCGGACGACCTGGCCGCCCCACTCGAACACCATCGGCCCGAACCACGGAATCACGCAGGGGCTAAGGAAGACGATAGCGAACGGGATGGCGGGAGCCACGTAGTAAAGGACCTTGTTCACGCCCGCGGGAGCGAACATTTCCTTGAAGAACAGCTTGGTGCCGTCGCACATGTTCTGCACGTAGCCAAGCAGGCGGATCTTGCCAAAGAACGGAATCTTGATGTAGGAACGGTTCGGTCCCTGGCGGTCTTGCATGAAGCCTGCGCCACGGCGTTCCATCGGAATCAAAAGAAGGATGTAGAGAACAGGCACGAAGCAGAAGGCGAACTTCGCAATCGTGATGACCCATTCAATCCATGTCCTGGATTCGATAATATCCATTATGCGTTACCTCCTTCAAGGAGTTTGCCAGTGCTCTTGATGGAATCGTAGGTAAGCCCGGCCAGCGCAGGTGCGTATTCCGTCGCCTTGGCAAACGCGGCAGATGCACTTTCGAGCTTGTTCCCGGCCAATTCCGAAATGACCTCGTAAGCGGCCTCAAGATTTTCGTCGGGGCAGACCGGGCAGGCGTTCAGCTTCTGGATAATGTTCAGGCTGTTCACCATCGTGCCCTGCACCTCGCTCCAGTGCCTTACGCCGATAGCGATTGTCGCCTTGCGGGCAGTCGCATCATCGAAAGCGGAAAGCGCTATGCGGCAATTGATCTTTTCAAGATCCTTCGCGGCTGCGGCATCTTCACCGAAGAGGTCCGCGTTCACGGTCACGAGGGTTTCGAATTCAGAAGAACGCTTCATGAACTCGGAGACGTCGGCAAAGCCCATGAGCTTCATGCCGGCGCGGTTCGCCACCGGGTCACCGCTCTTCGCGATTCCGTCCGGGGAGCCGACCTTGAGGAGGGAGCCGCCGAACAGTTCGGCGCATTCGCCGAGGGATTCCTTGAACATGCGGAGCGCAGCGAGATCTTCCATGGTGCAGGAACCGCCCGCGACGAGCGCGACCTTGCCCTTACCAATCGGCAGGGATTCCACGTCGATTGCCGGGAGGCGGTTCTTGTCGAAGTTCTGGAACGCGAGGCGGCTCGTGTTAGAAAGCCAGCTGCGGTTCACTTCGGGGTTGCAGCGCGGCATCACGCGGTAGATGTGGCCGTCGGCATGGTCGAGCCAGATGTTCGCGCCGAGCGAGTCGTCCATCGAGACGGTCGGCGTGTGGCTGAGCAACCAGACGCGCTTCTGGAAGCGGAAGTACTTCGCGGTCATCGCGCCCACGGGGCAAACGTCGGTCACGCACAAGTCGTATTCGTGGTCAAGCTTTTCGCCCGGGAAGGTGGTAATGTAAGTGTGGTCGGCGCGGCCAGCGAGCTGCAGCTGTTCGGAACCGG
>CAMZDZ010000077.1 GCA_947305535.1 uncultured Fibrobacter sp.
AAGGAGATCCCCGCCTTGCTTCGACAATGCTCAGCACAGGTCGCGGGGATGACAATTAAAATGTCGGGGATGACAAGAGCGGGTTATTTAATCGTCCAGGTCTGGTTATTGACGCGGAGAATCTTGCGGCCCTGCACGGCAGCGGCGGCATTACGCACGTCAGCTTCGGATGCCGGCAGCGCAGACTTCCACATCACGCGGCCCTGCATATCCAGGATAGCGACACTGCCACGGGTACCCGCAATCGCACCACGCCAATCCGTCTTGACGCTGACGAGGCTTCTCAATCCAGTCGAGTTGCCTGTAGAGAACGTCAATATCAGCTGCACGCTCTTTTCCGCATCCTTGACATCGATTGTGACGATATAGTCCTTGTTCTTTTCGAGACCCTTCTTCTGCGGCTTGATCTTCAAGGTGGACCCTTCAAGTTTCATATCAAAGAACTCCGCCAGTCGGGTGGTCGTCTTGGAAATCGCATACGTGAGGGTATCGCCATCGACATCGGTCACGAGGGTATCCAAGTCGAATTCCATTTTCCAGTCATTGGTGGCAACCTCGAACTTGAGGTCCTCGGCCGGGACGGGAGCGTCGTTGACAGGCTTGATGTACACAGGCACGGTCAGCTTGGTCTCGGCGCCCAGGCTATCCGAAGCAATGAACGTAATCTCGGACTTGCCGCAGGAATCCTTTTCCGCAGTCACCACAATAGCGGTCTTGGAAACGGTAAGTTTGAGTTTGCCGTCTTCATTGATAGCATCGAAAGTCAACTCGTCTCCATCCGGATCCTCGAACCAGGTGTTCAAGGCCTTTACGGTGAAGGTCTTTGCGGTAGCTATCTTGTCTTCTTCCAATGTCGCAAGAACAGTTTCGAGAGAATCGGCAATCCCTTCGTGGACGACGGGCGCCATGTTCTTGGCGGCGACATTGATAGTCACCGTAGCCGGCTTGGATTCCACTCCCTTGTCGTTCACGCAAATGTAAGTGAACGTCACCTCGCCACGGAACGTCTCGTCGGCTTCGTACTTGAACGAACCGTCCTCGCTCAAGGTCAGCTTGCCGTGTTCGACATCTTCCTTCAACTTGGCAGTCAGTTCGGCCTCGGCATCGTCGGGGTTCTCGTCGTTCGCAAGCACGCCCTTCTTCACGGCAACCTTGATAGTCGAATCCTGGACGGCATCGTACTTGTCGTCCTTGGCAATCGGGGGATCGTCGACGGCGGCGACCTTCACATAGAAGTCCACTCCCGCCTGGAACTCGCCGTCATCGGCATAATAGGTCACCTTGGCCAAGCCGTTGGCGTCCTTCTTGGCGGTAACTTCCACGTAGTTCACGCCCTGGAATGTCACAATCTTCACGTTCACCTTACCATCCGTCTTGACCTTCATGGTAAGTTCGGAATCATCCACATCCGCGAATGTAATCTTTTCGGGATTCATTTCTACCCATATGGTATCCGTGAAGTCCTCTTCAACGTCGATGGTCTGCTTGGAGTCGTTAAGCGTTCCCTGCAAAGCAGCGGCATCGATATCGCCGACATAGAAGTCGAATTCGTCGTCAATAACTTCCACAGTCGGAGGATCGTTGATGTCCAGGACACGAATCGTGTACACCATCGTGTCGCTCACGCTTTCCGGATTCTTCACTTCATAGGCATAGATCGAGAAGAACACATCTATGTCCTTCTGATAGCCCGTGGGCGCCACATAGGTAAACGTACCACTTACTTCATCGAAGTTAGTGAATTCGCCTTCTTCCGGTCCTTCGACAAGCTTAAAGGCAATGGAATCGCCGTCAAGGTCTTCCGCCAAGGTCCCGACAAAGTTGAACCTCTTAGAGAACTTCAGCGAATCGCCCTGAGTAACCTTGAATATGGAATCCTTGAGGGTCGGCACATGCGGGATATCGACAGGCGCGATAGTGAACGTCCAAGTAGCCTTCCTGCCCGTGGGGTCGGTAGCGACCAGTTTCACGGTATAGAGATCCGTGCTCGGATTCGGGTTTACCGTAAAGCTGATGGAGTCCTTCAAGGTGATGTGCTGCGTGTCGTCGTACAAGGAAACCACGTCGCCATTTCCCGAGAAAGAACCCGAGATAGACAGGGAGTCGCCATCCTCGTCGCTGAAAATTTTGGACATGTGGAAGATCAGCGTTTCACCCTCGTTCAGGGTGTACGCCGTATCGAGCTCGGGATTCGCCACCGGCGCATGCTGCGGGCATTCGGTCCCGAGGCGCATGGCATAGACGCCGACCACATTGCGCGGACCGTGCTTGTTGGCAAGTTCCGCCTTGTAGCTGAATTGGAGCCCCAGCTGCTTCTTGGCATTCCACTTGTTGGTGGACTTGGTCTTGTCCCAGCCCAGTTCAAGGTCTTCGAAAGCCACGAACTTGTTCACCTTCTGGCCGTCCGTAGACGGGAGCTTGATGCCGAAATAGTTGTCATCGTCAATAGTCGACTGGACAAAGTCCAACCGGAACGGGTTCGACGCCGAATAATTCAGGCAGACACCGCTAAAGGACGAGATGTCCATATTTCTCGGCTCGAATTCCTCATCTACATCCCAGTAGAATCCGAAGCCGGCACCACCCTTTGCATTTTCCTCCGCCTCGAAGGTGGCAATCATGTAATAAGGGGCATCATCAATCCCGGCAGTGTCCAGTTCGACGAACACGTCCTTGGTCTTGGCATTCCCGCCCTTATATTCGTAGCTGTAAATGTTGGACGGAGGATATGTACTTACGCCATTTTCATCCCATATCACGCGTTCGGCCGCGCCAACCTGTGCTATCAAAGACAAGCACACAACCATACAGAGAGGCAGTATGGAAGAATATTTTTTCCCAAAAGAAGCCATCGTAGTCTCCCTTGTTAACTTTCAATTACATTACTATAAAATTATATCAAAATGTGCATTTTGTCACAAGGGGACCCCAAAATATAGTTTGGATTATTTACAACGGCGAAATTGGCTCAAAAAAGCCATTTTTTAGAGGGAATCGAGGTATTCGTAGCGCTCGTAGGCCTTTTCCAGTTCCTGCTCCCGGTCGGCAATCTCCTTCTGGAGTTCGACAATGCGGGCGGCATTGGTAAAAACCTCGGGTTTCGAGAGTTCCGACTGGCGGTCGGCGATCTCGGCCTCGAGCGTCTCGATCTTGTCGGGCAGGGCCGCATACTCGCGTTCTTCGTTGTAGCTGCGCTTTTTCTTTTTGGCCGGGGCGGCGGCCGCCTCGGAACCCTGGGACGCCCTTGCCGCCTTTTCGGCTTCCTTTTCGGCGGCGATGCGGGCGGCATTCGCGGCTTCCTTGTCGCGGACCTTCTTTTTAGCCTCGTAGTCGCTGTAACCGCCCACCGACTCGAACACGTTGCCGCCCTCCTCGATGGCGAGGATGCTCGTCGCGAACGAGTCAAGGAAGGCGCGGTCGTGGCTCACGGTGAGCACGGTTCCCTTGTAGTCGGCAAGCAGCTCCGCCAACAGGTCGAGCGTTTCCATGTCCAGGTCGTTCGTGGGCTCGTCGAGCACGAGCACGTTGCTCGGGTGGCTGAACAGGCAGGCGAGCAGCAGGCGGTTGCGTTCGCCGCCGCTCAGGGCGCTGATGGGACCGCGCGCACGGTCCGCCGAGAAAAGGAAGTCTTGCAGATAACTTAACACATGGCGTTTGACGCCGTTGAGCGTGATATAGGCCTGGCCGTCGCCGATGTTCTCGACAAGCGACTTGTCTTCGCGCAGGCGCGTACGCATCTGGTCGAAATAGGCAATCTGCAGATTCGTACCCAGCCGCACGTCACCCTCGTCGGGCTGGAGCTCACCCAGAATCAGGCGCAGGAGAGTCGTCTTTCCGGAACCGTTCGGGCCCACGATGCCGATGCGGTCGCCGCGGGAAACCTCGGTGGAAAGGTGGTTGATGAGCGGGGCGCCGTCGTAGGCATAGCTCACGTCGGTAAGGCGCGCGACCAGGCGTCCGGAGCGCTCCGCCTCGGTAATCTGCATGTTCACGGTGCCCGTGCGGGTTCGGCGGGCGGCACGTTCCTCGCGCATCTTGATGAGCGCCCGGACGCGCCCCTCGTTGCGGGTGCGCCTCGCCTGGATTCCCTTGCGGATCCAAACCTCTTCTTCGGCGAGCCTCTTGTCGAAAAGCGCGTTCGCCTTGTCCTCTTCGGCGAGCGCCTGGTCGCGGAACTGCACAAACTTGTCGTAGGGGAAATCCCAGCCGCGCACGCGACCACGGTCCAATTCGAAGATACGGCTCGCCACGCGGCGCACGAAGGTGCGGTCGTGGCTCACGAACATCACGGCGCATTCCAATCGCGTCACGATCCCTTCGAGCCACTGTATCGCGGGAATGTCCAGATGGTTTGTCGGCTCGTCCAGCAGCAGCAAATCCGGGTCCTGCGCGACGGCACGAGCAAAGAGCACGCGGCGTTTCTGTCCGCCGCTCAGGCTGTCGTACAGCGCGTCGCCTGCGATGCCCGTCTTCCCGAGGATTGCCTCGGCATGACTGTTGTGCGCAGATTCGCCATCATGCGCACCGCCGGCAGTAACACCCGACATCACCACGTCGCGGACCGTCCCTTCGATGTGCGCGGGAATTTCCTGGATCATGCGGCTCACGCGGAGCCCCGACTTTTTCACGATTTCGCCCGACTGGGCCTCCATCTCGCCACTAAGCACCTTGAGCAGCGTGCTCTTGCCCTCACCATTGCGGCCGACAAGGCAAATCCTATCGCCCGCCTCGATGTCGAAAGACACGTTGTCGAGCAGCGGAGCGTTCGCACCGATGCGCAGGAGCAAGTTCTGGGCGGAAAGAATCGGCATGGCCTTAAGTTATCCCAATTCAGGAACGGTGGCACAGAACACGAGCGGTTCCGCGCTTTCGTTAATCAGGCTGTGGGAATGCCCCTTGGGGCAGAAATGGCACTGTCCGGCCTTCACGTATTCCACGCCGTCGTCAAAGAGCACCTTGCCTTCGCCGCTCAGGAAGAACATGATTTCGCTGTTCGTCTCGTGCTTGTGGTAACCGATGGAGGCGCCCTGTTCAAGCGTGCCGCGCATTATACGGGTCGTCCCGTCGAAATACATCTTGGCCTTGAATTCCTTCTCGCCGCCCTTGAAGTTCGGGAGGACGGTTGTCTCCATGCCGTTCAAATCAATAATCATAATGCTTTGCCTCGTTTGGCTACAATATAGAAAAGGGCTAGCGGGCCCGCTTGCCCGCGAGGGATTCATCGATGAACCGCAAAGCCGAATCGTAGGCGCCGTCGCGGACTTCCTTTTTCGAGATGAACACGTCGTGCATTCCGCCGTCGATCTGGAGCGTCTTCACGTTGGGGCCGATCTGCGGAGCGGCATCGCGGATGAGGCGTGCGTCCAGAACGCCGTCGCAACTCAAGTACTCGTCCACCCATTCATCGCTCTTCACGGAACAGCCGCTATGCATCACGAGAACCGGAGATTTCACATGGAGCCCGGCGTGCACCTTGCTCTGCGCCTTGTAAATGGCACGAATCCAGTGAAGATGGGTTTCCGGGCGCTTAAAAGGCTTCCATTCCGTATTGTAGTCCCACTCGCCCTTCTCCCCTTTGTACAGCGAACGCGCGTAGTTCCCGTTCCCGGTGGAGCCTATGGAAAAATCCGGGAAATAGAGGGCCACCGAGGCCAACAGCGGGAACGCGATCTTGCGCACCGGGAGGCTGTAATTCATTTCGAGGAAGGGGCTGTTCAGCACGACCGCGCCTATATCGTCGCGCTGGAATTCATCGAGATAAAGCGAGGAAATCAGTCCGCCCTGGGAATGCCCCACGAGGATGTTCGGCGGACGCTTTACCGAGAGCATCGCCTTCGTGATCACCTCGTTCGAGGAATCGCGCACGGTCGCATATACCCTGCGTTCCTGTTCGGACTTGACCAGGTGCCACCCCATCTCCATGGCATAGTTGATTTCCATGAAGAACTCGGAGGCAAAGCGCATGTCGCTGAACGGCTCGCCGGGGCGGGCCGAACGGCCGTAACCATGCAGGTCCACGGCAAAGAAGGCGTAGCCCGCAGAGTCCACCTTCTCGGCCATTTCCTTCTGGAAAAAGTAGTCGCTGAAACCGTGTACGTACAAAACGATCCCGCGAGGCGCTGCAAGCGAATCCACCTTGCGAGGAGAACTCCCGAACGGGTACTCCACCAACGTCGCATGGTACTTGTCCACGTCTATCGGGTATACCTTGAAGGGCGCACCGAGCGCAGAATCTTCCGTACCGCGGACAAGGAACGAATAAAGCAACTGGAGATCCACGTGATGAGACACCCTGGGTTCCATGGCCGCCTCTCTATCACCATAAGCTCTCGCAAAATACAACGCAAAAACAAGTATCGGAAGCAACGCGAAAGACAACAATGCGGCCCTCAGCCTCTTCTTGGTCATCTCGCACAACATTCCACGCAATTTTTCTTCGTCAAGCTTCATAATATTCCTTCAAACTATTTCATGGACTGCCGGTGCTTCTGGGATTCCTTCTTGATGTAGCCGCACAGGAATGCAAAGAACTGCTCGACACGCGCATTGTCCTGCTTGTTCTTGAGAAGGCGCACGACAATATCGCGCTTGAGTACGCCATCGGTTATTTCGAGAAGGCGCACCTTGCGATGGTCCATCCTGCCCCACGAAAACTCCGGCCAGAAGCCGACACCGACACCGCCCGCGATGGCATCCTTCACGGCGGTCGTATTGTCGCTGACAAACGAGACGTTCGTCTTGAAACCGACTCGGGTGCAGAACTCGTCACAGATGGTGCTCAGGTGTTTTGAGCCATAAAGCCCTATAAAATTCTCGTCTTTCAAATCCTGGAGCGAAATGCTTTTTCTTCGCTTATATTGCGGGGTGTTCGGCACGGCAAGGAATATCTTTTCCGAGCAGACAAAAGTTTCCTCATCGGAAGCCTGTTCCGGCTCGTACTTTTCGAAGGTATTCACGCAGACATCGTACAACGTGGTCGACTCGTTCTGGATCAAGTTTATCCTCAATCCGGGATCCGTCTGCTTGTACTTGATCACGGCATTGGTCACAAGCGACGAAGCGGCAAGCACGTTCAGGTTTACCGTCTGGTTCAGTTCGTTCGCCATCGCCCGGAGCCTGTCGGGAAGGGCCTCGATATCGTCGTAAAGGGGCTTGAGGCGCCTGTAAAAGAATTGTCCGCATTCCGTGAGCCGGATGTTGCGCCCGTGCACTTTGAAAAGCGACACGCCCAGTTCGGCTTCCAGCTTGTGGATGGCCTGGGTGAGGGCCGGCTGTACGATACACAGGTTGCGCGCGCTCTTGGTGACGTGTTCGTTCTTCGCCACCTCCAAAAAATATTTCAGATGAGTCAGTTCCATATCGTCCTTAATATCCTAATCACATTCTATCCACAATAATAGTTAATTTATTCTGTTTTATTTCTTAACCCATCATTTTTTCTTATCAATTCAATATTTATAATCTATTGGATTTTGACCCCAGAAGAATTTATTTTCTGTTTCACCTCAAGAGGTTGTTAAGTTTATTTATCAGCTTTTTATTTTCCAATATACTCCTGCAGACAACTCATAAGAGCGGTCCCCTTTCAAAAAGGGGCCGCTCTTCCGTTATTTTCTGTTCAACGACCATACAAGAAGGTGTCAAAAATGCTATGGTTACGAAGAAAATATCTCTACAAGGCCTTTAAGATAACGTTATGCACTACTGGTTACCGATTTCGCTCTTTCCGTTCCTGTTTGCCTCCTGCGCATTTTTTCAGTCGTCTCCCGACACGCCCCAATTTTCCGACGGGACGAGCTGCGGGGAATGCAAGTACATCAAGCGGGACACCTTGGAAAACGGACACGTGCAGGAAACCGCCGTGCAGGGGAAAAAGTACAACGGGGAACAGAGGGAATTCGAGAACGGCAAGTTGGTCAGACTGGCCCACTTTGTCGACAATCACAAGGCCGGCAAGGAGTATACCTACGAGAACGGAGCGGTCAAGGATTCCGTCACCGCGGACTACCTGAAAGGGAGCGCCCTTTCGATGGCGATGATCCAGTCCAAACTGCCCGACCTCGTCGTCAAGAGGTTTTCGCCGGCATTGCAGGCTTCGCTTGCAAACGATTCCTCGGAGACCTTCACCGAAACCCGTGACGGCAGAATCACGGAAGCTGGGGAAAGGCGCAACGCAGTCAACTACATTTTCTTCGACATCGAATACGGGAAAGATGCGCCCGAAAAGAACTACCGCGTGCAGACGGGGAAGAATTTCTTCGTCGTAAAAGACGGTATCATCACCGAAGAGAAAGGCTACGAAGGCGACAAGCTCGTCAAGGACTTCAAGAAGGCGGACCACTACAAGTCCTACTACATAAACGGGACGCCCAAGGAAGACCACGAAGGCGACGTGACCATCAACGTGGACAAGGCGGCGTGTTCGGGCAAGTGCCACGTGACCTCGTTCAACGAGAAGGGGCAGAAATACATAGAGTACTGGCAGGAGATCACCGATTCCGCCGGCGTAACACGGGACAAGGTCATGAGCAAGTCGTACCGGAACGGCACCTCGCTTGAATTTGAACTGCACACGGTCAATGGCGAAACAATTTCGTACAAGTTCTTTGACGACAACGGCAACCTGTCCACCGAATACAACAAGTCGGAATTCTACTTTATCTATAACGACAAGGGAAACATGATGCACGAATTCCACGGCACGAGCCGTTCGGAAGGCAAGAAGATTTACTACATCGACGGCACCCAGACCATCTATCTGCCCAACGGGCTCCCCTTCTCGATATTCAAGTGGGAAAACGGACGCGGCAAGCAGATCAAGTAACGCCCGCAACAGGCGTTTAGGCTAGTAGAACATTCCGTAGAATTCGTCTATGGCAAAGTAGACGACGCGGGATTCCCCATCGGCATCGACGACAGTAAAGGCATCGTAATGGCGGTTGTCCTCTTGCGCCAGGCTTTGGCTCTGCACGGTCAGCCCAAGCTCGGCCAGCACCTCGTATTCTTCCACGATGCTAATCACGTACATCGCCGTCTTGGGGGTCTTGCCGTCACCGCTGTTGATGATGGAATTTATCAGCGCATTACGTACGGCACCATGGAATTCGCGGACCGTCGGGTAAATCGAGAGGTTCTTCGAAAGCGCCGCGTGTGCCGCGATGCTCGTATAGTCGCGTTCCAGGATATCGTAGGCCATCTTTGCGACGTCCGCCTCGTAACTGCCATTTGCGGCCTTCTTCAGGTCGCTCGTCTTCTTGATGGGGACCCCGAGATTGGACGGGTTGGCGAGACGGCACTTGAAAAAGGCCGTGCGGAACTGCCTCCAGTTCGTGTACGGGATGGCGGAAAGCGAATCACGCTCTATGGCCTCGAGCTGCTTCTTGTAATACGTTCCCTCTTCCGGGACAACGAGCTTGCCCCTGAGCAAGGCGGTATTGCCACGATTCGCGCTGCACCCCGCAAGCAGGAGCACCACGACGAGCACAAAAATGCCGTACAGCTTTCTATCCATAAAATCCATCCTATCCGCCCAGGGGGAAAACCCCACAAAAGGCTACTTCTTGCTTGACGAGCTCTTGTCCGATTTCGACGAAGAGGATTCCGGTTTTTTGTCAACAGGACCCACGCGAACAAAGCCCCAAAGCGTATCGACGACATTGCCGTCACATTGGACTTCGACACCGTATTGCGTGCTGTCCGCATCTATGACGATATCCGCGGAACAACCCAGATCCGAATCAATGGCACCCCAGAGCGTATCGACGACCGTCTCCCCGCAACGGAACTCGATGCCCTTGCGAGTCTTCGCCTTGTTCGAAACCGTTTGGGCCGAGCAACTGACGCCATCGTCGCCGCGTTCGCCCTTCGCCCCATTTTCGCCGTCAATTCCATCCTGGCCATTGGAGCCGTTCTTGCCATCACGGCTTTTCATGTTGACCCACTTTTTCCCGTTGCAGTAGAACACGGCACTGGAATCGGTCACATAAAGAAGCTCCCCAGCGGCTTTCTTGTCACAAGTCGGCATTTTCTGCTTGGCATCCAAAGTCTGCAAACCGACGGTATAGTATTCCTTGACCTCGGTAATCTCGTCGCCACAAGAACAAAGCAACACTACGGCCAAAAGCGAAGCCACGGCGGCAGACACCATAAGGGACGTTTTATTTTCCATAGATTCTCCTCAAAACAATCCATGGTAAATGTACAAAAAAAGCATCCTGCAAAACCGCACGGATGCCGATTGCCACTAAATTCGAGGGAAAGAACGCCGCCGGAACGCGGTTTAGCGAGCTTCGGCAGACTCCATTTCCAGGATATCCGCCTGGACCGTGACATCGTCGGGGAAGTATTTCTGGGCGATTCGCAGCAGGCGGAGGGCCTCGGCGTCGCGCTTTTCGGCATGGGCGTCGTAGGCCATGTTCTTGAAACCGAATACGGATTCGGCGTTGCCCTGCTTGGCGGCAAGCTCATAGGCGGCTTCGGCGCGGTCGTAGAATTTTGCGTCGTAGGCAAGGTTCCCGAGGAAAATCGCGGCATCGGCAAAGTCGGGCTTGATATTCATTATGTTGTTCAACACGTCCATCGCAACAAAGGGCTTGTTGTCCTCGGCAAGCACGTCCGCTAGTTTGTACATGGTCGCCGTATCGTCAGGGCGCACGCCCAGGGCCTCACGGTAGGCGCCGGCACTTTCTTCGTACTGCTTGTTCAGGCGGTAGACATCGCCCAGGTACACGAGGAAGTCGACCTCGTCGGGATGGGCAGCATATCCTTCGCGAATGACGGCCACGGCCCGGTCGAAATCGTTCAGGGCGATGTTCGCCTCGGAAAGCTGGTAGACGATGCTGATGTCGTCCTTGTCGAACTGGTAGGCTTTTTCGATGGCACGGAGCGCGCCGACCGCGTCGCCGGTTTTACTGTAGGCTTCGCCCAGGTAAAGCCAGCCGGAAACGTTTTCCGGCTCCAGTTTCAACGCGCGGTGGTACGCCGCCACGCATTCGGGATACTGGCGCAGACGGAAATAGACACTCGCCATGTTGAAGAGCGCGGGCGAGAACTTGCCCGACGAATACTCGACCGCCTTGCGGTAGGTGGCGGCGGCCTCGGGATACATGCCGCTCTGGTAATAGCTGTTCGCGATGTTGAAACTGGTGGCGACGGGGTCGGCCCCACGAGATTCCGCCTTGCGGTAAAGCGTGATGGCCTGCTTGAATTTGCCTTCGCGGTAGAGGGCGTTCGCGCGCTCCATCAGGTCGTACGAGGACTGGGCGGCGAAGGAGAATGTCACGAGGAGGAGAAGGACAGACGAGAGACGAGATATACAACACTTGGGGCTTTGCCCCATAGTGGACGTTATC
>CAMZDZ010000078.1 GCA_947305535.1 uncultured Fibrobacter sp.
TCCGCGTGAACATCAAGTAATTCGAGGTATTTTTGAAAATGAAGTATTTGGCCCTAGGCCTAGTTTTTTCTGTACTTGCGCTTACGGGATGCTCCAAGATTACCATGCTCCGTACGCAGGAAATGGAGAACGTGGGCGCCAACGTGCAGACGAATGTCGTTGAGTCGGTGGATTCTTCCATGAAGTCTCTCGAGGATTCTCTCCGTCAAAGGATTGATTCCTTGGAAGCGAAACTGGCTCTCGTACAAAATCGCATGCAGGCCGAAATCACGATGCTTTCTCGCCGAGTTTCGGACGAATCTGAACGCAATGATTCCCGTCAAGAGGAAGTGCTCTACCGTTTGGACATGTTGCTTGGCAAGTCCGACAAAATCCTTGCGAAAAAGGTGGTCGTGAGCGGTGCTCCGGCGCCGGTATCCATGGATAGCGTGGAACGCGAAGCCGAAAAGCTCGTGGAAGCCGAGGCGATGTTCAATACGGCACGTTCTGATTACCACCGCGGCGAATACAAGTTGGCTTATTCCGGGTTCAAGCAGGTCTACGAACAAATGAAGACCGGCGAACTCGCGGAAAATTCGCTATACTGGATGGGTCTCTGTCTGATTGACGCAAAGCAGGAAGACAAGGCCAAGAAGGTGTTCGCTAGCCTTGCAGAAGCCTTCCCCGAAGGGGGTAAGGTGTGCGCAACGATGTTCAAGCTGGCTCAGCTCTATGCTGCCGACAACGATGTCGAGAAGCAGAAGCAGTACCTGCAGAAAATCTTGAGCAGCAAGACCTGCGCCTCGACTGGCGAATTTGAGCAGTCTGCCGAAATCTTGCAGGAATTGCTTGAGAAAAATCCGGCAGAAATCAAGACTCGTGGTAATTAGTTGAAACCTTTAAGGATTTCGAATGGCTGATATATTGATTCTGGGTTATGGCCCCGCAGGAGTTTCCGCAGCCCTTTACGGGCTCCGTGCGGGCCTGGACGTGTTGCTTGTTGGTAAGGATGCCGGTGCGCTTGCCCGTGCTCACATGATCGAAAACTACTATGGCCTGGTTAAACCGCTCAGTGGCCCCGAGCTTGCTGAAGTAGGGAAGAAACAGGCGTTGGCCCTTGGCGCCAAAATCGCGGACGACGAAGTTACAGACCTTTTCTTCGATGGGAGCGAATTTGTTGCTAAGGGACTTAGTGGGGAATATCGTGGCAAGGCGTGCATCATGGCGACCGGTTCTGCCCGCAAGAAACAGGCATTGCCCGGAATGGCTGAACTCGAAGGGCACGGCGTGAGCTATTGCGCCGTGTGCGACGCGTTCTTCTACAGACAAAAGAAGGTCGCGGTCCTGGGTTCCGGCGAGTATGCCTTGCACGAGGTTTCCGAACTGTTGCCGATTGCATCGTCTGTAACGTTGCTGACGAACGGGAATCCCACGTCCGCGACGTTCCCCGATACGGTGACCGTGGAAAAGCGCCAGCTCGCCGAACTTATCGGCGATGGCACGTTCCATGGCGTCCGCTACGAGGACGGCACGGAAGAAGCCTTCGACGGCTTGTTTGTCGCACTGGGCAGCGCGAGCGCTTCCGACCTTGCGCGCAAGGCCGGCGCCGCCTTCGACGGGGCGAACCCCGTGCTCGGTCCCGATTTCCAGACAACTGTCCCCGGACTCTTTGCCGCGGGCGACTGCACCGGGGGCACGCTCCAGGTGTCCGTTGCCGTGGGCGAGGGCGCCGTGGCCGGTCTTGCGGCAATCAAGTACCTGCGCGAGAAGCGCAACGCCTCCGCGTAGCGCGCTCATGGCGAAGGGGTTGCCTTGATTCGCCGACTTACACTTTTAACCAATCCGGACAAATGCAATATGCATTGTCCGCTTTGTTTTTTGGGCCAACGCCAGGGCCGGAACTTCGGGCTTGGCGAAATGCCCTTCGCCACTGTGCGCGCGGCAATCGGGAACGCCCTGAAAGAGGGACTGCGCGAAGTCATCCCGAGCACGATGGGCGAACCGCTGCTATACTCCCATTTTTCCGAACTGCTCGAACTCTGCATGGTTAGCGGAGTCCCCGTGAACCTGACGACAAACGGGAGCTTCCCGGGAACGTGGGGGACGGAGCTGGGAATGCGCAGCCTCCTGCGCGCTTGCAGCGACATCAAGGTGAGCTGCATGGGATTCAGCGAGGAATCTTTTTCGGAGATGATGCCGGGCGGGAATTTCTCCCGTTGGAAGTCGAACGTGGAAAGGCTCGTTTCCCTGGCCCGTACAGAGCGGAGCGCTTCCGGTGCGCAACCTGTAAGCACGATCTCGTTGCAGGTCACGTTGCACAAGAAATTCGCTCCCGATGCGGGTGCGGTTCACTCTATTTTACATTGGGCGCAGTCCATCGGAATTGACCGCATTAAATGGAATCCGGCGGTGTTCTTGAGCTCGGCTCCCGACGAATTGGTTCGCCAGTATGCCCTGGAACCGGGCGAAATTCAAGCGTTGAAGTCTCAACTTGTGCAATTTGCAAAGTCGAGCAAAGTTCGTTGTGAAGGATCGCTCTTTTTTGAACCCTCGCTGGCCGCGCAGGAACCATGTGGGGAAGATTCGATTCCCTGCCCGTTCGATGATGAATTGTGGGTGTTGCCGGATGGAAGTGTGCAACATTGCCCGAATCCGGAACGCCGTTATGGTAATCCGGCATCTCCTGCGGCTCGGTGTTCTCAGTGCTTGATGCGTTGCGCTCCGCGGAGCAAGTTCTGACGGCTAGCTTTGCGGCTCCTGCTCGTGGGGCTGCCCGTACATTTCCTCGATTTGCTCTGCGTACCGGGTCTCGGTGGCTTTCCTGCGGATTTTCAAGGTGGGTGTCAGGAGCCCCGATTCTATGGTGAGCTCGTCACCGATGAGCGTCCACTTGCGGATTTGTTCCCAGTGGTTCAGTTTCTTGTTGACCTTGCCGATATGGCGGTTGATTGCCTCGCGGATACGTCCGGATTGCAACGCTTTCTCGATGTTGAATTCTTCCTTTGTGACGCGGAGCAGACGGCGTGCGCCTTCCGGGTTCAGGAATACCAGGACCGAGACAAACTTGCGGTCGTTCGCGATGACGAGCGCCTGTTCCACCACGGGGTGGCGGCTGATTTCCAGTTCGATGGGGTTCGGGCTCACGTACTTGCCCGTACTCGTTTTCAAAAGTTCCTTGAGGCGGCCCGTCAGGGAGAGGAACCCGTTGTCGTCGATGAACCCCTGGTCCCCGGTACGGAAGTAGCCGTCTGGCGTGAAGGCTTCGCTATTCAAATCCGGGCGGTTGTGGTACCCGGCAAAGACGCTGTCGCCTTTGACCAGAATTTCGTTGTTTTCCCCGATCTTGACGGAAAGGTGGTCGAGCGGCTTGCCCACGGAACCGACCGACTGGTTGTTTTCGCAGTTGGCGCTTACGACGGGCGAACATTCGGTAAGGCCGTACCCTTCGTAGACCGGCAACCCGACGTTCAGCAAGAAGCGGCTGATACTCTTGTTGAGGGCGCTGCTGCCCGAAATGATCATCCTGAAATTGCCGCCGATGGCGTCCCTCATCCTCTTGTACACGAGACGGTCGTAGAAACGGCGCAACAGGCTCGGGCGCTTTTCGGGGTTCTCGATTTTGGCGATTTTCACGGCGCGCTTGATAATCCAGCTCTTGGGCCTGCGGGATTTGTCTGCCGCGATGGTGATGCTTTCGTAAACGCGTTCGAGGATTCGCGGCACGACAATCATGACCGTCGGCCGGATTTCCTTCATCAGGACGGCCGCATTTTTGGGGCTGTCGGCAAAGTAGATGGGAATCCCGTTCAGGATATAGTAGTACACGGCCATCCGTTCGAAAACGTGCGCGACCGGGAGGATGGTCAGGGCGACGTCCTTCTTGCGGGTCAGCGGGAACAGCGGCAGGATGTTCTGGATCTGCGAGAGCATGTTCCTGTGCGTGAGCTCGACACCCTTGGGCCGGCCGGTGGAACCGCTCGTGTAGATGATGCTGAAAAGGTCGTCCGGCGCGATGGAGAAAACTTGCGTCTTGATCCAGAGGGCGGATTCCGGCTTGTCGATGACGTTGAGCCCGTCCATGATCAGGGTGTCCCAGTAAACTCCGTTGGGCGGGAGCTCGGTGCCCGTGTCCAGCTGGATGATTGCCTTGAAGCGGGGGAGCAGCGCCTGCAGCGGGGCGTCCAGCTGTGCTATGTTCTCGATAACGAGGACCTGCACGTTGGCGTCGTCGCACTGGAACTGGAAATTTTCGGAAGAAATGTTCGGGAACAGCGGCACCACCATGGCGTGGTTGATCTGCGTCGCGATGTCGGCCAGGAGCCAGTAGACGGAACTGGGCGCAATGATGCCGATGCTCTCGCCTGCAATGATTCCGCGGTCCCTGAGGGCGAGCGCGATTGCCGTTGCGTCACGCCTCAGTTTTGACCTGGAAAAGTGGACCCATTGGTCGCCATTTCTCTGGAACCAGCCGCCGAAATCCGAGCGGTCGCAGTTTGCGAAAAACATCGAAGCGAGTGATGTAAACTGAAGCGGTTCCATGTAAATGAAAATAACATTCTAAACGGCTCATGGAACGAAAAAAAAGGAAATTTTTTCTACAAAAAGTCCCAAAATACGAATTTCTCAAAGAATCGACCCCTGTTGGAGTAAACAGTAGACGGAATGAAGAAGATCCTCATCACTCACAACTCATAACTGACAACTCACAACTGATAACTACTGCAAATCGCGCTGGAGGATTTCGCACTGCTCCTTCTTCCACTCCTCGAACGTGTCGTCGGCGATGTGCCGCTTGGCTTCGCGCATCAGGTGCAGGTAGAAGTGCAGGTTGTGGATGCTCGCCAGCGTGAACCCGAGGGATTCCCCGGCGTGGTGCAGGTGGCGCAGGTAGGCGCGGCTGAAGTTCCTGCAGCAGTAGCAGTCGCAATTCGGGTCGACCGGCTTGTCGAATTCCTCGGCATGGCGGGCCGCCTTGTAGCGCAGCACGCCTTCGCTCGTGAACAGCATGCCGTTGCGGGCGTTACGGGTTGGCATCACGCAGTCGCACATGTCCACGCCACGCTCGATGAGCTCCAGCAGGTTCCATGGCGTTCCTACGCCCATCACGTAGCGGGCGTGGTCCTGTGGCAGAATGTCGGTGCAGAAATCCGCAATCTCGTACATCGTCTCGGTGGGCTCGCCTACGGAGAGGCCTCCCATCGCGAATCCGTCGGGCCCGAGTTCCGCAATGCGCTCGATGGCCTGCTTACGCAGGTTCTTGTGCATGCCTCCCTGGATAATCCCGAAGAACTGCTGGTCGTAACCGTGGATTGGCGGGTGTTCCTTCAGCCATTGCATGGCCTCCGCGGTCCACTTGAGGGTGTAATTCAGGCTATGTTCCGCCTCTTTCGCCGTACTCGGGAAGGGGGTGCACTCGTCGAGCGCCATGATGATGTCGGCGCCGATTTCCCGCTGGGCGTTCATGACGCTTGCCGGGCTGAAAAAGTGCTTCGAACCGTCCAGGATGCTCCGGAATTCCACGCCTTCGGGCGTAATTTTGCGGAGTTCCTTCAGGCTCCATACCTGGAATCCGCCGCTGTCCGTGAGCACCGGGCCGTCCCACGCCATGAACTTGTGGATACCGCCCGCTTTCGCGATGCGGGGGGTGGTGGGGCGCAGGTACAGGTGGTACGTGTTCGCGAGGATGATTTCGGCCCTGATGTCCTTGAGCTGGGCGGGGGTTACCGCCTTGACTGTAGCTTCGGTGCCTACCGGCATAAAAATGGGGGTGGTCACGTCGCCGTGGTCGGTGTGGACTACGCCCAGACGGGCCTTGGACTTCTTGGAGGTTTTCAGGAGCTCGAAACGGTTCATTTGACGTAAAATGTAGAAAAAAAAGCCCGTTGTCAATTTATCCATGAATATTGTCGATTTGCGCTAAAAGAGGGCTTTTTTTAGAATAGTTTAATAATGGTTTGTATGGGTTCGGGAAAAAACCGAGTGAATGGAGATGTTGCAATATGAAAAGATGGGAAAAAATTGCCTTTGCGGCTACCTTGGGGCTGTCCATTTCTGCTTATGCTGACAACCCGATTTCAACTTACCATTATCTGGCGGACCCTTCGGCGGCGGCCGACGACAGTACTTTCTACATCCTGACCGATGTCGATGACTACAGTCCCCAGAAAAATTATGACTACGACATCGTGGGCCTTAACGCGTTCACCTCCCAGGACATGAAAAACTGGACTGACCACGGCATGGTTTTCCGTTCCAAGCGTGAATTCGGGGATTACCCCAACAATACCTGGGCTTCCGGCATCGCCGTCCATAAGGGCAGAATCTACATCGTTTACCCCAACGGCGCCAGCGGCGTGGGCATGCTTACCGCGACAAGCATCGACGGTCCCTATACCGACCCCGTCAAGGAAACTCATGGCGTGAACTACATTGCCGCTTCTTATGGCTCCAGCGTGATTGGCGGCTGCGACGGCATTGCTCACTGTTTTGACCCGGGTATCTTCATCGAAGATGACGGTACGGGTTACGTGATTTTCGGCGGCGGTGAAAACGGTCAGCGCCCCTATGGTAACAACCTGGACATCATCAAGTTTACCGAAAACAACGGCAAGATTACCATCGACAAGAATTCCCTGACGCGTGTCAGTGCACAGAATTCTTTCGAAGCCCCCTATATCCACAAGAAGGGGAACAAGTACTACTTGAGTTTCAATACGCCTCCGCAGGTCATCGACTACGGCATGGCTGACAAGATTACGGGCCCTTACACGTTCGTTGGAACGGTCATTCCTGGAATCAGTTCCGTACCCGATGCTCATAACGAAGGTGGCAACAACCATCAGGGTTTTGCCGAATTCCAGGGCAAGTGGTACGCCGTGTATCACGACCGCCGCTTGGTGACTGCGGATGAACATCCGGGTTCCTGCACCCAGTCGGGCCAGTGCACCAATTCGCCGAACAAGGAAAACCATAGAAGCGTGTCCATCGATGAACTCACCTGGAATGGCGACAAGATGAACAAGCTCACCTTTACGCGTGAAGGCCCCAAGCAGATCAAGAATTTCGACCCTTACAGGACCTACAAGGCCTTGACCAGTTCCAAGCAGAGGAACGTGCGCAGCCGTACCGACTGGACCAAGGGCAAGCCTGTGGTGCATGTGCTGACTCCGCTCGCCACCAAGGAATCCTGGATTCGCGTTTCTGGCGTGGACTTCGGTAACGGAGCCCAAAACCTCCGCATCAAGGCCGCCAACGTGGGCGACGGCAACAAGATTGAAATTCACACGGGAAGCGTTTCCGGTACGCTTGCCGGTTCCTGCGAACTTGCGAAGACCAGCGGCTGGAACGACTATGCCGACAACGATTGCGAGATGAGTGGCCTTACTGGCGTCGTGGACCAGTTGTTCTTCGTGTTCAAGGGAAGCAAGGATTCTACCATGGGCGTTCTGGAATGGGAATTCCAGGGGACCAAGCGTGAACCCGAACCGCAACAGCCGTTCGGCGGCAAGGCTTGGGCTATCCCGGGCAAGATTGAGATGGAAAATTTCGACGAACCGGGCTATGGTGCCGGCAGCGATTCTTACTCCGACAACGATACCGATGACCATGGCGCCGAAAGTAACGGCGGTGCGAGCTACCGCGAAGGTACGGGCGTCGATATCTACAAGAAGGCTACCGGTTACGTAGTTGGATACAACCAGACTGGCGAATGGCTGGAATACACCGTAGAAGTGGCTGCTGCGGGCGATTACACCATTTATGCCGCGGTGGCTTCGGCCAATGCGACTTCCAGTTTCAAACTGTCTATCGACGGTGAAGACATTACCGAAGAAATTGCCGTTCCGCAGGCGACATCCGGCGAAGACAACTATGATGAATACAACAAGGTCAAGGCTAACGTGACGCTCGCTGCCGGCAAGCATATCCTCCGCTTTACCGTGACTGGGGACTGGATGGATATTGACTACATCAACTTCTTGCAGGGCAAGGATGCCGAAGATGCCGAACCGATTGGCCCGCTGGCTATAGGTGACGTCAGGTTCCAGAACAGGACTTCGCAGGCCTACCGCGTATATGGTCTCTCGGGCAAGATGCTCGGTACGTTGGACCTGGACGGTACGGATGCCTCTAGCGCACTCAAGGCCGCGGGCTATACCAGGGGAGTCTACATGCTCAAGCAGGTGCAGGGCGGTAAGAGTTTCCTGGTCAACACGACTAAGTAATCGGATAGAATTTAGAGCTCATTCTCCAACTTGCAGCCCCGGACTTAGGTCCGGGGTTTTGCTTTGGCTGCGTGTGCTTTTTGGGAAAAAAGAAAACCCGGCGGTTAAGCCGGGTTCCTTCTGCGGTCGGACAGACTTGAACTGTCATGGGATCGCTCCCACTAGCACCTCAAGCTAGCGTGTCTACCAATTCCACCACGACCGCGTGGTCCTTAGCGGAACGGAGACAAATTTAAATAAAAGGGGGCCTTTTGTAAAGGGAAAAAGAGGGATTTTTTTGAAAAAAATGAAAAAAGATGCGGGAGGGGCCCCCTGATCACGACTTGTAACTCATCACTCACTCCTCGAGCCCCGAGCCTCGAGCCTCATAACTCATTAACCAGCTTGTCGAAGACCTGGCCGCGGACCTTGTAGTTCTTGAACAGGCCGAAGCTCGCGCAGGCGGGGCTCATGATGACCGTTCCGCCCTCGCCGATGGCGAGGCTGTCGGCGAACGCTTCCTCCAGGGTGGGGAAGATGTTCGCAGGAATCTGGAGCCCGGCCTGCGTCAGGGACTCGAGCATGCGCTGCGCGGTCGCGCCGATGAGCGCGATGCGCTTGAGGTTCGGGCGTTCCTCCACGAGAATTTTCGAAAGTTCGGTAAAGTCCGCGTTCTTCTCGGAGCCGCCGAGGATGAGCGCGAAGGGGCGCTTCATGCTCGCCGTGGCGGCGATCGTCGCGTCGGGGCGCGTGGCGTAGC
This sequence comes from uncultured Fibrobacter sp., assembly GCA_947305535.1. Classification (GTDB taxonomy): domain Bacteria; phylum Fibrobacterota; class Fibrobacteria; order Fibrobacterales; family Fibrobacteraceae; genus Fibrobacter. The sequence continues at coordinate 8,941 of CAMZDZ010000078.1, forward strand.
TGTCGTTGTAGAACTCGATGCCGTTCTTCTCGCCCTTGAACTCCATGCGGAAGGGGAGCGTCTCGTAGCTCTTGAGGGCTTCGAACGCGTCGGCCACCTTGACGCCCAGCGCCTTCACGGCGAGGGTCGCCGCCGCCATGTTCTCGAGCTGGTAGATGCCGCGCACCTTGCAGTCCGCAAGGAAAAGTTTTTCGTCGTCGATGGCGAGGGTGGCGCCGTCGATCACGGCGTCTCCGTCGCCAAAGTTCGGCCCGTCAACGAGCGTGATGGCGTACTTGGTCGTGGCCGGGCTCTCGGCGGCGATCTTCGCCGTCGGAGCGGCGTCTTTCAAGAAGACGCAGGTGCCGGCGCGTTTCTGCCAGCGGACGAGGTTCGCCTTCGCGTCGCGGTACTCCTCGACACTCTTGTGCCAGTCCAGGTGCTCCGTCGAAACGCGCAGCACCACGGCCACGTCGGGCGAAACGGAAAGCGTCATCAGCTGGAAGCTCGAAAGCTCGAGGATGCTCACTCGGTCGGAAGTCTCGGTTTCCAGCAGGTCGAGTGCCGGCACGCCGAAGTTCCCGCCAATCTCGTTGCTCACGCCGCACTTGGTCAGGATGTGGCTGATCATGCTCACGGTGGAACCCTTGCCGAGCGTCCCCGTGACGCCCACGACTTTCTTTGATTTAGTTTGTTCTAAAAATAGTTGGATCTGGCTCGTCATGAGCCCGCCGTTCATCTGGAACCTGAAAAGTTCCGGGCTCATCGGGTACACGCCTGCCGAGCGCACCACGGTCACGCAGTCCTTGAGACCGTCCATGTAGTTGTCGCCGCTGAACGTCTTGACATTCACGCCTGCGGGCACTTCCGGCAAGCTGATCGGGTTCTTGTCCATCACGACGATATCCTTGATTCCGCTGCGGACAAGGTAGTTGAACGTGCTCTGGCCTTCGACGCCAAAGCCCAAAACGCCAACAGGGGCGACAATAGAATTTTGCATGATAAAAACCTCGGGGGATAATATAGCAATGAGGCTCGAGGCTTGAGGAACCGGCAATGAGCAGTGAGCAATGAGCTATGAGGCGCCAGGTTCGAGGCACGAGGTTCGAGGTAAGAGGAATGCACTAACCACTGCGCCGAAGGCGCAAAAAAATCCACCCCGCTTGTTAGCAGGGCGGACTCTTGTATGCGGTCGGACAGACTTGAACTGTCATGGGATCGCTCCCACTAGCACCTCAAGCTAGCGTGTCTACCAATTCCACCACGACCGCAGAACTTATCCCGGCGCAAATGCCGGGATGAAAGTTTTACTTGGCTTCTCCGGCGGGGACTTCGGCTGCCGGTTCGGCCGGTGTTTCGACCGCAGGGGCTGTGAAGTTACCCGGGAGTTCCGGGGCCGGTGCGGTCTGCTGCTGGGCAGCGGATTCGCGAGTAGCCTTCTGCATGGCAGATTCTTCCACGGTGCGGTCCTGCTTGGCCGTGATGAGGCCGAGGGCGAATACCACGAGGAAGAAGACCACGGCGACGCCACGAGTCAGCTTCTGGATGAAGGTCGCAGCACCTGCGGTGGAGAATGCAGATTGAGAAGTCATGCCACCGAGACCTGCGAGGCCGCCCATCTTGTCGTTCTGCATGAGAACGAGCAACATGAGGAACAAGCACAGGAAAACGTGAATGACGATCAGAATCCAAAAGAGAGTTGTCATGGTGACGATTCCTTGGTTGGTTGAAAATTACTTGGCTTCGGCAGCGTCGATGATTTCCTTGAAGGTGTTGGCCTTGAGACCTGCACCGCCAATGAGACCGCCGTCGATGTCCTTCTGGGCGAGGAGGCCGGCAGCGTTGGCGCCCTTCATGGATCCACCGTACTGGATGCGCATGCCTTCGGCAACGGCTTCGCCGTAGATTTCCTTGACCACGGAGCGGACGTAGGCCTGAGTGTCCTGAGCCTGTTCGTCGGTAGCGGTAACGCCGGTACCGATAGCCCAGACCGGTTCGTAGGCGAGCACGCACTTGGCGGCGTCTTCGGCAGAGACGTCCTTGAAGGCGCCCTTGACCTGGAGGCCGAGAACTTCCTTGAGGATGCCGCCGTTGCGCTGGTCGAGCGTTTCGCCGATGCAGATAATCGGCTTCAGACCGGCCTCGAGGGTCTTCTTGACCTTGAGGTTCACGGTTTC
>CAMZDZ010000079.1 GCA_947305535.1 uncultured Fibrobacter sp.
CTTTCCGGCGAAGTTCGCGATATCCGGAGCGATTTGGGGAAAATCAATGTGGACCTCCAGATGGTCATGGAAAACTTCGTTGATCCCTCGACTTACAGGCACTTCCTGATTCTGGACGGGCAAAAGTTGGAGGCGGACGTCGCTTACGCGCAGATTTACGGTATGGCGAAGAAGTCGGTGCTGATTGTGGATAATTATGTAGACGTTAAAACTCTGAATTTGCTCCGGAGTGTGCGCAAGGGCGTTTCTCTCCTGATTGCGAGTGACCAATGCGCCCACATAACGGACGATATGCTCAACGATTTCCGTGCCGCGATGCCGGGCGTTTCGATTGACAAAGTTTCTGCCGCGCACAAGTTCCACGACCGCTACATTCTTGTCGACTTCAAGACCAAAAGCGAAAAGCTATACCATTGCGGGGCTTCGAGCAAGGACGCCGGCAACAAGATTACGACTATCGTGCAACTGGACGACGTTGAGGCATACCGGAACATGTTCGAGGAATTGTATGAGAGGTACCATATGCTCCGGACCATGCAGCAACTTTCCGCCGATGCCGAGAAGGCCGGTTCCGCCGAAATGACACTCGACGAAATCAACGCCGAGATTGCCGCGGCCAGGAGCGGGAAATAACCGGTCGCAAATTGCGACCACATGGAGGCTATAATGAAGTCTAAAGAAATTATCTCTACGAAGTTGATCCAAGATGCCAAGCAAATCATCGAGACTGCTCGGGAAAATGCGGTCAGGAGCGTTGATTTCTGTCGCGTCCAGATGTACTGGAAGCTTGGTAAGCGTATTTTTGAAGAAGAACAGCATGGTAAGAAGCGTGCCGATTACGGGGCGTATATCGTGAAATCGCTTGCTGAAAAGCTGGAAACTGAATACGGGAGCGGTTTTTCTAAGCGTCAATTGGAATTTTGCCGCCAATTTTTCATTACCTATCCAATTGCGAATACAGTGTGTTCGCAATTAAACTGGTCCCAATAAATCAACAGCCAACTATACGAACGCCTTTTGCTCAGTAACGACAAGGAATCCGTGCTGGCGGTCGCTCGCAAGGAGCGCATCCCCGAAACCCCGCAAGAGGTCATCAAGGATCCGATGATTTTGGAATTTGTTGGGTTGAAAATGAATTCGGCCTTTTATGAAACCGATCTGGAAGGCGCGATTATTTCGCACATTACTGATTTTCTACTCGAACTGGGAAAGGGATTCTCCTTTGTTGCTCGGCAGAAGCGGATTATGCTCGAAGACGATGAATTTTTCATCGACCTCGTTCTTTACAACAGGCTGCTTCGCTGTTTTGTGATTATTGAAATCAAGACGGGCAAAATCACGCATCAGGATATAGGCCAACTCCAGATGTATGTGAATTATTACGACCGCATTGAAAAACTTCCTGATGAAAATCCTACCATTGGCATTCTTTTGTGCGCAGGCAAGAATGATTCTGCCGTGAAAATGACTTTGCCCGAAGGCAACAAAAGAACTGCCCAACCAAACAAAGGAGGACGTTGAAAATCCTTCTATTACGTATTGAAAAAAACTACCCAATCCTACCCAATCCCACCCAATACAGTGAGGTGGAATGGAATCTGCTTAAAATCTTAAAGGACAATCCTAAATTAAGTCAAAGCGAAATGGCCGAAAGAATGGGAATGAAGATAAATCGTCTCAAGTATTACTTAAACGAACTTCGAAAGGCTCCGAATCCAGCAATTCGCCATATTGGCACAACTCGTGATGGCTATTGGGAAATCCTAGTTGATATTTGATGATTTCTAAACAAAGGAGAAATACTATGAAGGAAAATGCAGAGAACGAAAAAGAACTTGAGAATGAAAATGCCGGATGGAAGGCCTTCATGGAATTGCGCAGGCAGGCATTGCACAATATGCAACAGCTATCCGCCGATGCCGAGAAGGCCGGTTCCGCTGGCATGACCCTCGACGAAATCAACGCCGAAATCGCCGCAGCCCGGAACGGGAAATAAAAAGCATGTATTACAATGTATATTGACAGGTGTATATACATTTTCTACAATAGGGAGGGTGTGCAATAGCTGTAAGGAGAGCTAATGAAGACGAAGTGCAAAAAGCGCGAGAAGGTTAAGCTGCCCAAGGAGACGCTAGAGGAATCTATTGCGCGCATCAGTCGCGCCATCGCCGAGGCCAAGGAAGAAAAGAAAATGTATTCCATAAGGCTCAAGGTCAAGACGGTGGAATCGATCAAGCGCAAGGCCGCCGCCGCGGGCATCCCGTACCAGACTTACGTGAACGTAGTGCTCGACAACGTGGCATCCGCCTGACTGTAAAATTTTCTTGCCCCCCTAGCCAAGATTTCGAACAATAGGTACATTAAATGCAGCACGTGTTTCTTCGCTTAATGGAGAAATGCGTTTTTTTATTCTGGAATTCCGGGATAAGAGGACGCCTCAACCAACTAAAGGAGCGCTGATGGCTGAATTATCTTGTTGAACCTGTTAAAGGCGCGGGTAAAAGCAAATATGTATTTCTGAGGCCCCAATCAGCAATAACACAGGATATGTAAAAATGTTTTTATAGACAAATCATCCACGGGCGGGGCGGTTTGGCGTGCTATCTTGTCTGCATTGCGATATAGATTAATGACCATGGGTTAATACTGGGTAAAAAGGAGTACAAACGATGGTCAAATCCCCCAATCTTTTCGCGGCCGCATGCCTTTTGGCGTTTTGCGGCATGGCTTCCGCCTACACCATAACGGGCTCGGTTTCCGACGAACAGGGCGCGGCCGTCAAGGGCGCCTCGGTCAGCCTCCTCGTGGAGGGTAAGACGGCGACGACCGATGACCAGGGCAAGTTCACCATCCACGAGGACGAGGCCGACACTTCGGGCAAGACGGCCCTCCCGGCTTCCGGCAGCTCCGTGGGCTATGTCGGCGTGAACGGCGGCGTGCTCTCGTATGCGCAGGGCGCCTCCTCCGCCGTCCAGGTCAGGGTTTTCAACGCCCTCGGCCACCAGGTCGCCAAGAAGACTTTGCATGGCGCCGGCACGTACGACCTGAACAGGGACGTCGGTGCCCGCGGCACGTATTTCGCGCAGGTTTCCGTGGGCAACGCGAGGCAGTCGGCCTGGTTCAAGGGGGCCCTCCTGAAGGCCGCCGCCCAGGGCGAGGCCATCCGCTTTGTCGCCGACGGCTTCGACACGCTCACGGTGCCGCTCGGCACGCTCGACACCACGCTTACGGTAACGCTCAAGAAATCCGCCCCCACGTTCAAGTTCGGGTACGCCCTGAAGAACGAGCCCACCCCGAGCAAGGGCTGCGGCTCGGCTTCGAAGCTGCAGAAGGTCAGGAGCGTCGAGAACGGCGACCAGTTCGAGATCAAGGTCGGCGGCGAGTCGCGCAAGTACTTCATCACGCTGCCCAAGAACTACGACAACACCAAGCCGCACAAGGTGCTCTTCGCGCTGCACTGCTACGGCAGCACCGGCGAGGACTTCGTGCACCATGCCGCCGACTACGACCATCCCACCCCGTACTACGGCCAGCAGGTGCTCGACAAGAACGGCGACTACATCTTCGTCTCGCTGGACGCCATCGGAGGCCTGTGGAACAAGGGCCAGGGCGACCACGACTTCTTCGACCAGACGCTCACGACACTGAACGAGAACTACTGTATCGACACGAGCCGCGTGTTCATTAACGGGTTCAGCTACGGCGCGATGTTCAGCTACTCCCTGATGCAGGATATGCAGCACCGCGTGCGCGCCGCCGCCACCTACGCCGTGGCCGACTACAACATCTGGCTGCCGGAAGGCAACGCCATGAAGGAGCTGCCTATCGCCTGGATGAACGTGCACGGCGTGAACGACGACAGGTGCAATTACAACCAGGCAAAGACAAGTGCCCTTCCGCGAATACTGAAGCGTAACGGCAAGGCCGACGCGAACGGTGACTTTACCGATGCGAGCAGCGAAAAGCCCGAGGAAATCAAGGGCAACACGGGGCATGTCTGCTACGACTTCAAGAATGTTGACGAGCGCTTCCCGGTCAGGTGGTGCAGCTGGCCCGGAAGCCACCAGTGGACGGCCCACGACACGGGCAACATGGACGTCGGCTGGGACTGGCAGGGCACATGGGTCCCCGAGGAAGTGCATAGTTTCTTCGAACAGTTCTGATTTTTTTATATACTTTACTCATAAGAACCCATCAAAGGAGAAATTATGAGTGTAGGTATTGTCGTGGCCATCGTCGTGGTGGTGATTGTCGTGATGGTCGCCGCCATGTACAACGGCCTGGTGAAGCTCCGCAACAACCGCGAGAACGCTTTCGCAAACATTGACGTGCAGCTCAAGCAGCGCTATGACCTTGTGCCGCAGCTGGTGAACACGGTCAAGGGCTACGCCACGCACGAGGCGGAAGTGCTCGAGAAGGTGACGGCCGCCCGCGCCGCCGGTATGGGCGCCACCACCGTCAACGAAAAGGTCGCCGCCGACAAGGCCATGACGAGCCTGCTTTCCGGCTTGAAGGTTTCGCTGGAAGCCTACCCGGAACTCAAGGCGGACCAGCGCTTCGCGCAGCTGCAGACTGAACTTGCCGACATCGAGAACAAGCTTTCCGCCGCACGCCGCTTCTTCAATTCCGCGACCCGCGAGTTCAACAACGCCTGCGAGGTGTTCCCGAGCAATATCGTCGCCGGGATGTTCCACTTCAAGCGCGCTCCCATGTACGAGGCGAGCGAAGGCCGTGAAAAGCTCGATAAGGCACCGGAAGTGAAGTTCTAGTGAAATACGTCGGTATCCAGACCCAGATTTGGCGGAACAACAGGAACACTGTCGTCCTGCTGTGCCTTTTCCCGGTCATCCTGCTCGCGATGGTGGCGATGGTGCTTGCCGGGCTCGACCTGGGCGACATGCTGTGCTACCTGCCGTCCGCGCACCCGTGTGTCGACGAGGTCACGACGGACGTTTTCCACTGGGCGCTGATCTGGGAATTCTTCGTGCAGGTCGTGCCCTACGCGCTCGGGGTCACGGTGGTCTGGTTCATCATCGCGTATTTCGCGAACACGGCGATCATTCGCCACGCGACCGGCGCGCGGCCGCTCGAGCGCAAGGAGAACCCGCGCGTCTACAACATCGTCGAGAACCTCTGCATCGCGGGCAACATCTACATGCCCAAGATAAACATCGTCGACGACCCGAACCTGAACGCGTACGCGAGCGGCATCAACGACAAGTCTTTCACGGTGACGCTCACGACCGGGATCATCGAGAAGCTCGACGACGCCGAGCTTTCGGCCGTGGTGGCGCACGAGCTCACGCACATCAAGAACCGCGACACGCGCCTGCTCGTGGTGTGCATCGTGTTCGTCGGCATTTTCTCCGCGCTCATGACGGCCTCGGTGAGGCTGCTCGCGAACACGAGCCGCGCGATGGTCGTGGGCCGCGGCCGCCGCAAGGGCGGGGGAGGCTTCCTGGTCATCATCGCGGGGGCCGCGCTGTTGCTGGTGTGCTCTTCCGTCGCGTTTTTCTTCAGCACCCTCACGAGGCTTGCCATCTCGCGCAAGCGCGAGTACGTCGCTGACGCCGGCGGCGCGGAACTCTGCGGCGACCCGCTGGCGCTCGCGTCCGCGCTGCGCAAGATATCGGCGGAGCCCGGCCTGGAGCAGGTCCGGCGCGACGACGTGGCGCAGCTCTACATCGTGCACCCCGACGAGGAACGCGACGGCGCGCTGACGGGCCTTGTCGCGCGGGTGAACCTGATGTTTTGCACGCATCCGGACACTCCCGAACGCATAAAACTGCTCGAACAGTTCTAGTTCCTGTATTCCAGAAGACACGTTAATCTGTTTGTAAAAAACTTTATACAAACTGGTGGTTTTTGGCGATTCCTGAGCCGAATTTGCCGAAACTGGCCCAATTTCCGCGTTTTTCGTGTATTCTGTGTATCTATTATAATTTCTGTGATTCAGTGAAAAGTGTGAAATAAATCATATTTAGCGAGAATTTGTGTTCTGAAATATTGACAATTTTCAAAAACGAATCTATAATTGAACTTGTCAACAACAAAACAGAACTCAACTCTAGGAGAATGACAATGAAAAAGAATTTCACCTACGCCGCATGCATCGCTGCATCGCTCGCGCTTTTCACGGCCTGTAGCGACGACGTCACCGAAGTGACCAACGTGACCGAGAACGCCGGTTTCGACCAGGTCGACAAGTACAAGAAACTGCCGAAGTGCGACGACGAGGCCGAAGGGACCTTCGTCTACGTGAAGGACTCCGCGAAGGTGTTCGCCTGCACCGGCGACGGCTGGGTCGCGATGAACGGCGGCAGCGCCGAGAAGGGCGTCGACGGCGAGTCGGGCGAAGACGGCAAGGACGGCAAGGACGGAAAGGCCGGTGAAGACGGCAAGGCCGGCAAGGACGGAGAAAACGGAAAGGACGGCAAGGACGGCAAGAACGGCGAAGACGGCACGAGCTGCACCGCCAAGCAGAACAAGGACAAGGACGGCTACGACATCATCTGCAACGGCGAGACCATCGGCACCATCAAGAACGGCGAAGACGGCGAGAACGGCGAAAGCGGCGACGACTGTACGCTGACGGAAGGAGAAAACGGCGAAGTCACCGTGAAGTGCGGCGAGAAGTCCACCACGTTGTTCAAGGCCGTTTGCGGCAAGGTCTCCTACGACCCGGTGACGCAGCTTTGCGGATCTTACTACGACACCAAGACCCAGAAGTACGTCGATGCCCCGGTCAAGCGCTGCAAGAACTGGAGCGAGGTTTATTCCTGGGTGGATGCCGGCGAGGACCATTCGGACTGGACCTACGACCCGACCCAGTACTTCTGCGACGACAATAGCGTCATTCATGCGATGTGCCAGTGGGAAGACGAAGACGGCAACCTCGTGACCAAGAAGTACGACGGCGTCAACGAATACTGCGACGCCGAGAACAAGAAGATCGCGAAGAAGGTCCCCTGCGCCGAAGGCAGCAAGGAGATGAGGAAGCCGACGGAATACTGCTACACCACCAATGACAATTCCAGGATGCGCACGGCCGAAATGCTCGTGTGCGGCAGCGGCAACAACGAGACAAGGTACAGCCCGGTGACCCATTTCTGCAAGAAGAATGCTGGTGGCGTGCTCGCCGAAAAGAAGGTTTGCGCCAAGAACCCCGACAAGGCCGACCCGTTCAACATCGATATCCGCTACATGTCGGAAATGAACCTGGACGACAACACGAGCGAACTCTGCGACGCCCGCGACTACCAGATCTACACGACCAAGACCCTCGAAAGCGGCCACACCTGGATGCTCGACAACCTCAGGTACGCATACAAGGGAAAGACCGCGAGCCTCGATTCCAGCAGCTTCTGCTATGGCGACCGTCACGACGGCAATGGCGGCTTGTGCACCAAGAAGGGACGCTTCTACCTCTGGAGCGCGGCTATCGACTCGGCATCTTACGTGAAGGACGATGTTTTCTGCGGCAACGGTGAATTCAGCAATTGCAAGTTGCCGGAAACTGTCCGCGGCGTTTGCCCCGAGGGCTGGCATCTGCCCAGTGCCGAGGAAGCGGATGCGGAGATGGGCGAACTTGGCTGGCCGGAGCTCTACTATCCTTTGGGCATGTTCCAGAACGACGAAGGATTTATGCAGACGACGGACCAGTGGTCCGGATACTGGACCAGTACCGATGTGAGCGCTGCGAACGCGAAGAAAAAGACGCCTGTAGCGGGTGGCGTCGCAAAGTCCAGTGAAAAGCGGGATGCCTTCTTTGTCCGCTGCGTCCTGGACTACGAAAAGGAAGAGCCGGCTGAAGAAGAATAGAATTAATACCCCTGACCTAGAACGATCCAAACGGGCCGGCATTGCCGACCCGTTTTACTTTTTTCTTTACTTCTTATCTCGCCGCTTGTTCCTCGCGGCTCAATGCTCATAGCTCGCCGCTCACGCCTCTCTGCCGTCGTCGTACGCGCACTCGAAGCGGTATTCCTCCACGACGTCGTAGTCGCTCCCGCCGTTGAACACGTTCGAGTTGCCGTAGACTTCGTGTATCCTGCGCATCTGCGCCTTGCAGTGGAACTTTTCGGATAGCGCCTTGCAAAGGCCCCTGAGCGCGCCTTCGCTTATGTTCCTGGCCGCCGCGGCGTCTTTCAGGCGGCACCGCCCGCCGCCGATGACCAGCGGGACGCCGTCCAGGGTGAACTCGCCCTCGGCCTCGCAGGAGATGTTTCCGTAGATGCTGTATTCGTGGTCCATTGTGTTCCAAAAGATAGACAATTCTGTTTGTAAAAAACTTTATACAAAACGGCGTCCGGGGGGCGCTTTTATGTCCGAATTTGCCGAAAATGGTCCAATTTCTGCGTTTTTCATGTATTCTGTATGCCTGTTATAATTTCTGCGATTTGGTTAAAAGTGTGAAATAAATCATATTTAGAAAGAATTTGTGTTCTGAAATATTGACAATTTTAAAAAATGGATGTATAATTACAGACAAACACACTTCCGTGTCAAATCTTAATTCTGGGAGAATTGAAAATGAAAAACAAATACGCCTACGCCGCCTGCTTTGCGGCAACCCTCTCTTTCCTGACGGCTTGCGGTGACGATGTCACCGAAGTCACCAACGTGAACGAATCGGCCTCGCTCGAACAGGTCGAGAAGTACAAGAACCTTCCGAAGTGCGAAGACGAAAACGAAGGCACGCTCGTCTTCGTGAAGGATTCCGCGAAGGTCTACGTCTGCGCCGACGAAAGCTGGATGCAGCTGAACGGCAAGGACGGCAAGGACGGTAAGGACGGCGAGTCCGGCAAGGATGGCAAGGACGGTAAAGACGGCAAGAACGGCGCCGATGGCAAGGACGGCAATGGCGGATCCAGTTCGGCTTGCGAAGTGACGAAGACCGATAGCGGCGACTTCGACGTGACGTGCAGCGGCAAGTCTGTCGGCACCATCAAGAACGGCGCCGACGGCAAGGACGGCCAGAGCTGCACCGCGAAGGAGAACAAGGAAAAGAACGGCTTCGATATCGTCTGCGGCGGCGATGTCATTGGCACCATCAAGAACGGCGCCGACGGCAAGGACGGCAGCAACGGCGACGATGGCAACGCCTGCTCGTTTACCGAAGGCGAAAACGGCGAAGTCACGCTGACATGCGGCGAGAAGTCCACCACGCTGTTCAAGGCCGTTTGCGGAACGGGGTCCTACGATCCGGCGACGCAGATTTGCGGGTATACTTACGATGAAGACGACAATTACATTTCGGGCGTCCCGGAGCCGCAATGCAAGGACTGGAGCGAGATTTATTCTTGGGCCGAAGGCCAGGACTATTCGACTTGGACATACAGTGTCCGAGATATGTTCTGTGACGAGAAGGGAGTCATGCATAAAATGTGCGAGTGGGAAGACGATGACGGGAAAATCGTCCGCAAGTCTTACGCCTGGGACGAGTACTGCGATGCAGAGAACAAGAAGATCGCGAAGAAGATCCCCTGCGCCGAAGGCAGCAAGGACATGAGGAAGCCGACGGAATACTGCTACACCACTAACGACAATTCCAAGGTGCGCACCGCCGAACTTCTCGTGTGCGGCAGCGGTAACAGCGCGAAGGAATATAGCCCGGTGACCCATTTCTGCAAGAAGAGCACCGGCGTGCTCGGCGAAAAGAAGATTTGTGCCAAGAACCCCAACAAGGCTGACCCGCTCAATATCGACATCCGCTACATGGCGGAAACGAACATGGACGACCAGACGAGCGAACTCTGCGATACCCGCGACTACCAGATCTATGCGACCCAGACCCTCGAAAACGGCCACACCTGGATGGTCGACAACCTCAGGTATGCATACAAGGGAAAGACCTCAAGCCTCGATTCCAGCAGCTTCTGCTACAACGATATGTATGACGGCAAGGGTGGCACGTGCGATAAGAAGGGGCGCTTCTATTTCTGGAGTGCGGTTGTCGACTCGGCTGAACTCAAGAAATCGGATATCTACTGCGGTTATGACGAATTTGAAAGCTGCAAGTTGCCGGAAACCGTCCGCGGGATTTGCCCCGAAGGCTGGCATGTACCCAGTGCCGACGAAGCTGAAGAAGGCCTTGATAATAAGTCGCCGGAGTATGTTTCTGTGTCCTTGGAACAATTTGAGAATGGTACTTTGAACTGGGCAACTGCTTGGTCGGGATACTGGACCAGCACCGATGCGAGTGAAACTGGGGCGAGGAGAATGGATCCTGTATACGGCCTTAAAACCAATGAAAAGCACGTAGCCTTCTTCCTCCGCTGCATCAAGGATTATGAAAAGGAAGAGCCTGCCGAAACAACAAAAGATTAACATCCTAGCCTAGAGCGGAATCAAACGGGCCGGCGTTGCCGGCCCGTTTTCATTTTGAAAAAAGGGAAATGGCCACGGGATAGAAATTTCCAAGAATTGGTTATAGTCTAAACCTATTAGTAAGCAAAATGTAAGAAAATTCTCCGGCGTCCCCGGCGTTTTCCTATTGGAATGGTAGGTTTAAACTTCTAATTTACCCGCTGTCGGGCGAAAACGACGCCCCACAAAGGCAGGATAGCTTATGAAAGTTCGAATGTGTAACAGTAATGAGGCTTGCGGAGCTTAAATCCGCCTGGCTGGGCCCCGGCTTGTAAAAATGGGGCACAAGTTTATCAACCACTGCGCCGAAGGCGCGAAAAAGGACTTCAAACCATGACGACACAGAACAAACTCCACTTCGAAACGCTTCAGCTCCATGTTGGCCAGGAACAGGCAGACCCCGCAACCGATTCCCGCGCGGTTCCTATTTACCAGACCACCTCTTACGTTTTCCACAGTGCCCAGCACGCTTCCGACCGCTTCCACCTGAAGGATGCGGGCAACATTTACGGCCGCCTCACCAACACGACGCAGGATGTCTTTGAAAAACGCATCGCCGCTCTCGAAGGCGGTATCGCTGGCCTCGCTGTCGCTTCCGGTGCGGCGGCCCTCACTTATGCCATTACGGCCCTCGCCCGCAAGGGTGACCACGTGGTTGCCCAGCGTACGATTTACGGCGGTACCT
>CAMZDZ010000080.1 GCA_947305535.1 uncultured Fibrobacter sp.
CTCGTCTAACTACAGCTTCTCCTTGAATTGCTCGTAGGTGAACTTGTGCAGCAGGTGGAACTTGCCGTCCATGTCGAACATGCCGATATCCGGGTGGCGGACTCCGTTGAAGAACGTCGTCTTGACCATGGTGTAGTGGATCATGTCTTCGAAGATGATGCGGTCACCGACATGCAGCGGCTGGTCGAACGAGTAGTCGCCGAGCTGGTCGCCGGCCAGGCAGGTGTTGCCGGTTATTTTGTATGTAAACTTCTTCTCGCCGGGGAGCGCTCCGCCCGTAATGTTCGGCCTGTAGGGCATTTCCAGGCAGTCCGGCATATGCGCGCTGATGGATACGTTCAGGATGGCGATGTCCATTTTGTTGTGCACGATGTCGGCGACCGTCGCCACCAGTTCGCCCGTTTGCCAGCCGACCGCCTCTCCCGGTTCCATCACGACCTCGAGGTGAGGATAGCGCTTTTTGAAATCGTTGAGCAGCTTGACAAGCTCTTCGCGGTGGTAGTCCTTGCGGGTGATGTGGTGGCCTCCGCCGAAGTTCACCCACTTCATTTGGGGCAGGTAACGCCCGAATTTCTTCTCGAATGCCGCGAGTACGCCTTCCAGCGCGTCGACGTCCTGTTCGCACAGGGCATGGAAGTGCAGCCCCTCGATGCCGTCCAGCAGTTCCGGCTTGAACTCGGCCTCGGTCACGCCCAGCCTGGAATGCAGGCCGCAGGGGTTGTAGATGTCCGTTTCCACGGTGGAAAATTCGGGGTTGACGCGGATGCCGGCACTTATTTTACTTGCAATGGTCTTGTCCTTGAAGCGCATCCACTGGGAAAAGCTGTTGTAAGTGATGTGGTCGGCGTACTTGAGGATTTCGTCGATTTCGCTGTCCTCATATGCTGGCGCGAACACGTGGACTTCTTTGCCCATTTCCTCTTTGGCGAGCCTGGCTTCGTTCAGGCTGCTGGCCGTTGCTCCGGGGAGGTATTCCGCGATGATGGGGAAGGACCTCCAGAAACTGTAACCTTTTAGGGCGCAGATAATCTTGACGCCGGTCTGTTCTTGAATGTTGTTCAGTATTTCCATGTTCCGGCGAAGGCGCTTTTCGTCCAGAACGAAACAGGGACTAGTGGCTTGTGTGTAATCGGGCATGTGCCAAATATAGGAAAAGATGCCAGGGGTGCTTTTTTTGCCCTTTTTTGGGGTTGTTTTGCATGAAAAAAGTGTTTTTTTATGATATCTTGTTGTCTTTTAAAAAAACCTTTAACTAAATTTAAAGCAATGATTTGGTCTTCTTATACACGTATTATCGCATCTATTTGTACGATTGCTTTGGCTGGGTTAGCATTCGCTGCTGATCCCGCTCCGGCTCCTGCTCCTGCAAAGGCAGCTCCTGCCGCCGCGGCCCCTGCTAAGGCTCCCGCTCCCGCACCTGCACCGGCTCCTGCCGCTGCTCCTGCTCCCGCAACGACATCTACCAAGGCTGCTCCGGCCGCGGCACCTGCTCCCGCCAAGGAAGCCCCGAAGGCCGCTCCGGCCCCGGCGCCCGCTCCCGCCAAGGAAGCCCCGAAGGCTGCTCCGGCCCCGGCGTCCGCTCCTGCCAAGGAAGCCCCGAAGGCCGCTCCTGCTCCGGCGTCCGCTCCTGCCAAGGAAGCCCCGAAGGCTGCTCCGGCCAAGAAGGCGGAACAGAAGGTCGTACCTAGCGTGCCGGTCAACGTCGCTCCGAGAGGCGCCTCCTCTCTCGACGAGATGATCCAGAAGAAGCTCGACTCCCTGAGCAAGGTCAAGGTGAGCACTCCGGTTTCCGGCAGTTCCGATAGCCTCGCCAAGGTCAAGGCCGACAGCGTCCGCAAGATGATCCAGGAAGGCAAGTACGTCCAGAGGGCCAAGTACGACAAGTCAAACTTTGATTCCTGGAAGATCGACACCGTTTTCCAGAAGAGCATGAAGGAATCCATTTATGGTATCTGGCGCACCCCGATTGTCGCTCACGGCCATGCTTTCCGTGACGCCGAACTGCGCTTCGACATGAACGACACTGTTTACGGAACGACCCGCACCTATTCCGATTCGGGCCGCTACCAGATGACGGGCGAATACACCTTCAAGGCTCGCTACCGTTTCGACAACGACACGTCCATGGTCACCCGCGAGGTCTTCGCCGACCGCCAGGTGGTCCGTTGGGACTACATCGCGTTCCGCAAGCTCGATGACACCTTGACCTACAACCTCAAGAAACTCGAGTTCCGCGACATGAACGACAACTGGTTGAATGCCCTCCAGGGCTTCGACAATGTTCCGCCGGAAGTCTACATCAAGGACGAGAAGCTTACCGCCGAGATGAAGAAGACTGCGGAACTCTGGGCGAAGAGAAAAAAATAAGGGCCGATGAAAAACCGCATCTGGTTTTGCTTTGGTTTCCTTTTTCTAGTCGCCGTCTCCCTAAGTTTTTGCACATTGGCTACGGGACCTGTTTGGGTTTCGTGGCCTGATTTTTTTTCGGCCCTTTTCGCCGGACCATCGGCTGAGGTCGGGGCTGATTCCATAGCGTCGCAAATTGTTTGGCGGCTCCGCGTACCCAGGATGTGCGCGGCCGTGCTGGCCGGCACGGCGCTTTCCGTGTCGGGCCTCGCCCTGCAGACCGTCTTCTGCAACCCGCTGGCCGGGCCGTTCGTGCTGGGCATCAGCAGCGGCGCAAGTCTGGGCGTGGCGCTCTCGTTGCTGGCCGGATTCAGTTTCGGTAACTTTGGCGTGCTGGGCGCGGCTGCGTTGGGCGCTTCCGTTGTGACGATTATTGTCATGTGGGTTTCCGGGCGTTTCCGCAACGTGGGCGTGCTCCTGATCGTGGGACTTTTGCTCGGCTACTTGATCGATGCCGTCGTGAGCGTGCTGATCGCCGGGAGCGAGGCCGAAGCGCTTCGCGTGTACGTGACATGGAGCATGGGCAGTTTCGGCCGTGTGCTTCTGGACGGGGTGTGGGTTTTTGCGCTCGCCGTGGCCGCGGGGCTTGTGCTGATTGTGGTGAGTATGCGCTACTTGAACGCTGCTAGGCTGGGCGACGACTTTGCCCGCGGTCTCGGCGTGCGCGTGGAGCTTTCGAAGAAGTGCGTGCTGCTCGGCGCGAGCATCCTCGCGGCGGCGGGCACGGCGTTCTGCGGCCCCGTGGCGTTCGTGGGCATCGCCGTCCCGCACCTCGCTTTTATGTTGTTCAAAACGACGGACCACAGGGTGCTCGTGCCGGGGGCTGCGCTGTGCGGTACCGTGCTTTGCCTTTTGGCCGGGCTCTTCCCGGTGAGCGTGCCGCTGAACGCGGTGCTCAGTATTGTCGGCGTGCCGGTCGTGTTTTACGTGCTTGTCCGCGGCTCTAGAACGGGGTGGTGGTGATATGGCTGCCGATGTGCTTTTGAAATGCGAGAAGCTTTGCGTAGGGTATGGGGGAGGCTCCACCCTGTTCGAGCCGTTTGACTTCGAACTGCGCGCGGGCGAACTTGTCGGGCTGATGGGCGTGAACGGCTGCGGCAAGAGCACGCTGCTCAAGACGCTTGCCGGCCTCGTGCCGCAAGTGTCGGGGAATGTCTTCCTGGACGGCTCGCCGCTGCAAAGCTGGGGCGCCCGTGAACGTGCCCGTCGTGTCGGGCTTGTCCGCATGTCGGGCTCGGCGCCGGACCGCATGACGGTCCGCGAGTTCGTCGGCCTGGGACGTTCCCCCTATTCGGGCTTTTTGGACGGCCGCACCGCCGAGGACGAAAGAATCGTGGACGACGCGATGCAGGTTACGGATGTAAGCTGCTTTGCGGAGCGGCCTTTCTCGGAACTGAGTGACGGTGAGCGCAGCCGCGTGTTCCTTGCCGAGGCCGTGGCGCAGCAGGTGAACGTGCTCCTGCTCGACGAACCGAACGCCTTTCTCGACATTCCCCGTAGCCATGCGCTGTTCCGCCTGTTGCGGAAGTTTGTGGAGACGCGCGAGATGGGGGTTGTCGTGTCGACGCATTCCGTCGAGTACGCCGAGAAGTTCTGCGACCGTATCGCCGTTATTGATGGCGGCCGCTTCCGCGTGGCCCCGGCTTCCGAAGCGCGCAACCTTGGACTTTTGGACTGGGCGAGGGCCGAATGATGCGCCCGGCCTTGCGGATGTTCTGCCTGTTGCTGCCGGCCTTGCTGGTGTTTGCGTGCGCCGGGAACGCCCCGCGCGAAACGTCCGCGCCTGCGCCGCAAAGCGCAGCTGCACCCCAGCATTTTTTCTGGAAGGTCTCCGACGCGAACTCTTCCGTATGGCTGCTCGGGAGCATCCACTTTGCCGATTCGTCGTTCTACCCGCTGGATTCCGTCATCGAGACCGCCTTCGTGAATGCCGAGGAACTGGCCGTCGAAATCGACGTGAGCGACGATTCCGTGAATACTGAGATCGCCTCGGAGAGCATGCAGCACGGGATGATGCCCGCGGGAAAGCGCCTGCAGGACTTGTTGCCTTCCGAAATGTGGAATTCCGTAGACAGCATCTGTACCGCCTGGGGAATCCCTTCCGTTACGCTACAGGCGATGCGTCCGTGGCTTGCCGCGATGACGCTGAGTGCCTTTGCCATCCAGCGTGCGGGTATCGACCCGACGCTCGGCGTGGACGCCGTGCTGCTGGACCGCGCCGCGCATGACGGCAAGGCCATCGTGGGGCTCGAGACGGCGAGCGAGCAGATTGGCGCCCTGGCCGACACGACGGAATCCGATTCGGCGGGCATTTTCTATCTCAAGTCCACGTTGCGCGAGGTGTCGGAATTGGATTCGATGGTGGCCCGTATCGTGCGTGCCTGGAAAACGGGCGACGACGCGCTGCTGCGCGAGACGATGGCGGACGAACGGGACTATGCCGAGGGTTCTGCCGAAAAGGAACTCAGCGACAAGCTGGACGAGAAGGTCTACAAGAGCCGCAACGTGAAGATGGCGGAACGCATCGCGCAGTTCCTCGCTGAAGACAGGAACGTGTTTGTCGTGGTGGGGGCGGCCCACTTGGTGCTTGACGAAGACAACGTGGTGGACCTGTTGCGCCGCCGCGGCCTTACGGTACAGCGCTTCTGATTAGCGGATATCCTTGACATTGAGGCCGAGACGGCCAAGGCGGTTGTACAGCGCCGTGCGTATCATGCCGAGCTTGTCGGCGGCCAGGCTGATGGAGCCGCCGCATTCGCGGATCTTTGCCTTGAGGAATTCCTTTTCCTCGTCCATCTGCATTTCGCGGAATTCGTTGTACGTGGATGCCGTCGCAATCCCAGCACTTGTTGTTCCGCTTGTCGCGATTCCCATGCTCTCGTCGATCTGCAGGTCATCAGCGTTCAACATGCCGGGGGCGGTGAAGCACAGGGTGCGCTGGATGACGTTTTCCAGTTCGCGGATGTTGCCGGGCCAGTCGTGCGCCTGCAGCTTTTGCAAGGCCTCGGGCGAGAGCGTGTAGGGCTCGCCTTCGGGAGCGTACTGGCGGATAAAGTAGTTGGCGAGGTCCTCGATGTCTTCCTTGCGTTCGCGGAGGGGCGAAAGCTGCATCGGGATGACGTTCAGGCGGTAGAAGAGGTCCTCGCGGAAGCGCTTTTCGCGGATTTCCTCGCGGAGGTCGCGGTTGGTGGCCGCGATGATGCGGACGTCGATATGGCGCGTCTTGTTCGCGCCGATGGGGCGTATTTCGTGGTTCTGGATGACGCGCAGCAGCTTGACCTGGGCGTGCAGGGGCATGTCGCCGATTTCGTCTAGGAATATGGCGCCGCCGTTCGCGTCCTCGAACAGGCCGATGCGCTCGTTCTGCGCTCCGGTGAAAGCCCCGCGCGTGTGCCCGAACAGTTCGCTTTCGAAAAGCGCTTCGGGGATGGCGCTGCAGTTCACCGTGACGAACTTGTCGTAGACGCAGGCGATGGCGCGCGCGATGAGGTCCTTGCCGACGCCCGATTCGCCCTGGATAAGGACAGAGCCCGTGTTCAGGATGGCCTTTTCCACGGTCTTGCGGAGGTTCTGCATGGCCTCGCTTTTTCCGACCAGGTGCGACATCCTTTCGCGGAAGGTGCGCTTCGCGCTGTAGATTTCCTTGAGGCGCGCAAGCTTGCTCATCAGGTGGAGCCGTAGCGCTTCCACGGAAAGGATGATGTCGTAGAGGTTGTTCGGGATGTCCCTGAACTTGTCGGGGTTCTCGGCGTAGGCGAGAATCATCGTGTCGGGACTGCGGCTACGCAGCTTGGAAAGTGCCTCCGCGCTTTCGCTTGCGAAGGCGTCCAGGTCCCAGATGACGATGGAGGCGCGCGCTCCCGTGTCGGCGTCCTGCGCCGAAGGGTAGATGCTTACCGGGTAGTCCACGGAAGAAAGGACGTCCTGGATGAACGAGGACGTCGCGTTTTCTTTCGTGAAAAAGTCTATGGGTAGCATCGCGCGCCCGGGGCGGTTTTACTTGCCCAGTTCCTTGGAGCGTTCCGTCCCGGCGACGACTGCCTTGATGAGGGCGCTACGGAAGCCGCCTTCTTCGAGGGCGTTCACGCCGGCGATGGTTGTCCCGGCGGGGGAGCAGACCATGGCGCACAGGTCGCTGGGGCTCTTGCCGGACTGCTTGACGAGCTCGACGCTCCCTTCGATGGTGCCCAGGGCGAGCTTGAGCGCGACATCGCGGGTGAGGCCGGCCTTGACACCGCCGCGGGTGAGGCCTTCGATGAACTCGAAAACGTACGCGGGGGCACTACCGGAAAGTCCGGTGACGGCGTCCATGAGGGATTCGGTGACGCGGCAGGTGACTCCGATGGTGCCGAAAATCTTCTCGGCGGTGGAAAGCGTCTTTTCGCTGACGCCGTCAGTGGCGAGAGCCACTGTGCCCTTGCCCACGGTGAGCGGGAGATTCGGCATCACGCGCAGCACCTGGTTCTTGGCGCCGAGGACTTCGGTGAGGCTCTTGCGGGCGACACCCGCCATGATGCTCACGAAGGTCTTTGTCCCCTTGAGTGTCTTGACGGCGTTCTTCCATTCGGGAGCGACGCTCTTGAAAATCTGCGGCTTCACGCAGAGGAATGTCACGTCGGCCTTCTTGACGCCTTCGGCGAAATCCTTCACGCGGACGCATCCGAGCGCCGTGACGGCTTCGGCGGCCTTGTCGCTAGGGTCGAAGAAGAGGATGTCCTTGGGGGTGGTGCCGGCGTTCAGGAGGCCGCGGAGAATCGCTCCGCCCATGTTGCCGGTGCCTGCGAAGAAAATTTTTTCACTCATGGCTTTACCTTACTTGTTCATAGAGTTGAGGAACGTTTCGTTGTCCTCGTAGAGTTTCATCTTGCTGATCATGAAGTCCATGATTTCGGTGGAAGTCATGTCCTGCAGGTAGCGGCGGAGAATCCAGACGCGCTGGAGTTCGTCTTCGGTGAGCAGGAGTTCTTCCTTACGCGTGCCCGACTTGAAGATGTCGATGGCGGGCCAGATGCGCTTTTCGGAAAGGCGGCGGTCCAGTACGAGTTCCATGTTGCCGGTGCCCTTGAATTCTTCGAAAATCACTTCGTCCATGCGGCTGCCGGTCTCGATAAGCGCCGTGCCCATGATGGTGAGCGAACCGCCGTTCTCGATCTTGCGCGCTGCACCGAAGAAGCGCTTGGGGCGCTGCATGGCGTTCGCGTCCACACCGCCGGAAAGAATCTTGCCGGAGTGGGGGATGACAACGTTGTTCGCACGGGCGAAACGCGTGATGGAGTCGAGGAGGATGACCACGTCGTTGCCGTTTTCCACGAGACGCTTCGCCTTCTCGATGACGATGTCGGCAACGCGGGTGTGGTGCTCGGGCGGCTCGTCGAACGTGGAGGCGATGACTTCGCCCTTCACGTGGCGGCGCATGTCCGTCACTTCTTCCGGACGTTCGTCGATAAGGAGCACGATGAGCTTGACTTCGGGGTGGTTCTGCGTGATGGCGTTAGCGATGTTCTGCAGGAGCACCGTCTTACCCGTACGCGGGGGAGCGAGGATGATGCCGCGCTGGCCCTTGCCGATAGGCGTGAACAGGTTCATGACGCGCGTGCTGAACTCGTCCTTTTTCCATTCCAGGTTGAGCTTCTGGTTCGGGTGGATCGGGGTCAGGTATTCGAACGCGACGCGGCGCTTCGTCCTTTCGGGGGAATCGAAGTTCACGGTGTCGATGCGCATCAGCGCGAAATACTTTTCTTGGTCTCTGGGCTGGCGGACCTGGCCCGTGATGGTGTCGCCCATCTTCAGGTCGAAGCGGCGGATCCAGTTCTGGCTGATGTAGATGTCGTCCGGGCCGGCCTGGTAGTTGTGGTCGGGGTTGCGAAGGAAGCCGTAGCCTTCGGGCATGATCTCGAGGACGCCTTCGGCGTAGATCGGGGTGTCCTCGCCGTTGGTCGCGCTGAGGATGCGGTAGATCAGCGCCTGCTTGCGCATCTTCTTGAAGTCGGGGATGTTCAGTTCCATCGCCTGGCGCTGGAGTTCGAACATCGGGAGACCGCGCAGTTCCTTCCACTTGGCGCGGGAGGCGGCCACCTTCTCGGGGTCGGGAGGCGGCAGCTGCACGGAGTCGTCGAGGATGTCGTCCTGCGGCAAGAAGCGGTTGCGGCGGTTCTTGAACTTGTTGAACTTGTTGAATTTGTTGAACTTGTTGTTGCCGTTGTTCCCGTTATTGCCATTGTTGCCGTTGTTGAACTGCTGGCGCTGCTGGTTGCCGTCTTGGTTCTGCGGGTTGGCGTTCTGCTGGCCGTTCTCGCCGGCCTGTGCGCCTTCGGAAGCCTGGGCTGCGCCTTCCTGGCTGGGGGCTTTCTGTTCGTTTGTCTCTATTCCGAGTTCGCGGGCCTGGCGGCGTTCTGCGGCCTCGATGCCGTCTACGGGTTCGTTGCGCTGTGCTTCGGGGCGCGGGGATTCGAATGCGGGTTCGAAGGCGGGCTCCGGTGCGCGTTCAGCCTTCTGGCGGGGGGCGCGGGTCTCTTGTGCCGGTGCTTCGGGTTCGGCGGCTTTTTTATCTGCTTCTGCAGCCGCCTTGGGCTTGCGTCCGCGACGCTTGGGCTGCTGCGCTTCTTCGCCTTCGGGCTTGGGTGCAGTTTCTAGTTCCAATGCATTATCTTGATCTTGAATTTTCTTTGTTCTAGGCACTGTAGCGTCCTTCTGTAGATTGAATTAAAAAAACTTTTTTGTGAATTGAAGATTTGGAGAACAGCTTGGCTTGCAAGTCTGTATTTTCCGAAAATTTGATTGGAATAAATAAAACGTTCTACTCGAGAACTGCCATAAGATACATAAAATTATCGGCTTTGTCATAGAAAAACTCAAAAAAAAGAAAAAAAATTTTTTTTTGTCAATAAATCCGAAGTATTTCACTTTTTTGCGCATTTCGAGCACTTTTGGAATAGTTATATTAGTGCCGTGGATTCATTAGAAAGAGTTTTTATTGCCCTGGGCAGCAATGTTGCGCCGCGTTGGGTGAATCTTTTTTCCGGCAGGGACATGCTCCGTCGCATCTCTTCGGGCGGCTGGAAGGAAAGTCCCGTGTACGAGACTCCGCCGGTGGGTCCGGCGGGCCAGGGTCCATATTTCAACCAGGTCGTGAGCTTCATGTATTCCGGGACGCCCAAGCGTCTGCTCAATTACTTGAAGGGAGCGGAAATCCTTCTCGGTCGCAAGGACCGGGGGCATTGGAATTCCCGCGAGATCGACCTGGACTTGCTGTACTACGGAAAGATTGTCCAGGCGGGTCGCCCCTGCATCCCGCATCCGGAAATTGAAGGGAGGCAGTTTGTGCTCGTGCCCCTGAACGACATCGCCCCGGACTGGGTGGATTCGTTCAGCGGCCAAACCGTGAGCGCCATGCTGCAGGCTCTCCTGGCACGGGAAGAGAAAATCCCGTTCCGCACGATAACAGAGGTGGAACCCTAATATGCTAAGAGACAGCGGAATCCATTTTATCGCCATCGAGGGCGTCATCGGGGTGGGGAAGACGACTCTCGCCCAGATTATCGCCCAGCGCTGGAACGCCATGAGCATCGAGGAGAATTACGACAAGAATCCCTTCCTCGAGAAGTTCTACGAGAATCCCGAAGCGTACGCCTTCCAGACGCAGTTGTTCTTTTTGTTGGACCGTCACAAGCAGCTGCAGAACTGCGGCTTGCAGAGTGACCTGTTCCACGACCTGCTGGTGAGCGACTACACCTACGACAAGGACCAGATCTTTGCCTCGCAGAACTTGTCCGACAGCGAGTACGCCATGTACGAGACTATCGCGCGCTCCCTGGACAAGGACATCCCCAAGCCGGACCTCGTGGTCTACCTGCAGGCGAGCGTTCCCATACTGCTGGAACGCATCCGCAGCCGCGGTCGCGCGATGGAGAAGGCCATCGAGGGCAACTACCTCAAGGACCTGCAGGAACGCTACGACCATCACTTTTGGCACTACACCAGTGCACCCGTCTTAATCATCAATACGGACAACATTGATTTCGTCCATAACGAGAACCATTTGAATTTGATCCTTGACGCAATCAGTTCTTGCCCGACCCAAACTACATATTTTGTCCCACAAGGAAGTCTGTAATGCTTTTAGTCAAGACTATTGACGATCTTCGCGAACAGTTGAAACCATTCGCCAGGCAAGGTAAAACAATAGGGCTCGTGCCCACGATGGGCGCGCTCCACAACGGGCACGGTGCGCTGATCAAGGCGTCTGCTGCGGAATGCGACGTGACCGTGGTGAGCGTTTTCCTGAATCCTATCCAGTTTGGCAAGAACGAGGACCTTGCTAAGTATCCCGTGCGCCTCGAAGCTGACGTGAAGCTCGCAGAGTCCATGGGCGCCGACTACGTGTTCGCCCCGTCCGTCGCCGAAATGTATCCCGAAGGCTCGCCGATGACGACCGTCCGCGACGAAAAGCTCG
>CAMZDZ010000081.1 GCA_947305535.1 uncultured Fibrobacter sp.
GATGATTTTGCAGAAAAGGCAGTTTTCACTCATAGTATATATAATAGTAGTAAAAGTTCTAGGGATTTTCGCGCTGGGCGAGGATTTCCTCGACTTTGCGGTTCACGATTTCGCGCTCGCGCATATCATGCATCGTTTTCTCGTTCTCGATGATGGTTTCCATTGTCTTGATATAGGCACCGACACAGAAGGCGAACAGGACGATACTCGCTATCCGGGCCGACGCGATATTGCTCAATAGGGAAGGAACGAGGATCAGGGCTGTCAATATGGGAATGGACGTCAGGATTTTCTTGTCAATCGTGGCGAATTTCTCGCCCTTCCCCGTAAGAACCTTTTTCTGCTGTGCGAGGAGGTCCTTGAAGATGAAGTAGTCGAGGAACCCGCAGATCCAGGGGATCATCGTGCAGATAACGGCGGCCCAGGGGGAAAATTTGGTCGACGTGTACTTGCGCAGGAACTTGGTGGTGTAGTAGAGCCATTTGCAGAATTTGTAAATGACCACGAGGGACACGATGCTGACGCAAAAGATCAGGAACAGGAAGAATAATGTGGCGAGAACTTGGGTCAGGTTGAGCGGTGGTACCGAGGCTGAACCTTCCGCCATTTCCGTGAAGGGCTTGAATATGTGAATGATGTATTCGGAAAACAACCCGGTGATGACGGTGATGACGAGAAAAATCTTTGTCCAGAGAATGGCGCTTTTGCCGCGCCGGACGTTCTCCGGTTCATCCTGGACGAATTCGCTTTGCTGTGTGCTGCTTGTCGATGTAGCCTTTTTGACGGGGTCGTTCTGTTCATTTTGGCCATCGTTAGATGCGTCGCACCACAGACAATTAGGCATGTCGTCTTCGTATTCTCTACCGCATTTCTTGCAAATCATAATAACCTCTGTCAGGCAATTTAGAAAATTTTCGTATTTTTTTACCCGCTATGTTTTTCAAGGGAAGAATTGCCGCCGCGGTTTTTGCGCGGGTGGCCTACACGGTGCTCAGGCTTGCTGGCTGGAAGCGGAAGACGTTTCTTGCCAACGCGAAGCACGTGTCGCCTGCCTTGAACGGTGTCCCCGATTACGACGAACTCCTGAAAAACTTGACCCGCCATGCGGCCGAACTCCTGTTCCGTTTCGGGACGTTCAAGCGCCTGCCTGCGGCCCTCTCGGCGTACCCCTGCCGTGTCGACGGCTGGAATTTCGAGATTGCGGACGGCTCGGCGGATGTCCTCGACAAGATGCGCGGGGGAGGAATCTTCCTGACTGCCCACTACGGCAACTACGAGGCGATCGGTCCGTGGCTCTGCTGCCTGGGAATCCCGCTCACGGCGAGCTACATCCCCGTAAAGCCGGCGTGGCTCAACCGCATTCTGGAAGGGCGCATTCGCGCGGTCGACGGCTACCGCTATTCCGTGGATGCGCGCACGCCGCGCGAGTTCCTGCGCCTGCTCGATGCCGGGAAACTATTCTGCCTGCTTGCCGACCAGGATAGCCGCATCCCGAGCGCCACCGAAGGAATTTTTCTGGAAAAACCCGTCAAGAACAATCCGCTGCCGGACTTTTTGCTGAACCACCGCCCCGATACTCCCGTTTTTGTCTGCTGGCTGGAGGAGCGCGGGGCCACGACGAAGGTTCTCCATGCCGTCGAAATCCGGGGGGCGTCCGTGATGGATTCCTACAACGACTGGCTCGGCGGGCTCGTCCGCGAGCGTCCGGGCTTTTGGTACGGCTTTACGCACCGGCGTTTTTTGAGCCGGGTCGCGGATATATATCCCTTTCTGTCACAAAATTGACAGATTCTTTTGCTATATTGCGAATCTGTGTCAACCCAGGGCATTTATGACCCTATAAACCGGAAACGGAAAAACTACAAGTAGGAATATCAAATGGATTTTTCTGCAGTTATTGCTGAAGAGCTGAATCTCGAAGTATGGCGCGTCGCCAAGGCGCTCGAACTCATGGACCAGGGGGGCACGGTCCCCTTCATCGCCCGCTACCGCAAGGACCAGACGGGTACGCTGAACGAAATTGAACTGCGCGACATCAGCCACCGTCGCGACTATTTGCAGGAACTGACGGACCGCAAGGAAACGGTCCTCAAGAGCATCGAAGAACAGGGCAAGCTGACCCCCGAACTCAAGGCCCAGATCGAGGCCTGTAAGGACAAGACCCTCCTCGAAGATATTTACGCCCCGTACAAGCCCAAGAAGCGCACCCGCGCGACCATCGCGAAGGAACTCGGTCTTGAACCGCTGGCCCGCCTGATGTGGGAACAGGAAAATACCGGCAACACCGCCGAAGAAATCGCCCGCATCTACCTCTCCGAGGAGAAGGGCCTCGCCGACCCGAAGGCAGCCCTCAAGGGCGCCTGCGACATCCTCGCCGAAGAAGTGGCCGACAATACCGAATTCCGCCAGTTCCTCCGCAACAAGGTGGAAAAGACGGGCGTCATGGTTTCCAAGGTCAAGAAGGATTTCGAGAAGCAGGACACGAAGTTCAAGGACTACTACGACTTCAGCGAACCGGTCAGCAAGATTCCTAGCCACCGCATGCTCGCACTCCGCCGCGGCGAGAAGGAGAAGGTGCTGCGCCTCTCCATCGAAGTCCCGAACGAGGAGATGGTGGACTACCTCAAGGCCCAGGTCATCAAGG
This sequence comes from uncultured Fibrobacter sp., assembly GCA_947305535.1. Lineage (GTDB taxonomy): Bacteria > Fibrobacterota > Fibrobacteria > Fibrobacterales > Fibrobacteraceae > Fibrobacter. The sequence continues at coordinate 2,645 of CAMZDZ010000081.1, forward strand.
GCGATTCCGTCTGGAAGCCGTACCTGGAAGAAATGTGCCAGGACGCCTGGGACCGTCTGTTGCAGCCGAGCATGGAAAGCGAAGTGCGCCTGCTGCTGAAGGACGCCGCCGAAGAAGAAGCTTTCAAGGTGTTCTCCAAGAACCTGCAGGACGTTCTGCTCGCCGCCCCCGCCGGCCACAAGGCCGTGCTCGCTCTCGACCCGGGTTTCCGTACGGGTTGCAAGGTGGCCGTGCTCGACGAGAACGGCAAGTTCCTGGACCACGGCATCATCAAGCCGCACGAACCGCACAACGACAAGGCGGGCGCGGCTGTCTACCTGATGCAGCTTATCGACAAGTACAAGATTGACCTTATCGCCATTGGCAACGGTACCGCTAGCCGCGAGACCGACGCCTTCTGTGGCGAGATGGCCCTCAAGTTCAAGGGCAAGGTGCCGCCGCGCGTCATCGTGAGCGAAGCCGGTGCTTCTGTTTACAGCGCGAGCATGATTGCCATCCAGGAATTCCCGAAGGAAGACGTGACGACCCGCGGCGCCATCTCGATCGGCCGCCGTCTGCAGGACCCGCTCGCCGAACTCGTGAAGGTTGACCCGCAGTCCATCGGTGTTGGCCAGTACCAGCACGACGTGAACCAGCGCGAGCTCAAGAAGCGCCTCGACGAAGTGGTGGAAAGCTGCGTGAACATGGTCGGTGTCGACGTGAACAGCGCTTCTGCTCCGCTCCTCTCTCATGTGGCAGGCCTCAGCAACACGCTTTCTGAAGCTATCGTGAAGTACCGTGAAGAAAACGGTGCATACGCAAGCCGCGAAGACTTGAAGAAGGTGAAGGGCTTCGGTCCGAAGGCCTTCGAACAGGCCGCAGGCTTTATGCGTATTCCGGGTGCCGAAAACCCGCTCGACGATTCCGCTGTGCATCCTGAAAACTACGCCCTCGTCGAAAAGATGGCTGAAAAGGTCGGCGTTCCGGTCAAGGAAATGGTCGGCAATGCCGATGCCGTGAAGGGCATCAAGCTCGATGAATTCTTGAGCGACGAAGTCGGTCGTGCTACTTTGGAAGATATCGTGAAGGAACTCCAGAAGCCGAGCCGCGACCCGCGTAAGGAATTCCGTTATGCAAAGTTCGATGACCGCATCAAGACCATCAACGACCTCGTGACGGGCAGCTGGATGGAAGGCGTGGTCACCAACGTGGCGAACTTCGGTGCGTTCGTGGATATCGGCGTGCACCAGGACGGCCTCGTGCATATTTCCGAGATCAGCGACAAGTACGTGACCGACGCGAAGGAAGTCCTGACCGTGGGTGACGTGGTGAAGGTGCGCGTGGTCGCCGTGGATGCGAACCAGAAGCGTATCAGCCTTTCCATGAAGCAGGAACAGTCCGACGGCGTTGCCGGTGCGGGTGCCAGTGGCCCTCGCGGCCAGCGAGTTGGCGGTCCCCGCGGCAACTTCGGTGGCCGCGGCCGCGATAACAATCGCGGCAATGCCCGCCCGCAGGGCGGCATCCAGGGCCACGCGACGCTCGCCGACCTCAAGAACAAGATTGCGGGCAAGGAACGCCCGGGCTTCGCCCCGAAAAAGCCTGCCGCCCCTGTCCAGGTCGGCAAGCTCAACTCCATGCTCAAGCAGATCATGAAAAAGGCCAAGTAGCCGAGTGTCGCAGGAGCAAGCTTGCTTGCTCCTATGACCGAGGCGCCCGGGGCTGCGTCACGAATGTGACGCCAGGCAAAGTAGCCGAGCGTCGCGGATGCGACACCAGGCAAAATAAGCGCCAAACTACATAACTTCTATTGCCCGGCTTTAGCCGGGCATCTTTTTTTTCTGTAAATAAACTCCCTGGCGGCTCCATCAACACGATTTTACACAAAAGTTACCGCAATCTCGTCTGCGGGGGGGTATTTTTATACTGGGTGCTGTGGGACAAACTCATAGGAGGCTTTATGCGTTCGTCCATTTACGTTGTCTTGTTTTCTCTGCTGATGCTGGTCGCATCGGCATTTGCCCAGGAGGATGCCGACGAGGCTTTGCCCACTGGCGAAGAAAGTGCGCTTGAGCAGGAAGAGGCCGGCGACGACGAATCTTCTGGCGAAGAGGCGATGGTATCTGACGAAGAATCCCAGTCTTCCGAAGAAGAGGCCGCGGCGGAGAATACTTCGGATCCGTATGCCAATACGACAAAGGGCAAGATCTCGCGCGATGGCAAGAACTGGCTTCTTAATGGCGAAAAGGTAGAAGAAGATATTGTTGTCCAGGAATTGAATTCCAACTCCAAGTCTGCCAGCGAATATCGCACATACCAGGTGTTCTACTATCCAGGTATGGCGCTTGCTGTTGCGGGTGGCGTTGCCGTCGGCTATGGCGCGGTGACGTGGATAATGGGCGATGGCGGAATTGGTATGCCGGTCACGCTAGCTGGTGTTGGCGTAGTGGGTATTGGTGCCGCACTTTACTATGTTGCCAGCAAGTATTTTGATTCCTCTATCCAGATTTACAACAGGGAAGCCGGATACGAAACGACCCTGAAACTCCAGATTGTCCCGACCCAGCAGGGCGGACTTGCGCTTGCTCTCGCGTTCTAGCGACAGGCGCAGTTGGCTATTCCTTAAAATAAACGGAACCCCGAGGTCATCCAACCTCGGGGTTCTGTTCGTTTGCACAATCAAATTATTCGTACTTGATCACGCCGGCCGGGCAGCTGTCAGCAGCGTCCTTGATTTCGCTTTCGTAAGCGGAGAAATCGACGCCTTCCTTCACCTGCATCTTTTCCGGAACGCTGAACACTGCGTCGCAAGTTGCTTCGCAAGCGCCGCAAGAGACGCATTCGTCGCTGGATTCGTCGAGCCAAACTTTTGTAATTGCCATAAAAATACCTCTTTATAGTGGTTGGGTTTTCCCAAAAGATATAAAAAAAATACGGGTAGAGATGGAAAAATCGGAAGAAATGGGGGAATGTTTATATTTTTTACCAAATGCGTAAGCTTGTTTGCCTTATAGTCCTTATTTGCTCGTTCTCATTCGCCAATGAGGATGTTGAACTGGGGGAGGATGAAGATCTTCCGGTTGGACTTTTCGGTCGTATGAGCCATTTTACAACCACTGCTGATGAAAACTTTTCGTTTGGGTGGGATGTTACGGCCTGGACGAACCATATTGACTATAACATGGGCTGGTGGCTTGGTAAGCGAATAGCAAGTGGCCTGTATTTGAATGCCTTGGGACTTAATTTACACATCCTATCCGATGTTGGAGATTCGTGTACGAATCCAAAGGGATGTGCAAGAATCGGTGCGGGTGTCGCTTTTAACACTGCGTTTGCGTTGATAGCCGCTTTGGAAGAACTTTCTGGAGGGTCGGATAATCTTGGCCGTTATTGGTTCGTCTTTGCAGCGTTGCAAAATCCGACCTTGGAATTTTTTGTGGTGCGAAAATACGTTCCTGTGTCCGTGGGGATTGGCTACAACACGGATTGGTTCGCCTTCAGTCCGGGGCATGAGTTTTATTTTAGGGCCCACGGCGATTTGAATGTGAATATTCTCTTTGTGAGGGTGGCCGCCTCTTATTCCTATTCGATTTTGGATACTTACGATTTGGAAAAAGGCTCAAAGAAGTTTTATTTAAAGCTCATATTTGGTCCAATGTCTTTTGGTTTCTAATTCCTTTTTCTAAATTTGGGTCAAGTTTTTCAAGCAAATACGGGCAATGGTGCTTTTTATTTTGCGTGAAAACAATGAGGACATCTCACACGATGAAAAAAGTGGTTGTGAAAATTGGTGGCAGCCTGGCTATCGACGAAGCCAAGCTCGCTGATTTTGTTTCGGCGGTCTCTGCCCTTCCCGGCAGCGGCTGTCAGGTGGCCGTGGTTCACGGCGGTGGCAAGGACATCAACGAGAATATCGCCTTGCTCAAGGAACAACCGACGTTTATCGACGGGCTGCGCGTGACGACGCCCGGCATCATGAAGATGGTGGAGATGACTCTCTCGGGTCACGTGAACAAGAAACTCGTGCGCATGCTCCTCACCAACGGCTGCAACGCCATTGGTATTTCCGGCGTGGACGGCAACCTGTTTAAGGTCGAAAAGAAGCAGGGCAAGGTGGACCTCGGCCTGGTGGGCGAGATCAAGCAGGTGAACCCGAAAATTATTCAGGATTTGTTCAGCGCCGGTTGGACCCCGGTGGTCAGCCCCATTTCTATCGGGGACGGCCAGAGCTGGAACGTGAATGCCGATACCGCCGCAAGCGAACTGGCTGTGGCGCTCGAGGCCGACCAGTTCGTGCTGGTGAGCGACGTGCCCGGCGTGATGGACGAAAACAAGAACGTGATTCCCGAACTGAGCGAGGCGGACGCCGAAAAGCTTATCGAAGCTGGCGTCATCTCCGGCGGTATGATTCCCAAAGTCCGCGAGAGTTTCAAGTCGATCCGACGAGGACTCAAGAGTATCCACATCGTGGGTTGGAAGGACGCGGAACACTTTGGTAAACAAATTAATGGAGATTTAAACTATGGCACAATCTTGCGCTAACCTGTTGGAACAGGACAAACAAATCATCGCGCCGCTCTACGGCAAGGCAGACATCAACTTCGTGAAGGGCGAAGGCTCTTACCTCTACGACGACCAGGGCGAAAAGTACCTCGACTTCGTGGCGGGCATTGCCGTGAACGCGCTCGGTCACCAGAATCAGGCAATCAAGGATGCGGTGGTGGAACAGATGAACCACTTCAACCACATCAGCAACCTCTACCCGAACTACCCGCAGATCGAACTCGGCAAGGCCCTCTTGGAACTCACCAAGTTCGACAAGGCATTCTTCTGCAACTCGGGTACCGAGGCGAACGAAGGCTGCATCAAGTTTGCACGTAAGTACTTCGACCGGAAGGGCGAAAAGAACCGGCAGAAAATCATCACGTTCGTGAACAGTTTCCACGGAAGGACGTATGCCGCACTTTCTGCGACGGGCCAGCCGGCCATCAGGGAAGGCTTCGGCTCCATGCCGGGCGACTTCGTTCACGTGACCTGGAATGACTGCGCAGCCCTCAAGGCCGAAGTCAACAACGACACTTGTGCTATCATGCTCGAAAGCCTCGCCGCCGAAGGTGGCGTGATGACGCTTTCGAAGGAAATGGTCGAGACCATCAACAGCCTGCAGAAGGAATTCGGCTGCCTCGTCATCGTCGACGAAGTGCAGGCCGGTACCGGAAGGCTCGGCACGTTCCTCGGCTTCGAAAAGTTCGGCCTGAATCCGGACCTCGTTTCGCTTGCCAAGGGCATCGGTGGCGGTCTCCCGCTTGGTGCGGTTCTCCTGCGCCAGCACATTGCCGACCAGCTCAAGGCCGGCGACCACGGTACGACTTTCGGTGGCAACCCGATTGCTTGCGCAGCCGGCCTCGCCGTTGTGAAGCAGATTCCGGGTCTGTTGAAGAACGTGGAAGAACGCTCCGCCCAGCTGAAGGCTGGCCTCAAGGCTCTTGCCGAAGCGTACAGCTTCGCCAAGGAAATCAGGGGTGAAGGCCTGATTCTCGGTGTTGCTCTGGCTGATGAAATGCCGGTGGGCAACATCATCGCCGCCGCCCGCGCCGAAAAGCTCATGGTGCTGAGCGCCAAGGGCAACGTGCTGCGTTTGCTGCCGCCGCTGAACGTGTCGGCTGCGGAAGTGGACGAAGCTTTGGCGAAGTTGGGTGCCGCATTTGAGATGGCGGCCAAGGCTACAGCGAAGTAATTTTCACCATAAGCTTCGCATAGCTTCTTCAATTTTCTCTTTATACAAAAAATACCCGTTGGCTTGGCCAACGGGTTTTTGCGATATTCGTTTCTAGCGAGGATTACTGCTTCGGACGCATGTAGAGTTCGTCGCAAGCCTTCGTGAAGTCGTAGTAGTGACGACCCGTGAAGATGTACACGGTGAGATCCCACAGGAGCTTCCAGAAGGTCTTGGCCTTGCTTTCGTTCAGCCTGTACCAGCTTCCGTCCGGGGCCTTGCAGAAGTAATCGTTGTTATCGAAATCGAGGCTGTCCTTGTCGACGACGAGCGAGTCAATCTTGGTGATGGAAGAGTCGCCGCTGTTGACGAGGCTGTCCAGGAGTTCCTGCTCGGTGCTGTCGAGCTTGTCCATTTCGTTATTGTCCTTGATGACGGAGGTCGTGTCCTTGTCGATGGTGTCCTTGACGGCTTCCTTGTTGCTCGAGGAGCTCTTGGCCTGTTCCTTTACGCTGCTGGAGGACTTTTCCTTGGACGAAGAACTTGCCGGAGTGACTTCATCGGGGTCTTCGATGCCGGGCACGCGGATCTTCCTTGCGCTGGAGCTGGACTTTGCTTCTTCCTTGTCGTCTTTCTTGGAGCTGCTGCTCACCTTGCTGTCGTCTTCCTTGACAGAAGAGGAACTCTTGTCCTTGGAGTCGGCGTCTTCCGCCTTTTTCGAGTCTTCCTTCTTGGAAGAACTGGACTTGGCTTCAACTTTCTTGGAAGAGCTGGACTTTGCCTTTGTCTCGGCCTTTTCGGAACTGCTCGAATCGACGAGTTCGCTGCCGTTGATTTCGTCTTCCGGAATTTGCGTAACGTCAGAATCGGTTGTACAGCCGTTGAATGCAAAGGCCATCATGAGAATGACGCTTGCTCCGATGAGGTGCTTGAAGGATTTCATTTTGACTCCAATAAAAAAATTGTAAGAATTTTTTTAAATATAGCAGATGTGCTCAATATGTCAATATGTTTTTTTTCATACGGCAAAAAAATCTAGGATAATAAAAATCCCGGTTTTGCCGGGATTTTACTTTTTTTGTAAAACTTGCGTTTTTTAGCCCTTCGGACGCATGTAGAGCTCGTCGCAGACCTTGGTGTAGTCGTAGTAGTGGCGTCCCGTGAAGAACCAATACACGAAGTCCCAGAATTCTTTCCAGAAGGTCTTGGTCTTGTTTTCGTTCAGCCTGTACCAGCTTCCGTCCGGAGCCTTGCAGAGGTACTCGTTATGTTCGAAATCCAGGGTGTCGTGGTTGACGACCGAATCCATCTGGGTGAGGCTCGTGTCGCCGCTGTTGATGAGGCTGTCCAGGATGTCCTTCTCATCGTCGGTGAGCTTGTCCATGGTGCTGTCTCTCTGGCTTTCGTCAACGACTGTTGCGCCGCTGGATTCCGGAGCCTGCTTGGAAGAGGAACTCTTGGGGGAAGGCGGTTCGACCTTTTCGCTGCTGCTCGAGGAGCTTGCAGGCTTCACGGCCGTAGAGTCAGCCTTGGAACTGGAGGAAACCTCGGCTTCTTCCAGGCCAGGAATGTGAGTGTTCTTTTTGCTGGAGCTGGACTTAGCTTCTTCCTTGGAGTCGGAACTGGCTTCTTCTTTTTTGGAAGAACTGGATTCCTTGACGTTGGAGCTGGATGCCGGCTTGTTGGAACTCGAGACGTCCTTGCCGTCGTCGGAATCCTTGGTGCTGGAGCTGGATACCTGCTTTGCGGAGCTGGATGCCGGCTTGCTGGTGCTGGAGGCGGCCTTTGTCTTGCTCGAGGAGCTGGACTTGGCTTCTTTTTTCTTGGAAGAACTGGAGGCTGCCTTCTCGGTCTTCTTGCTGCTGGAAGACTTGGCTTCTTCGCCCTTCACGTCTTCGTCGTTAGCGGAATCGTCGTCGCCGCCGCCCAGGACGGAGTCGTCGACTATGTGGATGCCGTTGTATTCGTCTTCGCCGACAGTGACGACGTCAGAATCGGTTGAACAACTCCAAAACGATGCTGCGAGGATTAATGCTCCAAATATGCAGACTTTATTGATGGGATTCCTCATGGGTGGATCTCCTTTTGCCCACAAGTTAGAAATTATCGGTAAAAAGTTCAATGAATGTAACTAAAAAGTTACGTAAGAAAGTGAAACCCCGTTTTGGCGGGGCTACTTTCGGATTGACTTTTTGGGGAGCTATTCGGCTTCTTTTGACCTTACGTAGATCTCTTTGCAGATATTGCCAAATTCCTGCGAGAACGATTTAGTAATGGGGTACATCTCCACACCAAATCTCGCCTTGGTTATTCCTCTGACCGTTGTTTCGGTGATTCCGTGCCATTTGTCGTCCGAGGCCTTGCAGAGGTAATCGTTCTGCTCATAATCCAGGAGACTCAGGTCCAGGGAGTCGGATTCGTTCTTCGTGAAGGAAGAATCCTTGTTCGTGATGAGCCTGTTTATTTCCTTTTGTTCGGAGTTGCCGATAGTTTCCATCGACTCG
>CAMZDZ010000082.1 GCA_947305535.1 uncultured Fibrobacter sp.
GAGAGACGAGAGAGGCGCGTAGTACGAGGTGCGGGAAGCAGGGTTCGAGGCACGAGGTTCGAGGTACGAGGTGCGGGAAGCGGGGTTCGGGGTGAAAAAAAGAACCTGCCTGCACGGGGCAGACAGGTTCAATTCCAATTGCTTAAGGCAATTACTTGGCTTCGGCAGCCGGAGCAGCGGCTGCAGCAGGAGCGGCAGCGGCGTCAGCAGCATCGTCCTTCTTCTTGGACTTGGACGTAATCGTGAAGATCACGGTACGCGGACCAGAAGCGAGTTCCACACCTTCCGGGAGCTTGAAGTCCTTGGCGTAGAAGGTGACGTTGGTGCCAAATTCGGAGATGTCCATTTCGAGGATGGTCGGAATGCAAGCCGGCTTGGCAGCGAGCATGAGGTAGCGAGCTTCCTGAGAGAAGAGACCGCCCTGAGCCTTCACACCAATCGGAAGACCGGACAGCTTGACCGGAACGCGAACCTTGACCATGGAATCCTCAGCAATCTTGAGGAAGTCGATGTGGATGATCTTCTGAGAGATGGCATCCTTCTGGTAGTTGTAGATGACGGCCGGGTTACCAGCCTTGCCATCGATTTCGAGGTCAAGAAGCGTGTAACGCTTGCCCGGAGCGAGAACCTTGCGCAAGTCGATATCGCTTACGGTGATGTTCAGCGCTTCCATACCCTTACCATAATAGACGGCCGGAATCTGACCAGCCTTGCGCAAACGGGCGTTGTCGCGGTTTGCAACTAGCACTCTCGAGGTAGCTTTGAGCGTTGTGAGTTCCATTTTATTTATCTCCATTTGGATTAAGTAAAAATTTCATTGGGGTAGCTGGATTCGAACCAACGAATAACGGAATCAAAATCCGTTGTCTTACCACTTGACGATACCCCAATGGTGGCGCAAATATAAAAATTTTAATGAAATTTTTAAAGGGGAGAGGAATCTTTTGAGGGATTAAACAGCTTTCCTTGTTTTAAAATTTATGCGGGAGGGGCCCCAGCTCAGAGTTGCGAAGGCCGCACGGGCCCCTCCCTGCACCCTCCCCATCCTTGGCCGACGCTCTTGTTATCATTCCGTCATCTCTTTTTCTCAATGACTAAACGAATATCTCGCTTTTAGCAACGGAATGCTTGGCTATTTTGCTTCGTTATTCTGAGTTTTTATAAAACTACCTATGCCAGAATTTGGTAATTGCGAGGTAGCGGGAGATTGGCTTGAGGGCGGCGGCGGCGGTTTCTGCCTGGGCCTTGCTCGCAAAAATCCCGAAAACGGAGGCCCCGGAACCGCTCATCAACGCGGACTCGGCCCCGAGTTCGGACATTTTCGCCTTCATCTCGGCCACGAGCGGGTGCTTCGGGAACACGGAGGTCTCGAAGGCATTGAAAAGGGACGACGGCTGCAGCGGGTACGGATGCGAGCCCGAGTAGGCGGAGCATTCGGCCTTGTACCTCTCCCACCGGTCCGGTCCGGACTTGGGCACCCCGGCATAGGCGTCCTTCGTCGGGACGGCGTCGAGCGGGGTCGCGATGAGGAGGGCGTAGCCTTCCGGAAGGTCCAGCGGGTCGATGAAGGTCAAACGTTCGCCGATGCCCTCGGCGAAAGCCGAGCCGCCTCTGACAAGGAAAGGCACGTCGGCGCCGAGCTTTGCCCCGATTTCTTCCAAAACCGTGGCCTCGAAATTCAAGTTCCAGAGGCGGTTCAGCAACCGGAGGGTTGCTGCGGCATCGGCACTCCCCCCGCCCAAACCGGCACCCAGGGGCATCACCTTTTCCAGGAACAGGTCGGCACCGAGCCCGGCCACGCGGGACTTTTCGCTTTCGGAAACACCCGAACCGGACGCAGCCACCTCGGCATAGTCCTTCAAGGCGAGAGCCGCCCTGTACACGAGGTCGGATTCCTTCGAGTAGTCCTGCGGGACGCTGTACTCGAGCGTCACCACGCCGTCGTCGCGGATTTCCGCAGAAACCGTGTCGCCGACATCCACCGTCTGGAAAAGCGTGCCGAGGTCGTGGTAACCGTCCTCGCGCTTGCGGATGACATCAAGGAAGAGATTGATCTTTGAAGGAGCGTATTCGTGCATAAGAGTAGACAGTAGGAAGTAGACAGTAGGAAGTAAGAGTGGTTAGTGGTTAGGGGCTCGGGCCTCGGGCCTATCTAAACGTGCCGGAGCGTTCGAGTTGCATGAGCTGGTCCATGTCAATGAGCATCGCGCGGGGCTTGGAATTGCCCGTGCTGCGCGCACAAAGCCCGAGGCCAAAGAGCTGGTCCACGATCTTGCCCGCGCGGCTGTAGCCCACGCTGAAGTGGCGCTGCACCGCCGAAGTGGAAAGGCCGTTGCCGCATTCGATGGCCCATTTCGCGACCTCGAACAGCAGTTTGTCCTTCTTCTCGTTCAGGGCGGCATTACCGTCATCGTCGTCGTCGGCACCTTCATTTTCAACCACATTACAAAATGAATCAACATCATCCTGTATTGATTCTACAACTTTTTGTATAGAACGTAATTCGCTTTGAAGAGAAAAAAGATCTTTTTCTTGATTATTTTGAATAGATGATAATGATTCTTTTACCATCTCAATTGATTTTCTTAAATCATTCATGTCCCCTAAAAAGGAAAAAAACAAAAGAAGAATGATTACAAGTAAAACAGATATTAATATTTCTAAAGTCACAAATTTATTCCTTTAAACTTTATCTAAACGCACCGGAGCGTTCGAGTTGCATGAGCTGGTCCATGTCAATGAGCATCGCGCGGGGCTTGGAATTGCCCGTGCTGCGCGCACAAAGCCCGAGGCCAAAGAGCTGGTCCACGATCTTGCCCGCGCGGCTGTAGCCCACGCTGAAGTGGCGCTGCACCGCCGAAGTGGAAAGGCCGTTGCCGCATTCGATGGCCCATTTCGCGACCTCGAACAGCAGTTTGTCCTTCTTCTCGTTCATGGCGGCATTGCCGTCTTCTTCGTCTCCGGCACCATCTTCCACCACGTCGAAGCTTTCGAGTTGCGGATAGCAGACGTTCTGGTTACTGCAGGCGTCGGCAAGCTTTTCGGCTTCCTCGTCGCTGAGGAAAGCGCCGTGCAGGCGAATCGGGTCCGGTGCGTTCACGGCCTTGTACAGCATATCGCCACGGCCCAACAGCTTTTCGGCACCGGCATGGTCCATCACCGTGCGGGCGTCCACCTGCGAAGCCACCTTGAAACTGATACGCGTCGGCAGGTTCGCCTTGATGTTACCGGTAATCACCTTCACCGACGGACGCTGCGTCGCAAGCACCAAGTGGATACCCACGGCACGGGCCTTTGCAGCAAGGCGGCTCACGTTCTTCTCGATTTCCTTTCCGGCGACCATCATGAGGTCGGCCATTTCGTCGATAATCACGACGATGAACGCCATACGGTGGCTGCGGTCCTCTTCGGGAACGTCGTCCGGCAACTCGCCGGCATCGAATTTTTCGTTGAAACCATTGAGGTTACGCACCTTCGCCTTTGCAAGCACCTCAGTACGGCGGTCCATCTCGTAGCAAAGCCACTGCAGCGCCTGGATAGCGACTTCGGGCTTGGTAATCACGGGAGCCAACAGATGCGGGATGTTCTCGTACATCTTAAGTTCCACGGCCTTCGGGTCCACAAGTATCATGCGGAGTTCGTCGGGAGTCTTGCTGAGCAACATGCTCGCCATGAGCGCGTTGATGCAGACCGACTTACCAGAACCCGTCTGGCCAGCAATCATCAAGTGCGGGGCCTTCGCCAAGTCCATCGCGAACGGCTCGCCCGAAATATCCTTGCCGAGCGCCATCACGATCTTGTCGGGGCTCGGCTTGAACGCGGCACTCTCGAAAATGTCGCGCCCGTAAATCGTCTGGGTCTTCCTGTTCGGGATTTCGATACCCACGGCGCCCTTGCCCGGAATCGGGGTCAAGATGCGGATGGAGGTCGCCTTCAGGGCCATCGCGAGATCGTCCTGCAGCGAGCTGAACTGGTTCACCTTCACGCCCGGACCCGGCTCCACCTCGAAGCGGGTAATCACGGGACCGGTCTCGCAGCCGACCACCTTCCCCTTCACCTTGAAGTTCTCGAGCTTTTCCTCGAGCATGCGGCCGATTTCGTTCAGTTCCTCTTCGGTATAGTCGGCAGGCTGCGGGTCGTGCATATCCAGAATTTCGTCGACGGTAGGAATCCTGTACTCGTCGTAATGCTGCGTCGGGTCGGGCTGGGGAATGCCCGTCGACTCGGCCGTCCCGATGCGGTTAGGCGGCACATAAGTCGGATCGCGGCCAACTTCGTCGGCACTCACGACCTCGGGGTAAAATGTTTCGTCATCCGCGGCGGGTTCATCGTAGCGGGTCGGCTCGCCACCCAGCAAATCCTCGGGATTCGATGCCGGAGCCACTGTCGGGTCGTTCTCGAAGTCGGGCAAGGCGGAATGGCGTGCGGTCACGGGCGCCGGCGACACGTTGGGCGAATCCATCACCGTCGGCGCATCGGCACCGGGCGGGACCGGTTGCGCACCGAGAGTTTCCACCTCGCGCGTGTTCGAGCCACCGCGAACGGCGCCCTTCACCACAAGGCGGCTCGGGTGTGCCTTCTCCCAGTTGATCAGGTCGCGGGCGCGGCGGAGCGCGGCGATCCGGTCCTTGATTTCCATGATTTCGAGCGCGTTCATGCGCCCCTCGTTGCGGCGGAGTTCGTCCTCGAGGCGCGCGATTTCCGGATCGCCCTGCTGCGGATCGTACTCCGCAGCATCCGCGACCGGCGGCGTATTCAGCGTATTCTCGTCCGGTACCGGGCGCACGTCCTGGGCCGGGGCGAACTCGGCCGGAGCCGGTGCTGTAAAGTCGGCCTCCCCCTCGAGCCAGTTGTTGCGGCCGCTAAAGGGCTTGATCTTGTTCTTGCGCAAAATCTTGTAGTCGTTCACGTTCCCGAGCAACGTCTCGTCGCTCATCATCGAGACGCCGCGGCGGTTCACCACGGAATCCTCGTCGTCGTCATCTTCCTCTTCCGCCTCGTCGGCAGATTCCGGGGCGGCAGGCTTACGGCCGAACAGCGAAGCAAGCCCGCGCAACAACTGGAGCACAAAACGGAAATGCCTGGGGCGAAGTCCAAAAGAGAACACCAAAATGAGGCCGAGCCCCGCAAGCAGGACGATAAGCGGAGCCACGACGGAAACGTTTCCAAACACGGGCAGCATGACGTACTGGCTAAAGAAGTGCCCGACGGCACCTCCGGCCATCGAAAGTGCCTCCTTGGACGGCAGGGGTTCCCCGTAGTTCTTCAGGGACATCAGGAAACTCAAGTCAAAAGTGAGGAGCGTGCAGCCGATTGCAATGCGGAGCAGCTTCTCGCGGGCCGATGTAAGCGCGATGCAGATGCCCCAGAACAGGAGCGAGGAGGAAAGGACAATCACGGCGAGGCGGCCAAAAAGGTACGTCGAGAACTCGGGAAGCAGCTTCCCGATATAGGGTCCGAGCCAGTTCTCTTCGCCGCCGCTGCAAACGGAGGAAATCCCTCCCAGCAGGATCAGGCCGCCGAAGGCGGCCAAGAACCAACCGACCACCATCCAGAAGAACGGCGCGTCCGCCCCCCTCTTGAGCTCTTCATCGGACTTGGATTTGGACTTGGCAGAATTTCTTGAACTTTTTTTCTTTTGGGTAGCCAAACAGGCCTCCTTGTCGTCTACGGCATAATATAATTATTAATCCATGTCACGTTGTGACAATCCGCGAAATTTTTTTTATAAATTGAATCAAGTCTAAGAACGGGGAAAAATGCGCACGAAGCTTTCAAAAGGTACCAAGAAACTCATCGCGGGAATCACCAGCGCGACTGTCATCATTATCGCCATCTTCTTGTTCGCAAGCCCGCAGAGCAGCATGTTCAACTTCACGCACAGCGGCGTCGAAACGATGGAGAACAACTTCTACGACCTGTTCTTCAAGGCGGTGACCAGCGTCGACGAACAAAGCTACGTCTCGAACGAAAAAATTTCCGTCTCCAAAGGTTACGACCCCAACATTCTTATCGTTGACATCGACGAACCCTCGCTCGCGAAGCTCGGCAACTACAACGAATGGGACCGTTCCATCCACGCAAACGTGGTGCGCCACCTGACCGAAGGCGGCGCGGCGGCCATCGGATTCGATATCCTGTTCAAGAACGCGGACTTCGGCCAGCAAAAGGCCAACCAGATGCTGGGCGTTCTCAAGCGCCTTTACCCCCAGAGTTCCTGGGACACACTCTACTCCACTATCAAGGCGAGTTTCGACTACGACTCCATGCTGGTGAACGCCGTCAAGGAAAGCGGCAATTCCATATCGTGTCTCATGTTCGACGACAGCAAGTCGTACAAGCACGAGACGCAGTGGAGGCCCATCAGCACGAACGAGCGCGCCGACGACCTGGGATTCACCTCCACGTTCTCGCTCGACCAGGCGGACTCAGCCATCAACATCGAGGGCAAGGACCTGCTCGACAACATCTTCCCGGAACTCGCGAAGGCGTCCGCCCAGATCGGCTCCATCAACGCCTACCCCGACGAAGACGGCGTCGTGCGCCGCGTCTCCCTGTTGTACAGGTTCCCCAATCCCGACATCTATCCCGAGGCCAAGCCGCACATCTATTCGACCATGTCGCTCATGACGGTGTTGCACCTGTTCCACCAAAAGGCAGAAAACGTCGTCATCAAGATGGGCAAGTACATCGAACTCGGCAAACCGTTTGGCATCTACAGGGACTTGCGAGGCAACTACCACACTACCTACCCGGGATTCAGCTACCCGATGTTCCTCGCCCTGCACAACAAGCTTAAAGCCGTTGAATCCGTCGACGAGGGAGAAGCCGAGTTCATCGACATATCCTCGAAAATCATCGTGACGAGGCACGCCCATAACGAATTCACCTTCGAAATCTTCGAGGGGCAGATGCTCACGCCCAAGCTTTCGAAGACGCTCATGAAAATCAACAACGGCACGCTGAAAAGCCTCGGGAAAGACGAAGTCCGCGACCTCGGCGCGCAAGTCACGCTCAGGCACGACGAGGAAATCGACGGAAGGTTCATCCTCCATGACGACGAGGAAGACGAGGACGCGGTCATCTCGCCGTACATCCTGAGCACGGTGCATTTCTTCCGCGACTCCATCGCCCACCTTCCGCTGGAGCGCCCGACCCACCTTTCCATGGACCTGGACCTCCGTTTCGACAAGTCCACCAAAAAGTGGCACTCGAACAACATCATCCTTTCGGACCAGGTCATCCGCGACATCCAGGCCACCCCCGATTCCGTCATCAACAAGCTCAAGGTCGGCGAGGAACTGCGCTTCGGCAACGTGAAGCGCGTGCCCATCGACAGGCACGGCAGGTTCCTGGTCAACTACCAGGGCCGCTACAACACGGCGGAATTCAACCGCGCGTTCCAGCACCTCTCCTACTACGACGTCACCAAGAACCGCCTCGATCCCGGGTTCTACCAGGGCAAGATATTCATCCTCGGCTCGGCGGCGCCCGCCCTGTTCGACTTCGTGCCTGGCCCCCACGAAGAAAACAACCCCGCGGTGCTCATCCACGCCACCATCATCAAAAACATCCTGAACGACAGCTACATGATCGTGCTCGACGAACGTTACCAGAAGGTCATCATCGCCCTGCTCGCCATCATCTGCATGCTGCTCGGGATCTGCCTCAAGAGCTACTGGTCCATCGGCATTTCCGTCCTTATCGCCATCATTTACACCCTCGTGGCCTACCTGAACTTCGAGAACGGCGTGTACATCGGCGTCTTCCGGCAGCTCATCGCGATACTCGCCACCAACGTCATGGCGCTCATCGTGCAGTTCTACTACGAATCCCGCGAGAAGAGGTTCCTCGACAACGCGTTCAAGCAGTACATCTCCCCGGAACTGATCGACGAAATGGTGAACAACGAGATCATGCCGACGCTGGGCGGCGAAAAGTCGAACATCACCGCCTACTTCACCGACATCGCCAGGTTCTCCACCTTCTCCGAGAAGATCGGCGACCCGAGCCGTCTCGTAGAACTGCTCAACGAATACCTGACCGCCATGACCGACACCCTGCTCTACAACAAGGGTACGCTGGACAAGTACGAAGGCGACGCCATCATCGCGTTCTTCGGCGCGCCCATGCCCCTGGAGAACCACGCGCAGAGCGCCTGCGAGACAGCGGTGGACATGCAGCACAAGCTTGGCGAACTGCGCCAGAAGTGGAAAGACGAGGGGGACAAGTGGCCCACCGTCGTCCACAACATGCACATGCGCATCGGCATCAACTCGGGCGACATCGTGACGGGCAACATGGGATCCACCATGCGCAAGAACTACACCATGATGGGCGACGCCGTGAACCTCGCGGCACGCCTGGAAAGCGCGGCCAAGCAGTACGGCGCCTACATCCAGATTAGCGAAGACACCCAGAGGCAGCTGAAGCCGGGATTCTTCATCTACCGTTCGCTCGACACCATCCGCGTCATGGGCAAGAGCCAGCCCGTCAAGACGTTCGAGCTGCTCGGCAAGGCCGGCGACGCGGACGAAGCGAAGCTCACGGAACTGGTCGACAAGTGGGAAAAGGCCCGCGAGCTCTACCTCGCGATGCAGTGGGACGAAGCCATCAAGATGTTCACGCTCTGCCTGGACTTCGAGCCGCACCACCCCGACCGCGATCCCGGCAGCAGGACCACCCCGTCGCACGTCTACATCCAGCGCTGCGAGCAGTACAAGGCAAACCCGCCCGTCGCCGAAGGCGAAGTCTGGGACGGCGTGTTCACCGCGACCGAGAAGTAGCGGAGGCTATGTCAGTCAACTAGCGGAAGCCAGGCCGATTACTGGAGCATCGTCTGCATGCACTGGGCGAATTCTTCGTTGTTGTCGTACTCGTAGGTATACGCGTAGACGATTTCGTTGCCGTTGATGTCCTCTTCCTCGTCATCAAACCGGAGATATTCCATGTTTTCGACCTTGCAGAGGTCCTTGGTAACTTTCTGGAAGGTCTTAAATTCGCTAGTGCAGGTCATTCCGTTGCCTTTGACTTCGACCGTCGCCGCGGCATCTTTATCAACAAAGAATTTTTTGACGTTCACGCTGACGGTATAGTCACCAGCGCTAAGAGTCTCGCCATTTGCGGAAAGCCCGGAAGAAGATACATCGGGATACAGCTCTTTGAAATCAACTTCACCAGCGTAATCGAACAGATTCAACGCAATGGGAAAGTGGGAAACACCTTCGCCAGCCATGACACGGTAGAAATACGCTCTATAAGAGCTCGTTTCGTACTTGCGGTTCCGGGTATATTCATCGTCTATATACGAATAGGTAACGGAATTTGACGTAATGACCATCTTGTCGGCGTATTTCTGATAGTATTCTTCATCAGCTTCACTGTCGCAAAAGGTCGTCTCGGTGTCCATATAGAACTTGCAGGGAATAATCGTCCAGGAGCCGTTGATATCGCCGGAATGGCCACCAACGAGCATGCTGCCTTTTCTATCGTATCGCCCGGATTCTTCGTCCATGAAGGTAAAAACAAGGGTGTCCCCTACAAAACGGTACATCACGTGCTCGATTTCGGGCTCCATCTGCACGGATTTCCACGCCAGCTTCTCGCCTTCCAGGACACACATATCCTCGCTCGATTCAGAGAAATAGATCGTAGCGGTCTGGTCCTTCTTGTTGACGGATATCCTGTAGGTTTCCGACGTGACATTTCCCCCGTTCGAGCCCAGGCTGGAACTCGCGTTGGAGCCGCTGTCGTCACCGCAAGCGGTAAATGCCAAGGCCCCCGCAAGGGCGCAGAACAGTGTAGAATAGGCTTTGATGGACTTTTTCACGGACATCTCCTTTTTGTTTACAAACTAAACGTAATTAAAAAATTAAAAGAAAGGAGATTTTTTTTAATTTATCCGCAAAAAAAGAGAATCCCGCCCAAAAAGAGCGGGATTCCTTGTAAAAGATTCAAAAAATCAATTACTTGGTGATGACGCGGGCCATTTCGCAAACCTTGTTGCTGTAGCCCCATTCGTTATCGTACCAGGCGCAAACCTTCACGAAGGTCGGGTCGAGCTGGATGCCAGCCTTGACGTCGAAGATGGAAGTGCGAGCGTCGTTGCGGAAGTCGGTAGAGACGAGAGCTTCGTCGGTGTAACCGAGGATGCCCTTGAGTTCGCCTTCAGAAGCTTCCTTCATGGCCTTGCAGATTTCTTCGTAGGTAGCCGGCTTTTCGAGTTCGGCAGTGAGGTCGACGAAGGAAACGTCAGAGGTCGGAACGCGGAGGCTCATACCAGTGAGCTTGCCGTTGAGGGACGGGAGAACCTTACCCACGGCCTTAGCAGCACCCGTAGAAGACGGGATGATGTTTTCGAGGATGCCGCGGCCACCGCGCCAGTCCTTCTTGGACGGGCCGTCGACGGTCTTCTGCGTAGCAGTAGCAGCGTGAACGGTGGTCATGAGGCCACGCTTGATGCCGAACTTGTCGTTGAGGACCTTGGACATCGGGGCGAGGCAGTTGGTGGTGCAGGAAGCGTTGGAGATGATGTCCTGACCAGCATAGGTGGTGTGGTTCACACCGTAGACGAACATCGGAGTAGCGTCCTTGGACGGGGCAGACATGATGACCTTCTTGGCACCGGCCTTGATGTGGGCGCGGGCGAGTTCGTCGGTCAGGAAGAAGCCAGTGGATTCCACGACAACGTCAACACCGAGGGCACCCCAAGTGATGTTGGTCGGATCCTTTTCGGCGAACACCTGAATCTTGTTGCCATCGACGATGAGGAAGTTGCCTTCGAAAGACACGTCGT
>CAMZDZ010000083.1 GCA_947305535.1 uncultured Fibrobacter sp.
TACCGTCGTCCACGGCGATGGTGTTCATTTCCTTCGCGACACCGCCGGCGGCTTCGATCGCGCGGGCGACCACCTGGCCCAAGTCCTTCAGGTGAACGTGTCCCGGAACAAACTGGGTGTAGCTGTTCACCACGCAGATGACGGGCTTACCAAAGTCTTCCACCTTGGTTCCTGTTGCGTGCCACAGGGCGCGTGCACCGGCCATTTCACGGCCTTCCATAGTCTTGAGCGAACGAAGTTTCGGCATTTTTTATCCTCTTTTTTGTGTGGCGAAGCCGGAAAAATGGGGCTTGCCCGTTATTCTAAGTTGAAATATAGCAAAAAAAGGGCATTCGACTTTTGTGGCGGCGGTCACGCAATACTTGGGCTGGGGGGTGATACGTTTCACAACTTGAAAATAATTTTTGCGTTTATTTACTTACTATACTATATTTTTGAATAAATTGAATATTTTGTTGTTACTAACCCCCCAAGGAGAAAATTATGAAAATTTTAAAAAAATTGCATTTCTTTCTTTTTGTGGCCTGCTTTTTTGGAATAGGGCAGGCATTTGCGGCATGGGATGGAACTTCGAAAACGCAGCCGGTAAAAGAAGGTGATTACTATATCATCAATACCGAGGCGGAACTTGCTTGGTATGGCGCTAATTATAATAGTGGCAATGCGAAGCTGACCGCCGACCTGGATTTGGGTGGGCATCTTTGGATTCCGATGGCTGCCGGAAAGGGCGATAAGTATTATGGAAAGATATTTGACGGACAGAACCATATCATCAAGAATCTTTATGTAAATGGAGATGAACTTGCTGTCATCAATAAGGAGTATGCCCAGAATCTTGGTTTTGTCGGAGTGCTGGGTGATGGAAAAGTCCTGAACCTGATTCTTGAAAATGTGGATATCCAGGCTACGACGAATGCCGGTACCATTATTAGTAATCAGGACAATCAAATTTCGGTTGGTGCTGTTGTTGGTTGGATGTCCGATAAAGGGACCAATGTCGTTGACAATTGCATGACCTCGGGAACCATCAAGACGACGGGCAATAGCCAGGGCGTCGGTGGCATTGTAGGTAATGCAAAAAAAGGAACGATTTCCAACTGCATGAGCCTTGTCGAAATCCAGACGAGCGGAAGCAAGGCGTATATCGGTGGTATTATCGGCATAACGAAAACGGATGTGACCGTGTCTTCTTGCATCTATGCCGGTCCGGGACTCACAAATACCGGTACTGATGGTGCTGTCGGTGGAATTGCCGGAAATGTTTGGTCTGGAAAAATATCTACTGAAAACGATTTTTACGAAGGGACGAATTATTACCAGGGTGAAGAAGTCGGTGGTGTTGGTAAAAGTTGTGATGGCTGTAATGTTACAGATCAGACTGTCCAGGTTGACAATATCAATTCCGATGAAGTCATTTGCGCTTTGAACGGAATGAATGCAGATAGCACCTGCAAGAATGAACCGTGGTCCATTGGCGAGACGGGACTTTCTCTGAATGGCTACGGAATTGACGGTTACAAGATAGTCTTCGATGCCAACGGTGGTGCCTTTGCCAATGGAAAGGCGGATAAGGACAAATTCCTTGAGGCTGGAATGGCGATTACCGCCGACGAAGTTGGCGTGCCGTCCCGTGAAAATCATAACTTTGTCGGTTGGGCCATGACCCGTGATGCAACCGCACCGGCAGCCGATCTCGGAACAGTTACCCAAACCGATACGATTTTTGCTGTCTGGGCTCCGGTTTATACTGTGACATTCAATGTTGCTCCGGGTGTTTTCCCTGAATCCGGCGAAAGCGCAAAGACAAAGCAGGTTGCTAGCGGCGATGTGATTACTGTTGAGGGGCTTGGAACCTTGCCGACATCCCGCTGCAAGACGTATGTATCGGGGACGGAAGGCGAATGCGCAACATACTCCTACTTTACCGGTTGGGCGCTGACTGAAGGGGCTCCCGAAAGCGACTCGGTTTCCTTGGATACAGTGCCCGCATCTGACGAACTTGTTTTGTATGCCGTATGGACCGATGTTGAAACCTATACGGTGACTTATAATGCTAATCAGCATGGTAGGACGACTGTGGATTATGTCCGCGTGGGTGCTGGAGATACGGTGACTGCTCCGACGGATCCGATTGCAGATAGTGGTTATGAATTTGCCGGATGGTTTACGGACGCAGAAGGCGAGAATCCTTATCAGTTTGCAGCGCAAATTCACGAGAGCATTGTTTTGTATGCAAAATGGGCTCTCGATACGTTCACGGTGACTTACGAAATGAATGGTGTGTCGAATGCGGGCGAAAATCCTGTTTTCTATACCATTGAAACGCCGACATTCGCCTTGGCTGCTCCGGCCGATTCTGAAGGCTATGTGTTTGAGGGGTGGTTCTACGATGCCAATTTCACCAACCCGGCTTCCCAAGTGATTCAGGGAACGACTGGCGACAAGACCTTCTATGCCAAGTGGTCCAAGAAGACGTACAGGGTCATGTATCTGGCCGACAACAATTCCTATGGTTCCATTTCTGACCAGTTCATTGCTCATGGCTCGACCATCACTCTCGAATCTGCAGGCATTTTCCGCCGTGCAGGTTACGAGCAGAATGGTTGGTCGACAACTATGGGTGGAACAAAGGAATATGAATTTGGCGAATCCCTTACGGTTGTAGCTCCTGTTACGCTGTACCCGACGTGGAGCTTGGTGACTTACACGATTACTTACGAATGCGATGGTTGTGTAAATAACCCTCAGAATCCGACGACATATACGATTAATGATAAAAAGGACATAAAGTATCCCCAGTCGCGTGAAGGTTATGATTTCGGTGGATGGTTTAAAGAAACAAATTATACGACAAAGGTTACGCAGATTAAGAAGGGTTCTTATGGTGATTTGACTCTGTACGGAAAGTGGATTAAGGTCTATACCCTTACCTATGAATTGAATGGTGGTACTAAGGCCAACAGCAGAACGTCTTACACGAGCGAAACCGAAACATTTGCTTTGGGAGAAGCAGAGGGTCGTGAAGGCTTCACCTTTGCTGGCTGGTTCGATAATCCTGACTTCGAAGGCGATGCTGTAACTCAAATTGTGACGGGCTCTTCGGGTGACAAGACCTTCTACGCCAAGTGGGAGCCGGAAGCACCTGTGGTGACCCAGTATGGTGGTATCACTGTGACGACGTATCCGGATGGAACTGCATCTGCCGAGATTGACGATACTTCGCTTGAAACGGTGGAAATCACCACGGATGTCGTTGTGAACACTATCTCGTTCAGCCGCGTGTTCTCCAGTGGCAAGATGTCTACCGTGATGTTCCCGTTCTCTATCGACACGAGCGAGGTGACTGGCGGTAAGTTCTACGAGTTGATCGAGTTCGCCAAGGATGGATCGCGCTGGACTGCAACGGCTCAACAACCGGAAGCGGGCGTGGTTGCCGCGAACAAGCCCTATCTGTTCATGCCGTCGGCCGATGGTACCCTTTCCTTCAACTTGAATAACCCGGTTACCCTCAATACGAGCAATATGCAGCCGACGGTAATTGAAAATTGGGAATTCAAGGGAACTTACTCTTACCACAAGTTCACGGCGGATGATCCGGAATTTGGCCGTGCGTATGGCTTCGCCGCCACGGCGAGCAATGGGGTCAAGGTTGGTCAGTTCGTGAAGGCGGGTTCGGGTGCCTGGCTGCGTCCGATGAGGGCTTACTTGGTGAACAATACGCCCAAGTCGGCAACGAGATCCTTGTCCGCCAGGCGCTTGTTGGATGTGTCTGAACTGCCCGAAACGATTGACTTGACGCTCAAGGACAGTAAGGGCAACGTTGTCGGCACGGGTACGCTCAATACCAAGACCGGTGAATTCAAGGCCGACCACTGGTTTGACCTGAGGGGTCGTCGCCTCAACGGCAAGCCGACCACGAAGGGTACGTACTACAACAACGGCAGAAAGGTGATTATCAAGTAACTTGTCGACGGTTCAAGAAGAATTCTTTGCACTTTTACGGATAGCCCTAAGCTCCTCTGGCGAGGGGCTTTCCGTTTTTCCGGTGTGTAGCGAAGAGGAATGGCTCGAACTGCAAGATATCGCAACAAAGCAGGGACTTTTGGGAGTCGCTTTCGCGGGAATCTCCCGCCTGCCTGCCGAAAAGCGCCCTCCTCTTGATTTGTTGCACCAGTGGGCGGGGGAGACGGAACTCATCAGGGGCCATAACGCGATGCTGAACCGCGAGGCCGCCCGCTTGACGGATGTTTTCGCTATTCAGGGACGGAATACCGCGATTCTCAAGGGACCGGCCAATGCGCGGCTCTATCCGGATCCGTACAGCCGCCAGGGTGGGGATGTCGACATATGGGTTTCGGGGGGTCGCGAAAGCGTGCTAAGGTTGCTTGGAGAACTTGGGCTGTCCTATGCGCTAGATTCTCTGCCTCTCCAGTTGCTGCATCATGTTCGTTTGGTTCGCGATGCTTCGAAATTCGAAGTGGAAGTGCATTTTTTGCCGTCGTCGGGGTGCTCGAATCCCTTTGCGAATACCCGTTTGCAAAAGTTTTTGGAACATGAAATCAGGAATGTTGAACGGGCGCCCGAAGGGTTCTTTGTACCGTCGAACCGGTTTGCGCTTGTGATGCAGCTGGCCCATATCCAGGGGCATTTTTTGCGTAGCGGGGTTGGCCTGAGGCAGCTGACGGATTACTTTGTTCTCTTGCAGCGTTTGATGCCGGGTGAACGGGACGAGGTCGCCGCGTTAATTCCCAAGTTCGGCCTTTCCCGTTCGTGCGGAGCCCTGATGTGGCTGCTTGGCCATGTTTTCGGGCTTGAACGGAGCCGGATGCTTTGCGAACCGGACGAATGGCGTGGCAGGTTGATGCTTTCCGATGTTGTCTCGGGTGGAAGCTTCGGCTTTTATTCCGTTAGCGAACGCTCGAAAAGTTTCCGGAGACTTTTCTTGAAAAGGTGGCGGGCAATCCGGCTTTTTGCGTTCGATCCGGTTGAGTCCCTGTGGAATGAATTCTATTATTGGGTTTGGATTTTTAAGACGTTGCCGTCACGCATAAGGTTGCGCAAGTTGTCTTTGAAAGGAACGGATCAATGAATTCTCGTGTTTACAAGGTCGCTGGACATCGCTTCGCCGTGATGTCGAACCTGCCGGATTCGGCGGGCCTGGACTTGTTCACGTTGATGGATAATTACGAACCCTTTGCCGATTCCTCCGGAGATGTGCCGGAAAGCCCCTTGTTCACCATCGCGGTCGAGCATTCTACGGCTCTGCCCGAGTTTACCGAAGAGACAAGGCAAGAAGACGAGGGGCAGGAAATCCTTTGCGGGCATGACGGTGCCGGTTCTTCCATGTTCAATTTCCGCTTGCGCGGTGCAGACGTAGGGACGCTCGTCTGTTCGCCCGGATATGTGCTGGCTCGTCTGGTCGTGCCCGACATTTCGAACTTGAATTCCGTGAAGTTTGCCGTGAACAATTCCCTGATGGTGCTTTACGCCCTTGCGACGGCCAAGCTCGGGACGGCGCTGTTCCACGCGGCGGTTGTGACCTATTGCGGAAAGGGCTACATGTTCCTGGGGACGAGTGGCACGGGCAAGAGTACGCACGCGAGGCTATGGCTGCGTTACAACGATGGTTCGCAGCTTTTGAACGACGACAATCCCGTGGTGCGTGTTTTCGAGAACGGCGCGGTGGTTTACGGTTCTCCGTGGAGCGGCAAGACTCCCTGCTACAAGAACGAATTTTACCCGCTGAGCGGGCTCGTGCTCCTTTCGCAGGCTCCGCGCAACAAGATCGAACGCTTACGCGGGGTAAGCGCTTATGCGGTTCTGGTGCCCAGCATTTCGGGCAAGCGCTGGGAAAGGGATATCGCCGACGGGCTGCATTTTACCGAGAATGCCCTTGCCGGGAATGTGCCGGTGTGGTATCTGGAATGCCTGCCCGACGAGGGCGCGGCCAAGCTTTGCCGTGAAACGGTTGCGGACGGGCTCGATGGCTAGTGACGAGCACATTTTGCAGGAAGCAATCCGCCTGGTGGGTGAGGGCGTTTCCGTCACGTTCCCGGTGAACGGCCGGAGCATGCTTCCCTTTATCGTGGGTGGCGAGGACAGCATCGTGCTGGAATCCCCGCGAAACCCCAGGGTGGGCGACGTGGTGCTTGCCCGTGTCGAGGGCGGACGTTTTGTGGTCCACAGGATCGTGAGGGCTGCCGGAGACCGCGTGACGCTGATGGGCGACGGCAATCTGGCCGGCCGCGAGCATTGCCAGGTCAAGGATATCATGGCGAGGGCGGCCTATGTGGTGCGGAAAAACGGAAAAAGGCGCTCTTTCGACACTTTTGGCATGCGACTGGCTTCAAGTTTGTGGTACGCTGTATTACCTTTTAGACGGTGGTTGCTGGCTATTTATAGAAGGATTTTTTTATGAAGCTGAAAGACGGATTTGTATTGCGCGACGTGTGCGGCGAGAAGGTCATTATGGGCGAGGGCGTCGGGGCCCTGGATTTCGGGCACCTGCTTTGCCTGAACGAGACCGCCGCCTGGCTCTGGGAAAAGGCCGGCTCGATGGGCGACTTTACCGTGGACAGTCTTGCCGAGGCGCTTTGCTGCGAGTACGACGTGGAACTGGAACGCGCAAAAGCGGACGTGTCGGCGATTGTCGGCGAATGGCAGAAGGTTAAAGTGGTCGAATGAATTACCTCGTCTGGCTTTGGCGCTTTATGCGGGGCTACCGCCTGAACATAGCGGCTCGGACCGTTATGGGGGCGCTCCGTGTTGCGCTGGGCTTGCTGATGGTCTGGCTCTCGAAGCGGTTTATCGACGAGACCATCCGCACGGGGAGCGACGACGACGTTATCTATATGGTGGTGCTGCTCGTGCTGACCGTGGTTGGCAGCGTGCTCCTGCGCCAGATTTGCTTCTATCTGACTGCCGATGCGTCGGTCCGTGCGGCTAGCGGGCTGCGCCTCAAGATGTTCGAAGTCCTTTTCCGCCGCAAGCTTTACGACATCAAGGAACTCCATTCCGGCGACATCACCTCGCGCTTTTCCAAGGACATCGAGACCATCAGCGAAGTGTCGATGGATACGCTCCCGCAGATGCTCGTGACCACGCTGCAGCTGGTCGGCTCGTTCCTTCTGTTGCGCTGGTTCGATCCGCGGCTCGCCTGGGTGCTCCTTTTGCTGACGCCTGTGGCCGTCGTGTTCGGCAAGCTGATTTCGCACCGCCTGAAAAAGATGACGCTCGATATCCGCGAATGCGAGAGCCGCATCCAGACGCAGGTGCAGGAGGGCATGGAATACAACGCCGTGCTGCGCTCGCTCGGTAGCGAGGGCTGGGTCACGGGACTTTTGGACAAACAGCAGGGCCTGCTGAAGCGTAGCGTCTGCAGGCGTGCCCGTTTTACCATGGTGACGCGGCTGCTTTTCGGCTGTACGCTCGGGCTCGGATACCTGGTGGCCTTTGTGTGGGGCGGGCTCGGGCTGCGCAGCGGTGCCATTACCTTTGGCGTGATGACATCGTTCCTGCAACTGGTCGGGCAGATTCAGCATCCGATATTTTCGCTCTTGAACATGGGACCCAAGGTGGTGCACGCCATGGCTGGAATAGACCGGTTGCAGGATCTTGAAAACCAGCGCGATAATGCTGAAAGCGCTGCCGAGACCGCGCCGGTGATGGACGGTCGCCTTGGCGTCCGTCTCGAGGACGTGAGCTTTGGCTACATGGGGCAAAAGCGCGAAATCATCGACAAGTTCAGCTTTGATTTTACGCCCGGCTGCAAGGTGGCCGTGATGGGCGAGACCGGTGCCGGGAAGACGACGCTGCTGCGCCTGTTGCTCGGCTTTGTACAACCGGATCACGGCCGGATGCTAATCTATTCGGATAGTATGGTTACGGTGCTTACCGAGAATACCCGTGCGAACTTTGTCTACGTGCCGCAGGGCAACACGCTCATGAGTGGGACTATCCGCCACAACCTTTTGCTTGCGAAACCTGACGCCAGCGACAGCGAATTGCAGAACGTTCTCCGCCTTTCTTGTGCGGAGTTCGTCAACGACCTTCCCAATGGAATCGACACGGAACTTGGGGAACGCGGCGGCGGCCTGAGCGAAGGGCAGGCCCAGCGCATCGCGATCGCTCGCGGCCTTTTGCGCCCGGGAAACATCCTCCTTTTGGACGAAATCAGCTCGGCGCTCGACGAGGGCACCGAACGCGAACTGTACGGACGCCTGTTCGAAGGCCTCTCCGACAAGACTATAATCCTCGTGACGCACCGCTCGGCGGTGGCTGAAATCTGCGACGACGTGGTACGGCTATGAAATTCCATCCGGTCCGGCATTTCATCACGATAACGAAGCACCGCAACGAGGTGGTCCGCCTGTGTTTCAAGGCCGGCATCGGGTTCCAGGGGCTGTTTCACGACCTTTCCAAGTACAGCCCGACCGAGTTCATCCCGGGAGCGAAATATTACACGGGCGATCAGTCGCCGAACAATGGCGAGCGCAAGGAAATGGGTTACAGCCTCGCCTGGATGCATCACAAGGGCAGGAACAAGCACCACTTTGAATTCTGGTACGATTACGACCTGGTGACCAAGAAAATCGTGCCGATGGACATGCCCGACCGCTATATCAAGGAAATGTTCTGTGACCGCGTGGCCGCTTCCAAGACCTACAACAAGGTGTACACGCAGGAATCCCCGCTGCAGTATCTCACCAAGAGTACCGCGAACGAGAAGATGACCGAGACGACCTACAAGAAGCTGCTCTTCTTGCTGAAGATGCTTGCCGAGAAGGGCGAGAAGGAAACGCTACGGTTCATGCGCCGGACAAAGACACTGCCGGTGGAGTAGAGGTCTTGTTCCGTTAAATCTTCGCGATGAATGTGTTCAGGGTTAGGCCGCCGTGGCTTGTCACGATGCGCTTTGCGCTGTTGCTTTGCGCCGGGTCGAGTGCGGGGCATTCATGCAGCAGGTTTGCGGTGCAGGTGAACCTTGAACCGGGACGTGAATCGTCTTTGGGGACGAGAATTGCGACAGTGAGTTGCTTGCCGAGGGGGTTGAGCTCGCGGGCGAGTTCCGCAAGCTTTTTGCCGATTTGCGTGTAAAGCTTGGGCGCGTCGAAATCGAGACGTTTGCCGTACGGCGGGTTCAGTACGATGACGGGGGAGGCTTCGCCAGAGCATGCGTCTGCAATTTCTTTCGCCGTGTAGCTGAAGAAATCGCGACACTGCGGGACAATCGGTTTTGGATCGATTTCGGCGAGCGGACAACATTCTACGTTATGCGCAATTATGCCGACCGCCTTTTCCGAAATATCGCTCGTGACAATATTGACAAACCTCTCGTCTCTCGTCCCGGTTGGTGGTAAGGCCCCTGAGTCTTGCCGAAGGGCCGAACCGCTCTCGTTTAACAAGAATCTCCATGTCGCTTCTTTGAATGCGGGCTGGTGCTTCAGTGCAAAGTCCCTGCATTTCCCCGGAATCAGATTGTTCGCCATGTAGGCGGCCTCGAGACTGAATGTGCCGCTGCCTGCCATGGGGTCAAAAAGTGCGATGGGCTGCGATGCCATGCGGAACGCCTCGAAAAGCATCCCGGCGGCGATAGTTTCCTTGAGCGGGGCGTCGTTGACAAAGCGTTCGTGGCCGCGTTTGTAGAGCTCTTCTCCGGCAAGGTCTAGCCAGATGGTGCAACGATCGTCGATCAGGGTGACATGGAGGCTCGAGGTGTGATGTTCGAGGTCGCTCGTTTCACTCGCTTTGAGGTGTAAGAATGTTTCTGCTTGATGCGCGATCACCTTCTGCAGGCGTTCGGCAACGGCGTCGCTGTGGTACAACCGCGAATGCTTGCAAGTGACATGGACATCGGTACTACTCTCGTCTAAATACAGCTCCCAGGGAACCTCAGCGGCTTTCCTCTCCAGCTCGCGGAAGTTCTCTGCCTTGAAGTCGGCGATGTGTATCAGGATGCGGTTCGCGACTCGGCTGTACGCTACGGCCTTCCACGCTTCGACAAGTTTCGCCGTAAATTCGACCTTTCCGTCCCCGACAATCTTGACGTCAAACGAATTGGAACTTTCCTCGGTCCTCGCGCCTTGAGCCTTGAATCTCTCTTGCAGTTCATCGACAAGTGTTTGCTCGAATCCGAGCGGGACCACGGCCAAAAAGCGGTGAGGCTTTCCGATAACCTGCCGCTTGATTCTTTTTTCAAATGCCGAAACTTTTTCCGGGGCGTTGTCCACGGGCTTAAATATAGTTTTTACTGCGAGCTATTCAAGTGCGTCGCATTCGGCGGCCTTTTCGTTTGTTTCTTCGAGTATTTTCTTGTACTCTTCGCGAGCGAGGCTGTCTAATTTTAGAAGAGCCCTGATATATTTTTCGTCTACTAGAACTTCGCCATCGTCCTCGCATCTATACCAAGGAGGAATTCCATAATCGGGTGTCGCTTCCCAATAGCTGTATTTTAAATTCAGGATGCAGTTGCGCTTTTCTTCTGAAAATGTTGCCCCGCGAGGGCTTCCCAGGAGGGAATCCAGTTCTGAATTGACGAAATCCATTGCGCGATTTCTTTCCTGGCCAGCTAAACCGTATTCGTAAAAATTTTTGTCATAGCTTTCCATCTGTATTACGCAAGCTCGCATTGAGGGAATGCATTGCCCAATGAGTCCGGTTGTGTCTTGGCTCATGGCGGATAATGTTTGCTCGATGTCAAAAGTCGCTTTTTGGGGTGGTTCCCTTTTGGCTGACGACGAACTTGTTGGAGCCTTGCATGAAATCGGGGCTTTTTTGCTGGAGGAACTTGCT
>CAMZDZ010000084.1 GCA_947305535.1 uncultured Fibrobacter sp.
CCGGTGGTCATCCACACTTACGGCAGCGCCTGGAGCAGCAATAACATGAAGGGCTCCGCGGACCTGAGCACCATCTGTGCCGCTTATGTCAAGGCGGGCTACGCTGTGGTGACTCCGAACCACCGTGCGGCAAGCGATGGCATTTACCCGGCACAGTTGCACGACATCAAGGCCGTGGTACGCTTCGTCCGCGGCAATGCGGCCAAGTACAAGTTCGACACGAATTTTGTCGCCGTGTCCGGATTCTCCTCGGGTGGACACTTGTCTAGCCTCACCGCGACGACTTGCGGCCTGAAGGAAGGCAAGTCCGGCTCGGTGACGGTCGACCTGGTCGGCGATCTTGGCGAATTCACTTCGTTCAGCAGCTGCGTCGACGGTGCTGTTCTCTGGTCTCCTCCGACCGACATCTACACGATGAACCCCATCAGCATGGGCGGCTCCGGAACCATGGAGGGCGCCTTCATCGGTGTGGAACGCGAAGGCAACAAGGACAAGTGGATGGTCGCGAGCTCGCCCTACTACGCAAGCGATGACGATCCCCCGGTTATCATGTTCCACGGAACCTCCGATAACATCGTGAACATTGAACAGAGCCAGGAACTCTACGACTCCCTCAAGAAGCACAACGTGGTAACGGAATTTGTCAAGGTGTCGGGTGGCTCCCATGGCGGCGACAAGATGAATTCGACAGAGAACCTGAACAAGGCCGTCGAATTCCTGAACAAGGCCCGCGAGGCCAAGGCTGCCGCTGCGGTGACGGCTCCGCCTGCGACGGGCGATTCCACGACGACGCCTCCTGCGACGGGTGATTCTACGACTACTCCGCCTGCAACAGGCGATTCTTCTGTGACCGCTCCGCCTCCGGCAACGGGCGATTCCACGACGACACCGCCCGCCACCGGCGATTCTACAGTCACGCCGCCTGCAACGGGTGATTCTACTGTGACCGCCCCGCCTCCGGCAACGGGCGATTCCGCTGCGGCACTCCCCGCTATTCGCTCGGTCGTTTCCGGTCCGGCTACGTACAAAGTATTCTCGCTCAACGGAACGCTTCTGATGAAGTCCTCCACGCTCAATCTTTCGCGCTTGAACCCCGGCGTCTACTACGTCGTGGCCACCACGCGCGAGGGTACGCGTCGCATGTTCCGCATTGCGAAACCCTAAGTGTGACGCGGATTACACCGCGTTGATACACTTGATACAGTAAAAGAGCGTATGCTCCCTATGCCACGACGGCGGGGAGCATTTTTTCTTTATATTCTCTCTTAGATGCGAATGGTCGTATCTGTTACGAGAGAGAGGATGTTTTGGAAAGTAAGCGCGTCATTCTGGTTATGGCTTCTACAGTCGCGGCTTGTGTATCGACTGCCTTTGCGGCCACTGCCTACATAAATCAGGTCGGCTATCGCCCCGCTGACCCGAAGGAACTTTCCCTAGTCGAAGGTTCCGGTGACGTCGAAATCCAAGACGCTTCCGGGAAAACCGTGCTCACGGCAACTCCGAAGGCCGCATCGGTATGGGATGCAAGCGGCCAGAACGTGCAGCTTGTCGATATTTCCGAGCTCAAGGAACCCGGTAAGTACAGCGTGAAGGTGGGCGGGAACATCGTCCGCGGCGACCTCGTGGTGAAAGAGGAAACCTACAAGGACGTATTCAAGGCTGCGGCCAAGTGGTTCTACTACCAGCGTGCCTCGATGGCGCTTGAAGAGCAGTACGCTGGCCAGTGGGCGCGCGCCGCGGGCCATTTGGATGACAACGTGCAGTTCCACAATTCCACAGGGGCGAACGGTTCCATCAGCAGTCCCAAGGGCTGGTACGATGCCGGCGATTACGGCAAGTACATCGTGAACTCGGGAATCACCACCTACACGCTTCTTTCTTTGTACGAGCACTTCCCGGAATATTTCAAGACTCTCAAGTGGAACATTCCGGCGGAAGGCCAGCTTCCGGATCTCCTTGCCGAGATCAAGTACAATCTGGACTGGATGCTGACCATGCAGGCGAGCGACGGTACGGTCTACCACAAGCTGACCGCACTCGGTTTCCCGGGCGACGTGATGCCGGCGGAAGATTCCGATGCGCGTTATGTTATCGGGAAGAGCGCCGAGGCCGCACTGGACTTTGCAGGAGTGATGGCTCTCGCCTCGCGCGTCTACAAGCCCTTCGATGCGGATTATGCCTCCAAGTGTCTCGAGGCTGCGAAGAAGGCGTACACCTGGGCCTCCTCGAATATGAACGTGCACTTCACGGCAAACCCTGCCGGAGTGTCGACCGGCACCTACGAGGGGAACAACGCGAACGACGAAAAACTTTTCGCGGGGACCGAACTGGCGATAACGACGGGCGATGCGTCCTACAAGCAGTCGGGTTCTTCCGCCAACATATCTTACTGGGGCGACATGTCGGGAATCGCGACCTACGGCAAGGCGACTCATGCTTCCGTGTTCAGCGACGCCGAAGAGGCGAAGCAGAAGATCCTCAAGACGGCGGATGAATTCGTGAAGCGCACCGAGACCGGCTTTGGCGTGGTCATGAGCAAGGACGATTTTGTCTGGGGCTCCAACGCGGCCGCCTCGAACCAGGGCATTTGGCTTTTGCACGCCTACTACCTGACGGGTGAAGAAAAGTATTACAGGGCGGCAGTCCAGGCCGTCAACTACCTTCTCGGCAAGAATCCGCTGGACATGTCCTTCGTGACCGGGTTTGGCTCGAAGTCCCCGATGTTGCCGCACCACCGCCCGAGTACGGCGGATGGCGTGGAGGCTCCCGTGCCTGGGATGCTCGTGGGCGGACCGCAGCCCGGTGGCGAGGATGTCGGGTCTGCCGCCGAGTGGAAATGTGCCGATTACAGGACCGGCTTTGCGGCGACGGCCTACACGGACCAGCGTTGCAGCTATGCGACGAACGAGGTGGCCATCAACTGGAACGCTCCGCTGGCCTACCTTGCTGGGGCTCTCGAGGCGCTCAATGCCGGGTATGCTCCTGATTTCGCTGTCGAGGGCGTTGCACGCGTGGCAGGGAAGGTGGCTCCGGAATCGAGTTCTTCGGGAACGCCGTCCAGTTCGGCCGTGGCGCCTGCGTCGAGCAGCTCCAGTGGCCCCGGGGTTGCTCCCGCGTCCAGTAGTTCTGTCGAGGTCTCGGGAATCCGTAAGGTGGCACCGGTCGCGACGGGCCACGAGACTCCCGCGATAGTCCGCATGAAGGGCGGCAAGCTGTTTGTCGAAAAGGACGGTCGCCGTTTTGACCTCATCGGCAACAGGGTCCGTTAGTGTTTATTCAAGTTTGGTGTATACAGATGAGTCGGAGGGAAACCTCCGGCTCTTTTCTGTTGCCGTTATTTTGCTAAATTGCGTTATGATGGAGCATATTTTCAGCAATATCCTGATGTTTGTCCTCGGCCTCCTGGGGCTCAGCTTTCTCGTGACGATTCACGAACTCGGGCACTTTATGGTGGCCAAGTGGAACAACGTCAAGGTGAACACGTTCAGCATCGGTTTCGGCAAGAAGCTTCTCCGTTATCGCCGCGGCGAGACGGAATACTGCATTTCGGCCATCCCGTTCGGCGGCTATGTGGCGATGGCGGGGGAGAACCCCGACAATATCAAGGACGGCGAATTACCCGGCGAAAGGGATTTCGTGGGCAAGTCCGTAGGGGCGCGCGCGGCGATTGCCTTCGCGGGGCCGTTCATTAATATCGCCTTTGCATTCGTACTTTTGATGATCCTTTACATGGTGGGCGTGCAGGAACCTGCTACCAATGAACTCATTGTGGGGTTTGTGGGCAAGGATTCCCCGGCCGCCGCTGCGGGCATTGTCCCCGGCGATACTGTCGTTGAGATTAACGGCAAGGCCACCCAGGGCTGGGACGATTTCCGTGAGCAGATCGGCGTGAGCCTCGGCGCGAGCGTGCCCCTCACCATCCATCGCGGCGGCGAACCAGTCACGGTGAACGTCGTCCCCGAAGAACTCGTGATTCCTGCGCAGGATTCCACCGGTTCCGAAATCAAGATGGGCATCGGCGACATCGGCATCTATCCGCGCAACCGCGTGATGGTACGCCTCCCTCCCGTGGCGGGTTCCGCGGCGGAAAAGGCCGGGATACTCCTGAACGACACGATATTTGAAATCAACGGCGAACACATTTCCCGTTACGAAGATGTCGTGCGCATTATCGACGGCAGCAAGGGCGAACCTGTGAAGATTACCGTCATTCGTGACGGCGATACGCTCACCAAGACGCTCAGTGCCGTGTACAACGAGGAATACAAGCGTTACATGGTCGGCATCCAGATGGGTTACGTGCTCTTCCGCGAGACGAAGGTCGTGCGCCGCGGCCCCGTGGAAGCTTTCACGAAAACTTGCGCCACCAGCTGGAAAATGACGACGAGCATTTTCCGCTATTTCAAGCGCATGTTCCAGGGACAGGTCAAGGTGGACGCCTTCTCCGGCCCGGTCTCCATTGTCGCCGTGATGGGCAACGTGTGGATGAGCGGCTTCCAGGACTTTTTGATGCTCCTTGCGCTCATCAGCATTAACCTGGGCGTCATGAACCTGTTGCCGCTTGCCATTACCGACGGCGGCCTGCTCATGTTCCTCGGCATCGAGAAATTGCGCGGCAAGCCGCTTTCCACCAAGACGCAGTCGGTTATCCAGAACGTCGCCGCCGCGTTCTTCATCAGCTTCTTCGTGTTCATCACCATACTCGACTTCAGCAAGCTCTCTCTGTTCTTGAAGTAAGACTTTTCCTTGTCATCCCCGGCTTGACCGGGGATCTCTTTGCCGAGGTGCTTGCCGAAGGGCCGCCGCGAATGTCATTGCGAGCGTAGCGAAGTAATCCCGCGTCCCTACTTGTCATCCCCGGCTTGACCGGGGATCTCCTTTTTTTATTAAAAAATTATATTGTGAAAAAATGAAGGCTTTCTTATGATTAAATGGGTTCGGTTTTTTGCGTGTGCTATTTCGCTGACAGGTTGCGCTTGCATGCTTGCCTGCGCTGACGACGACGAATCGTCTGGCGTACCGACAAGCGTTGCCACTTTAGACGAATTGCTCAAAGTGGATTGTGTTGCCGGAGATACTTTCAACACGTTTATCAGGGAATATGATGTGCAGGCGTATTGCCGAAATGGTGTCTGGGATACATCGGAGGTTACGGCCACTTTTGGCAGCATCTATGATTCGGTGAATCATACGCTTACGGACTTGCGCAACAATTACACCTACAAGACAGGAACATTCGGAAACCATGTGTGGATGCTTGAAAATCTGAATTTCAAACCGCATGATTACGATTATGACTCGCCTTATAGCCTATGCTCTGACGATTCCGAGGAGAACTGCAAAAAGTACGGACGACATTACGCTAGCAAAGCCTTGAATGAAGGCGGCTATTGTCCGAAGGGCTGGAGACTTCCTAGCAATAGCGAAATGCTTGACCTGATGGCCTATGCATGTGAACGTTGGGAGACTAATCCGAATGTTGGTTATTTGTCTTATTGCCATGCCGCCCGCTATCTCAAGTCTACAGAAGGGTGGCTTACGAACGATTCCATCTTGCCTGGACTCGATTCCTTAGGACTGCATTTTTTACCGGCAGGAGTTTATTATGATCTTGAATCTTATGGATTTTTGGGTGTAAAGACGTCGTTATGGTCGCAAAACGGCTTTTTTACGATTGATACAAACATAGTATATTTTAACTATCATAGCAGTGTTCATCGCTCCTCTTATTATAGCGTTCGTTGTATTTTGGATGATTCCGTATCTCAAAGCTACAAGCCAAAGATGTCGACATTTACTGATCCTCGCAGTGAACGGGAATTTAAGACGACAATTATCGGAAAACAGGAATGGATGGCTGAAAACATGCGTCGAATCCCGGACGAGACGTGGTGCTATGAAAACTCGTATGACAGCTGCGATGTGTACGGAGGGCTGTATACCTGGGACGAGGCGATGAACGTCCCGCCGCATTATTTCGATACCACGGTTGTCAAATCTTTTGGAGAACAGGGGATATGTCCTGAAGGCTGGCGGATTCCTTCGCTTGCCGATGTAAAGGAACTCATTGCGTACACTCAGTCGCAAGGCTTGTTCCCGCTGGGCCGCCTGATGAAGGACGATGATTCGTGGGTCGATTCTCCTGAAAGGGCCGGTACGGGTGGAGGCCTGCTTGGATTTTCGCTGCCTGCGGGCGGATATGGATACAAAAAATCCGACAATGAATATACGTTCACGGAATCGGGCCGCCAAGCACGTTTCTGGCTTCGCGATGGGGGTTACTTACAAGATAAGGTTCCTCGATATATGTATGTAAGAGTTACCTACGACGAAAACCATGTGAAAATTGTCGGGGAAGAAGCCTCTCGTAAATATTCTGTACGCTGCCTGCGCGATGTGGAATAAAACTGTAATTACTTTTTTAGCACCAGTTTCTTGTTTTCGAGGATCCCATCGTTGTCAAACCGGACGGTGGGATTCTTGCCGCTTTTAAAGGCGTCTTCGCTTTCGTAGAGGGAGAGTGCCACGGATGCGCCCGGCAGGGTCGCGGCATTTGTTTTCCCGGCAGTCGCCTTGTAAGTGAACGAGAATTCCTGTGAAGTCCCGTCCTTGAATGTAGCCTTGGGAATGTGTACGGTCTTGCCCAGCTGCGCGATGGCGGCGCCCGTGCTGTCCACGAATTCTGCGACCATATAAATATCAAAGAAGCACGGGGCCACGCCGGTGTTCTTGACGGTAATGTTCAGCGTGCTCGTGGTATCCATGGTGCCTGCGACGGTCTGCAGTTCCGCGCTCTCCACGGTAAAGTTGTACCCGAGAACTTTGGTCATGGAATCGGCGAGGGCCTTGTTGTCGTTGTAGAACCTGTAACCGCAATCGTCAAAGTCCTGGTCCAGCACGTAATAGGTCAGGTGCGCCGTGGTAATCGCGTCCACCCAGCGTTCCGGAGTCCACTTGAGGTAACCGCCGGGAATGACGTCGGTGTAGTTCAGCATGATGGCGTAGCCGCCGCAGTTTTCCGCCACCGTCGGCAAGTTCGCCTCGTAGGCGCGCACCAGCGAATCCGCCGTTCCAGGAATGCCGATGAGGCAATCGTCGCGCTTGGTAATGCCGAGGCTCAGCGCATACGTATAGACATCGCCGTAGCCGTCGGACGGGAGCACCAGCAGGCTCTTCTTGAAAACGGACGCGTAATGTTTCAGCAT
The DNA here is from genome assembly GCA_947305535.1 of uncultured Fibrobacter sp. Classification (GTDB taxonomy): domain Bacteria; phylum Fibrobacterota; class Fibrobacteria; order Fibrobacterales; family Fibrobacteraceae; genus Fibrobacter. The sequence goes on from CAMZDZ010000084.1 coordinate 7,206, forward strand.
GTCTTTCTGGATTTCCACGGAGGGCATTTTGCTGCCGTCCAGGTTGGATACATGCCATTCGCCCCACTCGCCAAACGAGCGCACGTCGATATATTCTATGCGCGGGTCGCCATCGTACTTTGCGGCAAGTGCCGTCGCAAATTCCTTCGCGTAGTGCAAGTACACGGAATCGTCCCAGACAGGGACTGCCGCGTTCGCGCCGTTGTCCTTGTACTTGGCTGTAATCTTTTTCGCGCCTTCCTCGTAAACAAATTTCGGAGTCCAGTCGTAGTTCTCTTCGGGCGTGTCGTTGTCCCGGATAAAGGAGGGCGAGTACGGGAAAACGCGCAGTGCATAGCCCATGTCATGTTCCGAAAGCGCATCCAGCAATTCTTCCAATCCGCTCCAGTCGTACTTGCCTTTTGCGGGGTTCAGCTTGTTCCACTGCTGGTAACCGGATCCGTAAGTGACCAGGTCCCAAGCCTTGTTGTTCAGGGAACCGTGCGGGCCGTATTCAAAGCCCGGATCGAATGTCCATGCGGCTTCGGTCGGGACGGTGAAGCCCTTGTGCGGGTTCGTCAGCGGGCCGTCAAAACGCTTGAGCGTGTAGGTGATTTTGGTGGTGTCGGGCAAGTCCCCTGAGCTTGCCGAAGGGGACGAACTAGTCGAAGTGCGTGATATAGAACTCGAAGAGTTCGCGGCAATCTGCGAGGAAGAGGAAAGGAGATCCCCGACCGAGTCGGGGATGACAGCATGGGAAGAGTCGGGGATGCTGGACGAGGAGGTTTTGGCCGGCTTGTCAACCTGGCTGCTGCTAGAAGAGGATGTCTCGGCGGGTTCATCTGCTTTAACGCTGCTGGTGTCGTCGCTACAGGCGACGAGCGTAATCGCAACAGCGGCCAATGCACCGAATAAACCAAAGCGTTTCATTTTTCTGTCCCTCTTGGTTATGAATATAATTGATATTTCGCAAAAAAAGGTGGTGGATATTCTATAATTGTGTCTGTAATCAATTCAATCCCGAGGAATGTCATGGTCGACAACGAAATTGAAAATCGTAGCAAGGTCATTGTACGCACGAGCATTGTGGGCATCGCGACAAACGTGGTGCTTTCGGCGTTCAAGGCCGCAATCGGTTTTCTCACGGGTTCCATTGCCGTTACGCTCGACGCGGTGAACAACCTTTCCGATGCGCTCTCCTCGGTGATTACCATCGTGGGCGCGAAACTTTCGAACAAGCGCCCCAACAAAAAGCATCCGCTGGGCTACGGCCGCATTGAATACCTGAGTGCCATGATCGTGGCTGCCATCGTGCTGTACGCGGGCGGAACCTCCGCCGTGGAATCCGTCAAGAAAATTATCAATCCCGAAGCGGCCGACTATTCGACGGTCTCCCTCGTGATTATCGCGGCGGCTGTGGTGGTGAAACTCATACTCGGCAAGTACGTGAAGGGTCAGGGTGAAAAGGTGAATTCCGGTGCGCTGGTGGCTTCCGGTGCAGATGCTTTATTCGATGCCATCCTCTCGGCATCGGTGCTGGCCTCCGCTATCGTGTTCGTGACGACGGGCGTTTCGCTCGAAGCCTACGTGGGCGTTCTTATTTCCATATTTATCATCAAGTCGGGTATCGAGATGCTCAAGGATACGCTCGACGACATCCTGGGCAAGCGCGCTGATGGTGATTTGGTCAAGCAGATCAAGGCGGTCCTCGTGTCCGAGGAGCCCGTGCGCGGCGCCTACGACCTGATCCTGAACGATTACGGTCCGAACAAGTCTATCGGTTCTGTCCATCTGGAAGTGCCCGACACCATGACCGTCGAAGAACTGGACAAACTGACCCGCAAGTTAGAAGCCAAAGTCTATAAGGAAACGGGAGTTCTCCTCACGGGTGTGAGCGTGTATTCTTACAACACCAAGCACGACGAAGCCGCCGAAATCCGCAGCAAGGTCTTGCAGATTGTCAAGGCGCACCCGTGGGCATTACAGCTTCATGGCTTCTACGTGGACCTGCAAGAAAAGACGATGCGCTTTGATGTGGTCATGAGTTTCGAAATCATGGCCGAAGAAGGTGCCGCCATCCTCAACAAGGAAGTCGGTGAAGCCTTCCTGGACTACGACGTGCATATCGCTCCCGATGTGGACTTGAGCTAAGGGGCTAGAATTTCTGCCGTTTGATGTTGTAGAAATAGATCCCCATAATGACCGCAATCGTGATGACCCAGCTGACGGGGTAGACCACCATCAGTGAGGTGAACGAGTTGTACTTGGGGAACACGAAAATCACCCAGAGAATGCGGAGGCCGCAGACGCCAACCATGCAGGTGAGCGCCGGAGCGAGGGACTTGCCCATTCCGGAAAGCGCTCCCGAAAAAACGTCGAGGAAGACGTTGATGGCAAGCAGTCCCACCACCACGTACATGCGGATGGAAGCGATTTCGATGATTTCACTGTTGGAGGTGAATACGCTCAGCATGGGCCTTGCGAAAATGCAGCAGAGCGCACTCAACACGATGGTGGAGGAGCAGCCGAGCAGAAGCGTCCAGCGGACCGTGCGGCGGCAGCGTTCCATGTTCTTTGCGCCGAAGTTTTGCCCCACGAAGGTCACGCAAGCCTGCGAGAACGAATTCAGCCAGTAGTACACCACGAATTCGTAATTGAGGGCGATGGACGAGGCGGCCACCGTCGCGGAACCGAGGCTGTTGATGGCCGATTGCAAACATACATTGCTGAACGAGAATACGACGCCGCGAAGCCCCGTCGGGATGCCCACGCGCAGAATGCGGCTCAAGAAGAATGGCGTCACGCGCAGTTTCCAGAATTCCAGCTTGAAGGGGCCTACTTCATGCAGCAAGAAATAGAATAAAGTAATCCCGCTGATGGTGTTGGCGATGACCGTCGCAATCGCTACGCCCGCTACACCCATGCCAAAACCCGCTACAAGAACTAGGTTCAGCACCACGTTAATGGCGCCCGCCACCATGAGTGCATATAGTGGACGCTTTGTATCGCCCTTGCTGCGCAAAACGGCGGAGACAAAGTTGTAGATCATCACGAAGGGCATTCCCGCAAAGTAGATTTGCAGGTAAAGCACCGCCATGTCCAACACGTCCGAAGGCGTCGAAATCAATTCAAGGATTGGCCTTGCGAAAAAGATACCCACGAACGAGAGGAATATCCCGCTGAAGAACGCCACCATCACCGACGTGTGGA
>CAMZDZ010000085.1 GCA_947305535.1 uncultured Fibrobacter sp.
TCATTTCGGCAATCGAGATGGCCGGGTGCGTATCGTTGAGCTGGATGGCGACCTTCTCGGGGAACTTCTTCCAGTCACCTTCGTGGAGCTTCTTGAAGCGGCGGATGATGTCCTGCAGGGAGGCAGAGCACAGGAAGTACTGCTGCTTGAGGCGCAGTTCCTTACCGTTCATGGAGGAGTCGTTCGGGTACAGAACCTTCGAAATCGTTTCGGAAAGTTCCATGTCCTGCACGGCGGCGATGTAGTCACCGTTGTTGAAGTAGCTGAGGCCGAAGTCGTCGGTGGACTTCGCGCTCCAGAGGCGCAGGTTGTTCACGGTGTTGTTCTTGTAGCCCGGAATCGGCGTGTCGTACGGCAGCGCGAGCACGTAGTCCTTGGTTTCCCAGCGGTTGCGGAGCTTGCCCTTGTCGTCAATCCAGCTCACCACGTAGCCGTAGAACGGGACCTTGATGGCGTTGGCCGGACGGGCGATTTCCCAGGGGTTCGGGAGACGCAGCCAGTTGTCCGGCTGTTCTTCCTGTTCGCCGTTCACGATCTTCTGGCTGAACATACCGTATTCGTAACGGATGCCCATACCCGTTGCCGGAAGTTCGAGCGTGGCCATGGAGTCGAGGAAGCAAGCTGCCAAACGGCCAAGACCGCCGTTGCCAAGGCCTGCATCGACTTCCTGTTCGCGGAGTTCTTCGAGCGTCATGCCGATTTCGTCAAGGGCTTCTGTGACGGCGCTTTCGACGTCGAGGTTCAGCACGGAGTTGCCGAGCGTACGGCCAATCAAAAATTCGAGGGAGAGGTAGTAGACGCGCTTGACGTCTTTTTCGTAATAGGTGTTCTGGGTCTTGATCCAGCGGTCGACGAGACGGTCACGGACCGCGTATGCAACGGCGAGGAACTTCTCGTGGTCGGTCACAGTGAAGTTGCTGCGAGCGAGCGTGTGGTGGATGTGATCGGTAAATGCTTGGCGGAATGCGTCGGCATCTGTACCGAGGACCGGGATTTCTTTAGCGTTTTTGGCTTTGGCCATGATTCACCTGTTTGTTAAAAAGTTATTTAAAGAGTTGTTTCTAGCTCAAGTTTAGAAATATTTACGCTCACTTGGGGGATTTTGCGCCCCATAATCCCTATTTATGTGATTAAATATACTTTTACGCTTGTTTTTCGGGGCAAAAAACTAAATTGTGAATATGCGTACCTTAAAAAGTCTTAAAGTTTTTTCTCCTTGTTGCGCTTTTGGCCTTGCCTTGGCGCTTGTTTTCGTCGGTTGCGGCGATGATTCCTCTAGTACGTCCGCTCCGCCTCCTGTCCCGGCCAGCTCTGCTATTCAGCAAGATCCGACGAGCTCTTCGGGGGCACTCCCGGATGGTGGCTCGACTCCGACGAGCTCGCCTGAAATTGTTGACCCGGCAAGTTCCGCCATCGCTCCGCCGGAAAGCGGTACCTTTACTTTTGCGACCACGCCGGGGACGCTTGCGCTTACCCCTGACGAGGATGGCTTCTACGATATGGGCGATGTCTATAAGGCTGTTCCCCAGACGAGCAAGATTGCCTTCGTGATTCGCCATTCCAAACGCGAAAAGAAAAATACGGGTACGGAATCCCAGTTGACTCCGATCGGAATTCAGATGGCCCAGACTCTCGGAACAAAGCTTGCGAGCGAAGAGGCGTTCTACTATTCGTCGACGGACTTCTTACGCACTCGCGAAACCTGCAAGAATATTGCGATTGGTCGTGGTGAAGGCGAAGTGGAGGTCGTGACGTGGGACGGCATTGACGGTGGCTACTTCTTGACGGTGCCTAGCGACACTTTGGACGCACTTGTATCCACTAGAGGCGGCAATCCTAGATACATCGCCCAGTATGCCTACGGTGTTCCCTATACGAACGAGACTGTCGCGGCTATCATTCCGGGCTATTTTTATGATCTGTTCGAACGCGGGAACCAGTTCGTGAACGAGGTCATTGTCGCAAACATGCCCAATTGGAAGCGTGTGAGCGTTCTCGTGAGCCACGACATGTTGGTTATGCCGCTTATCGTCTTTGTCTCGAACAGGACCATCAATTTGAGGATTTACGAAGCGCCGAACCATTGGGTGAACTACTTGTCGGGAATCGCCGTGATTGTCGATGAGGCCGGCGCTGTGACCGCGCTTCCGGTCCGTGGTGACGAAGTGGGCTGGATGATTCCCAGAGACGAAGTAGACGAAACGGTTCAATGATTTTTTGCCTTCAGGCATGAAAGTCCTTCTTTTTGGTTCAACAGGCTTGGTGGGCCGTAATGTGCTCAAGCTGCTGGTTCGCTTGCCCCAGGTAGGGCGAGTGTACAGTCCCGTGCGCAGTGTACCGGCGTTCTCGGAGTTCGGAATCTTGGAGGGCGCCTCGAAGGTGGACTTCGACGAAGTTGATTTTGGACAAGTTATAAGCAAGTCGCCTGATGCCGACAATGCCGAATTGTGCAAGTTGCGTGAGAAATTTGTGGGAGCCGATGCCGCATTCTGTTGCTTGGGGACGACTCGGAAACAGGCGGGAAGCAAACCTGCGCAAGAGAGAATCGATGTGAGACTCCCGCTTTCGCTAGCGGCCATCGCAAAAAAGGCGGGCGTGAAGCACTTCTTGTGTGTGAGCGCGCAGGGGGCCAACACCGAATCGCCTTTTTTCTACAACCGCCTCAAGGGAATGCTCGAAGAGGGGCTGACCATGATGAACTTCGACTCGCTTACCCTGGTGCGTCCTTCGCTGTTGCTCGGGAAACACAAGGATAGAAGGTTTGGCGAGGAACTTATGCAAAAGCTTTTCGGCAAGCATCCCGAGTGGATTCCCGATAGGATCCGCCCCGTGCATGCCGAGACGGTCGCGGCGCACCTGGTCGCATCGCTGCTCAAACCGCCGACACAGCATGTGTGCGCAAGTGACGGCGTGAAAGGCAAGCGCATTATATATAACCGCGTACTCGCACAAACAAAAGTCGACGAATTGTTTTGAGGGACTAGAATCTAGGATCTAGAGGCCCGAACCTCGCGCCTGGAGCCTCAATCCTCGCGCCTCGAGCCTGGAGCCTCGAGCCTCGAACCTTTACTTAAACTTCCAGAACTTGTACAGGTACTTGGCGCTTTGCACGGGAGTCTTGAGGAAGGCTCTCTTCTTGTATCCGCCGAGCGCGAAGCCTTGCAGCACCTTGTAGAGCCCGACCTGGTCTTCGCGGTTCAGCGCGAGCAGGAACTTGCGGAACTTGAGCTCGAAGTCGTGCATCTTGCCGAAGTAGCTGTAGCAGCGCTTCTCGTACTGCTTCAGGAATTCCTTGGAGAGGTCGCCGCGTCCGAGTCCGTCGCTTACGTATTGGGCGCAGAAGCGGCCCGCCCGCATCGCGGAAGCGATGCCACCACCCGTGAGCGGGTTGGTGTGGTGGGCGGCGTCGCCCACCAGGGCGAAGCGGTCCAGCGTATAGTTCTTGATGATGCTCGAGACGGGGATGATCCCGCCGACGGTGTAGTTGACCTTGGCTCCGGGGAACAACTTTTCAAGCCATTCCATCGTGATTTCGAGGATGTTCTTGTCGTGCTTTCCGTTCGCGAGGAAGCCCGCGCCGAAGTTGGTCACGTTCGACTTCTGTTTCGGGAAACTCCAGATGTATCCGTCGTTGATAAAGTCGTGGCCTTGCCAGAAGGTGAGGTAGTCGGACTTGGTCAGGAGCCCTTGCACCTGGATGTCCACCCCGGTACAAGTCTCGTTCGGTTTCTGTACGCAGTCGAGGCCGACCATGCGGCCGATGCGGCTTTCCACGCCGTCCGCGGCGATGACCATCTTTGCAAAGATTTCCTGCGTTCCCGTTTCGGTGACGGTGCCGTCGCCGTTGCCCTTGCCGAGGGAGACTCTCACCATGCGTTCGCGGCCTTCGACATCGCTCACGTACGTGGCGCGTGCGCAGGTCACCACCTGTGCGCCCTCGTCTTCGGCCAGCTTGGCGAGCCACGGGTCAAAGATTTCGCGGTTCAGCATGATACCCGTGCCCGGTTTCGGGACCTCGATGTTCACGCCGTTCGGGCCGTAGATGTAGAGCCCGTTGATGATGCTCTCGATGCAGCTCTCGTCGATAGGGCCGTAGGTCTGCAGGTCGGCAAGCGTCGTGCTCGCTTCGCCGCAGCGGACCGGGTAGCCGATGCGTTCGCGCTTTTCGAGGAGAAGCACCTTGTGGCCTTCGCGGGCGAGGTTGCGCGCCGCGACGGACCCGGCAGGGCCCGCGCCGATGACGACGACGTCGTAACAGGAATCAAGCATCGTCCACCTCCGTGATTTTCAGGGCGCCGACGGGGCATGCCTTGGTACAGATTCCGCAGCGAATGCACTTTTCGTGGTCAATTTGCAGTTCCAGGCCGAACATGTCGAGCGCCATCTTGGGGCACATGCCGACACAACCTGCACAGGCGAGACAAACTTTTCTGTCGTGAACGAGCTTTTTCATCATATTTAATATAGCAAATAGTCCCTGATACCGGATCGGAGAAATATTTTTTATAAAATACATAAATATCGAATGTTACGGACTGATACGTTTTTTTGCAAAATGATGTATTATTAAGGGAAAGGAGAACCCTATAGGAACTAGAAAAAGGTATTTGCTTTGTCTCTTGCGGCTACTGCGGTCGCATTCGCGCAGCAGGAGGCTCTTACGGAACTGCAGGCAGCGCCCGTAGCGGACCAGCCCGCCGTTGCTGCCCCGGCGGAATCGCCTACGGACCAGGCTCCCGCCGTTGCTGAACAGCAATCGAACGAGCAACCGGAGGTAACGGCTGTTGCGGAACCGGCTCCAGAACCCGTGCCGGAATCGGCTCAAGCCCAGGAATCGCTTCCTGTTCACGAACCGATGCCCGCTCCTTCTCCGGCTCCTGCCCCGGCACCCACTCCGGCTCCTGCCCCGGCCGAAAAGGCCCCTGAAGCTGTCGCTGAACCGGCAAAACCTGTTGTGCAGGAATCTGCGCCGCAGGTTGCTGTCGCTGAACAGCCGAAGCCGGAAGTCAAAGCGGGACCGGAACCGGCCAGGATGGGCCCACCGCCCAAGACTCCCTTTACAGTTGTTCACGGGAATGCCTATAACATGGTGGAAAACGAGGCCGCTGCCGATAATGTCGACCTTTTGCTGAGGAACCGTCTTGTCAAGCTTGCCGGACAAAAATTTGTCTATATCGAACCGGCGGGAGAGAAAGGCGTGGTCGCCCTAGGCGGCTTCTTCGGTGCGATGGATTTGTCCGGTGATCTTGGACGAGCGACCTTGGGTTACGCAGCCCGCGGCTTTGCTGCTGATTTGCGCTTGAGCCTAGGCCAGATTGCCATCGACGAAAAGGACGAAAGCAAGAAGGGTTCCTATGCGGGCGATGATTGGGGCGCTAGCCTGTCCGCGATTCTCGGCGGATATGTGGTTACTGCCAGCGCGGACTGGATCACGTTCGCCGACGAGATGAATGTCACCCCGGATAATGGACCTAAAGTGGAACAGCGCTATCGCGACCTGGAGGGCTCTCTTATTTTGTCCGACGGTCCCGTGGCTCGGAAGCATTTCTGGTCTTTGGGCGTTGCGTTTGTTCGCCATGAGAACGAGAATCAGGTTGGTGACCGTGTCGTGAACGAGGATGTGGACTCCCGCACGACCTTTGTGCCTGTATTTAACTACGGTACGCCGGCTTTGCGTACAGAAAGGGCTAACCTGTATCTTGGCTTGAATACGTCGTTCCCCATCACCATCTTCGACCAGACGGAGTCCCGCAACTCGACGGGTAAGGTTGTTAAAACCTCGCAGTACAATTTTGGTGCGACTATTGTGCCGAACATTGTGAGCGAGGTCCTCTTTAACAAGTATGTGATGTTCTTTGGGGAGGCGAATTATGAATGGAATGCGATTCGCTACATCTGGGGCAAGGCGGCTTCCGGGAAAAATTACACTATCCAGCAGAGTGTCGCGGACAAGGTGAACGCCTCGATTGGAACGCGCCTTCAGTACGATGACCTGGTTGCCTGCGAATTCACCCTTGGTGACTCCTTCTTTACGGATACCAAGTCCATCTTCAATGGCGAAGGCGTGTTTATCAAGTTTGGCGGATTCATCTACTTTTAGCAGAAAGGACATAGAAACAAAAAAGGTCGTCATCATGACGACTTTTTTTGTACTTGGCGATTGCCTGGCTAATGGCTGATCGGTTAGATGAACCAGAAGGATGCGCCGAGCTTGATGGCACGGAGCTTTGTCCCTTCCAGGACCTTGGACTTTTCTGCAACGACTTTGCCGTTTTCGATGTTGTTTTCGCCTTCGTAGAGAATAATGCTTGTTGCGTCCGGATAGAGTTCCGAGAGGCCTACGTAGAATCGTGCGTTGACGCTCAGACGGTCGGGAATGATGTAGAAGCCGATGCCCATGTCGACGCCGAAAGCGAGAGTGGCTTGTTCGACATTGTCGTCGAAGTCGTGGGGCTTGTCGACCTTGATGTCGTCTGCACCAGGAATGTGGATGTCGCCGCGTTCAGCGTCGTATTCGAAATCGCCGCTGAGCTTGAGGCTGAATTGCGGACCGACTTCAAAGTAGGCGCGCGGATGAAGAACTGCCCTGAACAATAAGGGGAGGACAAGGTTGCTCTGCTTGAACTGGACCTCGATTTCGTCATAGTCCTGGGTCAGCTTGAAGTATTCGTAATGCAGTTCCGGGGTGAACCACAGCACGTCGATAATCTCGAATCTTGCGGTAATACCCACGTTGAAGCCCCATCCGCTGGCTTCGTCGCTGGCTCCGTTCATTTCCTCGGTTCCCCAGTGGTTCGCTATGTTGTAGTCGGCACGGATGCCAAGGCCGGCTGTAGCGTTTCTCACTTTCTTAGGCTGTTCTGCCGTTGTCTGGTCTATTTGGGAGAGCGTATCCTGCTGGCCAATTGCGCCCTGCTGGACTGTCGTCTGCTGGATGGTTGTTTGTTGGACGGTGGTTTGTTGAACCGTGGTCTGTTGAATGGTCGTTTGTTGGACAGTGGAGTTCTCTTGCTGGGCGAAAACGCAGGTGGCTGCAAGAAGGATTGCAGATGCGATTGTTGTGGCTCTTTTCATAGTTTCTCCATAAAACCTGGAAATACGTTGGTAGTATACCTGTCTAAAGATAGAATGTTTTTGCTTGCTGGCTTGGTCAAAATGCCGAAAATAACTTGAAACTTCCTAAAAAAGGTGTTTTTGGGGTGGGAAAAATTATCGACGGGCGAAGATTTCAAAATCCTCGGGGGTGGTGAGTTTGTCGTTTGCCGCGTTGCCCTTCACGATGTAGACGCTTTCGCCGAAATGTTCGAGGATGCTCGCCTCGTCGGTGGGGGTGAAGTTCAACGGCTCTGCGGCAATGCGGGCGTAGAGTTTTTTCAGGAGGGCGATGGGGGCAGCCTGCGGAGTCTGCGCGAGCCACACGGTGTTCCTGTCGATGGTGTTTTCGACCTTGCCGTCCTTGGCAATCTTGATTGTGTCTACGGCGGGCTTTGCTACGAGGCAGCAACCTTTGGTCACGAGTGTTTTGCAGACATCGCGGATAATTTCTTCGCTTATGAAGGGGCGAGCCACGTCATGGACCAGTGCGTATTCGGCCTTGCTCGTAAGGGCTTTCACTCCGTTTTCGACGGACTGCCAGCGTTCGGCTCCGCCTACGACAATTTTCAACTTGGGATGCGAGAAATCCTTTTCGAAATGATCCTTCCAGTCGGCGGGGACGGCCATCACGACCTCGGCGATTTCGTCCATCTTGAGGAATGTTTCCAGACAATAGCGGTAGACGGGTTTGCCGCCAAGGAGCATGAGCTGCTTGGGAATGTTTCCGCCCATGCGCTTGCCGAGTCCGCCAGCGGGAAGAACCGCCGCAAAACGTCCTTTGAGATTGCTTTCCATGCCTAATAATGTAGAAAAAATGAAAAAAGTGTGTGTAACCTCTTGACGAATCCCTGTTTTTTATCTAAATATGAAAATATGAATATGTGTTCATATATCAAATTGGCGAAATTTGCCAAGGCGGCGAGGTAAGGCCATGCAGAACGTGAATTTGGATACCCTGTTCGAACTTTCGGAGTTCTTCCGGATTTTCGGCGATACGACGCGAATCCGCATCATCCAGCTCCTGATGGAGCATGACGTTTCGGTGAACGACATTGCCGACACGCTCGGGCTCGAGCAGTCCGTGGTGAGCCACCAGCTGAGAATCCTGCGTACGGCGAACCTCGTGAAGCCGCGCCGCGAAGGCCGCAAGATGTTCTACGCCCTCGACGACGAACACATCGGTGAAATTTTCAATACGGGCCTGACCCATATCCTTCACAAGAAGAAGGGGAAATAAACATGGAATCGCTTGCATCTGTTTTTTGGGTTTTTGTTCGCGAGTTCGTCACGCTTTTCTCCGAGATGGCGCCGTTCTTGCTGCTCGGTTTTTTGCTTGCTGGAATTTTGCACGTTTGGGTGCCAAACCACCTGTATGTCCCGAAGATTTCGAAGTCCAATTTTATGTCGGTGCTGTGGGCTGCACTTTTTGGCGTCCCGCTGCCGATTTGCAGTTGCGGCGTGATTCCCACGTCGATTGCGCTCCGCAAGGAAGGGGCGAGCAAGGGCGCGAGCGTTAGCTTCCTCATCTCGACTCCAGCGACGGGCGTGGATTCCATACTGGCAACATACTCGCTGCTCGGCTTGCCTTTTGCAATATTACGTCCGGTGGCGGCATTCGTGACGGCGCTTTTCGGTGGCGTGCTGACGAACTTTGCTTCCCGCGGGGAGCAGGACAATGTCCATGTGCAGAACGAAACTGTCGATTTTGACGATTGCGATACCGACCACCACTGCGGTTGCGGGCATTGCGAAGAAGAGGAACATGAGCATCACGATCATTGCGGGTGTGGCGATGAACATCACGGGCACTGTGGTTGCGAGTCGCGCGATGTTCACCAGATGACCTTCGGGCAGAAGGTGGCCGAGACGTTCCGCTACGGGCTCGTGAACATGGTGGGCGACGTGAGCAAGTGGCTCTGCATCGGCCTTGTGCTGGGCGCCTTGATTTCGGCGTTTGTCCCGAACGAACTATTCCTCGCTTTGCGTGAATACCCTCTGCTCTGCATGCTGGCCGTTCTCGTGCTGGCGATGCCGATGTATACCTGCGCGACGGGCTCTATTCCGCTGGCGCTTGCCCTCGTGGCGAAGGGAATTACTCCCGGTGCCGCCCTCGTACTTTTGATGGCCGGGCCTGCGACGAGCATCGCGAGCATGCTCGTGGTGGGGAAGGCTTTCGGCAAGCGTACTCTGGTGGCTTATCTGGTATCCATTGCCGTTGGCGCTATCGGTTTCGGCCTGATTGTCGATACGTTCTTCATGGATACCTTCCTTTCGGCGATGTTGCCACACGGTTCCGCCGAATGTCACGGCCACGGTGCTTTAGGTGTATTCGATTACATCTGCGCGGGCTTGCTGGCGGCGTTCATGATTTATGCGAAGTTTGTGCACAAGGGTTGCGGCGGACACTGCGGCTGTGATCACGAAAGCTGCGGTTGCGGCCATGACCATGAAGGCCATGAACATGGAGATGCGTGCCATTGCCACGATGACCACAATCATGAAGGTCATGAACATTGCGATGGTCACTGCGAACACGACGAGCCGGTGGTCAAGACCTACAGGGTTCTCGGCATGAGCTGCAGTCATTGCAAGGCTTGTGTCGAGAAGGCCGTCTTCAAGTTGGATGGCGTGGTTTTCGTCGAGGCCGACGTGAGCCGCAAGGAACTGCAGGTCAAGTGGCACGACGAAGACGACATTGACGAGGCTGCCCTGAAAACGGCGGTCGAAGAAGCCGGCTTCGAATTCGGCGGATCGGTTTAAACTTCCCCGATTCTTGCGAGTTTCAAAAGCGGGATTCCCGCCTCGCGGCTGTCGCTCAAACTGATATCGAAATCGATGCTCCAGTCGTTGAAATCTTCTTCGTCCTGGAGCATTTGCTGCACGTGCATCGTGTCGCCCTCGTAAGTGACGATGGTGTGGGCGAGGGCACGTCCTTCCACGTCCAGGCGGAACTTGTGGTGTTCGGCGGTGTAGGCGGCCATGATTTCGAGCAGGCGCTTCTCGGTCCACGGCGTTCCCTCTGCGTCGGCGAGCATTTCGCCTTCGGCGAGGTCGTCGGCGAGGCTGTCAAGAACTGTAGTGAAGTCCTGCTTGGCGAGGCTTCCCATAATCTGGAAGATGCGCTGGCGCACCATGCCCAGAAAGCGCTTCTTGTCGTAGGTGATGTCGGCGGCGGCCTTGTCCGCGCCGAATGCCTTCT
>CAMZDZ010000086.1 GCA_947305535.1 uncultured Fibrobacter sp.
CTTCGGCTGATTCGACAGGCTCATCAACCGACTCAGTGACCTTGAGCGTCCCGATTGCTTCGGCAAAATTTTTCTTCGTGACGATGGGTTCATGGCATGCGCTGCAAAGCACGAGCACGTCGCAATCGGCAATAGCTCCGTAACGGTCCTCGAACGGGACAGGAGTCAGCACGTCGGCATACTTCTGCGCATTCGCGAACGTCTTGCTACTCGCAAAAATCTTCGTCGTGTTTTCCTGCACGTACTTGAGCATGAGCGAGCCCATCTCGCCCAGCCCCACAATGTAGACGCTCCGGTTTTCCAGGTCGCCGAAAGTCTTGAGGATCTGCTTCATCGCGAGGAAGGGGATGTTGCAGCTCAACTTGCCCAGGTTCGTCTCGGTCTTGATGCGCTTCGTGGTATGGATGGCTCCCTGGAACAGTTTGTTCAGGGTGTTGCCCGTAGCCCACAGCTTGAGCGCCGTCTCGTAGGCGCGGTCAATCTGGTGCAATATATGGTCCTCGCCCACCGCCACGGAATCCAGGCCAGCGCAGACGTTCATCACGTGATGCACCACGTCCTCGCCTTCTTTCGTGTAGAAGAATCCGGCATAGTCGTCGTAGTTCTGGCGAGAAAGCCCGCAAACGTACCGGACGAGTTCCCCGGCATCCAGGTCGCGGTCGCTCGCCACGTAAATTTCCGTACGGTTGCACGTCGCAAGAATCAGGAGCTCGTTAAACGGGGAATTCTGCAGGGCCTCGGTCTTCACATCCATCGGGATGTAAAACTTCTCGCGGACCGCGATTTCAGCCACCTTGTGGCTCATGCCTGCCATATAGATCTTGCGCATAATCCAAAAATAGAAAATTAAAGCTGGCTATCGATCCAGTCGTAGCGCTCCCTCATCCACTGGACCATGTATTCCACGGCCTCGTCGTAGGAGTCGTGAGGCAGCTTGAGCGCCCAGTTTTCGGTATTCCGGATGACCGGCCAACGCTTGTATTCGTTCTTCAAAGCCCTCTCGATAATGGCGCGGTACACGGGGACGCTATCTATCAAAGCCTTGAACTTATCGCGGTTCTCGATCCAATAATTCGCCATCGCCTCCTTCATTCCGGGAATCCAGAATAACTTCGCGTTCCAGCTGTATTGGCGAATATACCACGATGTCGCCGCCATCACGTCTTCGCGAGATTCATTTCCGAAGGCCAGGTCAAAATCCCAGAGAGGCCCGAAACGGATAGGCCCGCCGTTTTCCCAGGTCATGAAAATGCTTCGCGCAAAATTGCCGTCCTCGTTCTTCGAGTATTCCTGGACCCAGTAGTAAAGCGCATAGGAATTCAAGTCAATCCACTCCGAAATGGCGGAAGTCTTCCAACCGGAATTGGACAGATACCACTCGAAACTATTCAGGTGGTTCAGCAGCAAATCCAGGGCGGAATCGGATGGATTATGCGGCGACCGGATATGAAAAATGTTGTCCTCCCCCGTCACGATATAGGGGTCGTCATACTTCTTTTCGCCCTCTTTCTCGAAAAGGAAACTCGATTCGTTTTCCGGGATATTGACGCGATTCTTCGCCACCTTTATAGATTCGGAAAGGAGGAAGAGTCCCATGTATTCGCGGTTCAGGTAAAGTTCGACATAGCAGGCCTTCGGGGTGTAGCTCGCCCCCAACCATTCCGACAGCCGGAACGCCATGTAATTGCGCAAATGCGTCTTGTCGCCAAAGTTCCCGATAAGGACCCAGTCCCTGCTCTTAGGCATCCCAAACAGGGATACCTTGTCCGCAAATTCTAGTTTCATTCCGTACTTGGGCATCTTGAAGCTGGAATTCCCGCGGCCATGGAGGTTCAGCGGCAGAACTTCGCTTTCCGGCCGCCGCTCACCGTAAATCTGGAAATGGGAACGATGTTCCGTCTCGCGGTCACGAACACGCGCAAAGTCCTCCGTCTCGATGACAATCCTCGGTAGTCCCGCATAGGGGTATTCCGAATCGTCCAGGGGCAAATAATCCGGATCACTTTCCGTCTCCTCCCAATAACATCCCCCAAAAAAGAAGGATGCGCACATCAATAAAATCGGGATGAGCCTCGTCAATTCCATAAATCAGAAACAAAATACAAAAGTTTTCGCTCATGCTTTTTATATTTTGGCATCATGTTCAAGTTAAGCAGTTGTTTTCTCGCCTTGTGTCCCATTATCGTCTGGGCCACGGAAACACTGCATTCCATACGACCGCCGACAACATCGCTATCCACTGCGGGAGTTTTCGAATTAATCGACGACATCTACAGCGTAGACGCAACCGCCTCCCTGGAAGTCGCGCCCCTTGAATGGTTCAGCCTGTACTCAGACGCATCGTTCCGGTTCATGAGCTACAGCTACGAGATGTCGACCAAAGGTTACGAACACAACTACTGCAACCTGCACGTGAACGGGTTCAACGAAACCTACCTTGGAGCCAAGGCGCTCTTCCTGAACAATTTCGGTTTAGATTTCAACTGGAGATTCCCTCCCGGCGAAGGTTCCCAGAAGAACCGCTTCCACAGAATAAACCTGGAACCGTTCGCATTCATGGACATCACCAAGCACCTGCTCGGAGGCATTTCGTTACGCTACAACACGTTCCTCGAAGACGCAAACTACAAGCCCGGGGATGAAATTGGCGCGAAGGCATCGTTGATCCTAAAATTCCTTTGGGTCGACCACATGCAAACCGGATGGACGCTCGAAAGCGTATTCCTGTACCAGGCGAGAATCAAGGAATCCAGGAACAAGAATCTCGACAAGTCCTACCAGGCCATGAAGGACAAGTACCAAGGCGCAAAAATGAAACTCGAACTCATCCGGCACTTCGAATTGTTCGAGAAGCACCTGGGTTTCGGTTTCAACTACGAAATCAACGAAGGCACCCTGTTCGGATTCGAGACAGGGCACCGTTTCGGCTTAAAATTGAACCTATTGTAAATCAAGCAAAGAACTCGAAGCTCGTCTTCTTGAGTTCGCGCACGGAATAGAGAACAACGTAATCCGGATTGTCGATGGATGTTGCAGCTTCTTTTATGTAGTGCTGCAGGTCTTTGGGAGACTGCGCGTGCATCATGGCATAGAGCGTGTACGGGAAACCTTCGAACGCTGGCCGTTCGTAGCAATGGGACACGTGGGGATTTTTCGCAAGGAGATCCCCGCCTGCGCGGGGATGACAGGAGCAACCGTCCAGGCAAAAGCAGACCATCGCATTATGCGCGAAGCCCGCCTGCTGGTGCCTAAGGATTGCGCCAAAACGGCGCATTCTCTTTTGAGCGAGATCGTCGCGGAGTTCTTCAACCGAAACGCCCCAGTCCTTGAAAGGCGCAAGCGTGTGCGGAATGTCGCCACAAGCAATGCGGATGCGGGCTCGGTCGGACTGTGATAACGCCGCTATAGATTGCTTCGCTCCACCTTGTTCCGCTCGCAATGACATGCGAGGGCCACGAGTCATCACCGTGTCTATCTTGAACTTTTTCGTGACCGAGAGTACGTGGACGTCATGCAAATCAGTTTCGGCGCAAAGTGTGTCCACAACTTTCTGTACTTCCGCCTCGTTTTCGGCGATGACGGTAAACCATACGTTGTATTCGTGGGTGCGCACGTAGTTGTGCGTGATGGCCGTGACCGCGTTCACCGCGGCAGCGAACTTGTCGAGGGCCGAATCGTCCGAAGCCCCCGTCGCGACAGTCGGAACCTTCCCCGCACAAAGCCTAGAGATAAAGCCCAACTTCTTGGAATCGTACACGCCACCGATACGGCGGATGACACCCGATATGCGAAGATTCTCGACCGCTTCAAAGACCTGCTGTTCAGAGACCGTTTGCCGAGCAGGCTGTTCGCAACTATCCCCCTGCGAATTCAACATATCCGCAATCACCCGGTACGGGCGCTCTTCCAGCGGGAAGGCGTCCTGGATGATATCGAGAAGACGTTGTTCAAGGGCTGTCATGTGGGAAGAGTAGGAAGTTGGAAGTAGATAGTGGTTAGTAAATAGTGGTTAGGGGTTGTTGACGAGAGACGAGAGAGAATAATAGGGGCCTGGAGCCTCGAGCCTCGAACCCCGAGCCTCATTACACATTTACTATTTCCTCATCCGTCAAGTAGCATGCCGGATCCTGTTCCCAGAAGTCGCCGGTCACGGCTTCGGCGCGAGTGCGGAAGTTGCCGTTGCAAAGGTTCAGGTAGGCACACTTGGGGCAGCGCCCCTTCAGGATGGGCTTCCTGTTCTTGAGGCCCGCCATGATCGGGTTGCTCTCGTCGCTCCAGATTTCGCCGAAGCTGCGCTCGCGAACGTTGCCGAGCGTGATGTACTGCGTAAACTGGTCCGGGTGAACGTTACCAATGCTGTCGATGTTGCCGAAAGCCATGCCGCTGCGGTTGCCGCCGTTACGCTGGATGAGTTCCAGCACCTTTTCTGCACGGGCCGGGTCCTCACGCTTCATGCGCAGGTACAGGTAGACGGCGTCGGCATGGTTGTCGACGGTCAAGATTTCCTTGTCGATGCCGCGCTTCTTGAAGTCGAGCGTGCGGTCGATAATCAGGTCCATCGCCTTGCGGCTTTCTTCGTGGTTCAAGTCGTTTGCGACCATCGCGGAGCCGCGCCCGCTGTACACCAGGTGGTAGAAGCACACGCGGTCGATATTCTCGCTTTCGAGCAGGTCGAAAATCGCGTTCAGGTCTTGTACGTTATAACGCGTAATCGTGAAGCGGAGACCCACCTTCTGGCCCGTCGCCACGCAATTGCGGATGCCCCGGAGAGCGAGCCTGTAGGCGCCTTCCTTGCCGCGGAACTTGTCGTGCGTCGCTTCGCAGCCATCAAGGCTAATACCCACATAGCCCACGCCCATGTCCTTGAGTTTCTGGGCGACATCGGGCGTAATGCAGGTGCCGTTCGTGCTGATGGTCGGGCGGATTCCCTTGCTTGCCGCATAGTTCGCGAGTTCAAAGAAGTCCGGACGCAGCAGCGGTTCGCCGCCGCTGAACAAGATGACGGGCACGTTGAAAGCGGCCAGCTGGTCAATGAGGGCAATTCCCTCTTCGTGAGAAAGTTCGTTCTGGTACTTGATGGCCTCGGAACGGGCGTAACAATGTACACAGCTCAGGTTACAGGTCTTGGTGCAGTTCCACACCACCACGGGGCCGCGGCCGGGAGCCACGCCGTTCTTGCATTCGTGGGCGCGCGGTTCGTAACGCAGCTGGTCACCGTAGTTCGGGGTATCCATCAAAAGCTTGGTAATGCTGATCATGAATACAAATCTAGAAATTTCACACCGAAAAGGAGGCGCACGGGCGCCCCCTTTAAGATGAGGAGTTAGGAGTATTATGATTAAATACCATTCTTCACGCAGCGGACGTAAGCTAAGGGGTACCCTTTGGAGTAAGGAACAATATTGCCTTCATCTGCATCAAACATCACAAACTTTGAACGAGCATTAACAATAAATATGTTTGATTTCCCTACCGGTTGATCATTTTTAATGTAATAATGTGCAAGATCACACCATCCAGCGGGATATGCATTGAATCCAAATCGATCTGTCCCGGAGGCACTAGCATCGGTCCATCCATCTTTAGACCTTAATGACGCAACTATGCCTTCACCATCATTAAACAGACCCACATAGTTCTTCAGTTGATTGAAATCATCTTCATTCGGGATATGGAAACCTACCGGACAAATGCCCTGTTGCACTTTTGGCACAATACACTTTCCTCTCTCATAGCTACACATATTAACTTCATCTCCAGAAAGATCTTTAACGTACTCATCACTTCCAGGATCAACATAAAAACCATCTAGAGCTGTGACAAATTCATGAATGGCACCATATTTCTCGCAATTATCAGGATTTTCATCGTAACAGAACTTATCGAGGCCAAAATTGTACTTCACGTTCTCGGCCATCCAAACCTGCCCCCCAATGCCGACCGTCTTGTAGACATGGTCATCAAAGGCGTCATTCACAGTCCCTTTTTCGGAATTTTCCAGATCAAATTCCCACAAGCCATTCGTGCAAACATAGGCGGAATGTTCATAATCAAGAGCCGTACCTTCAAGCGCCTTCGTGCAGCTCTTATTCAAGTAGAGTTCGCGGGCATCGGCATGCCTAAAGCCGCCATTGTCGAACACATACACGCTATCCTTGTTGACAAGGCCCTTGTGCATTTCGCCTTCCTCGAATTCGCGGCCAAGGCCCATCGTATCCTTTTCGACGTCATCGGCAACGCGCCACACCTTGCCCACCGCGGCGGAATCCACGCAGGTATAGCGGACCATCGCATCCTTCACGGCAGCGCCCTTGGGCATATTTTTCACCGTACCCACGGGCTCGTCCTTGCCGCACTCGCCAAACCCAAAGTACTTGTTCCAGAACAGGCGTACGTACTTTTCAAAGCCGGGCACATCCTTGCTGATATTCCACGAAAGGATGTTATCCCTGATGTCCGGCAATTTCTCGTCCAAATCAAGTCCCTGCGCCCAGAAGGCCATGGAATCCAGCGTTCCCTTGTCGTCCCAGGTTCCGTCTTCGGCCATGTCCTCGCCCAAAGCGGTAAGGCGTTCCATAATTTCAGTGGAGGAATTTCCCATCGGGAGCATCACCGAAATCGCAAGCAGGGCGGCATTGGCTTCGTCCTTGCCGAAGATGTCCAGGTCCTCCGAATAGCCGAACTTGCCTGCATCGATATAGAACATGCCGAAGATTTCCTTTTCCGCCTGTTCCTTGGCTTCGGCAAGCGTCATCTCGGGATTTTCATCGAGGAGGTGCGCCACGCGGTCGTATTCCAGGTGCGTCACCAGGTTCACGTTCACGCTGGAACGTCCACCATCCAGATCGGAAAGGGCGCGGAGCGTGATGGAGTTTTCGGACTTGTTCCCGGTCATTTCGTCCCGGAAGGCGCCCGTCGCCGTCAGGTGCACATAAGAAGAAACCAAGGACACATTCTTGACCTTGAACGCGCCGTCGTTCGAGGAGATCGTCCCGTTGAAGGAACGGCCCGTCTGGTTCAGCGAATTCGTGCCGTCCAGCTCGAAAACCGTCACGCTGGAGCCCTTCACAAACGGACCCTTCTGCGACACGCCGGAAATCGAGCCCTTGTCAAAGATGAACTCCTTTTCATCTTCATCCGCAGCATCCTTGACAAAGACCGTGTCCTTCGTATTCACGGTATCCCTAAGAATCAACGTGTCATTGACGACAACCGTATCCTTGACTTTCACCTTGACTTTCACTGAATCGTGAATGAAGACGGTATCCTGTTCCGCAACGATTTCGGAATCGTCGGCAACGCTATTGGCGACCGAATCCGACTCCTCGGAACACGCCATGAACATCGCACCCGCGCAGGCCGTGGCCAAGAAGAGGTTGTTGTGCATCTTTTTCATTTTTTCTCCTTTTTCCAAATTCTTCTTTTGAGCGAAATCCTCGCAGGATTTCATTGATTCGACAACAAATATAAACCGATTTTTAAAAAATATCAATAGTTTAGAACACTTTTTATTCATTTTTACACAATTTTAAGCATTTTTGCAAAATTAAGCAAAATTTTAGAATATTTTTAGAACACAAGCGAGGATGTTTTTACACAAAAAAAAGAGGCGCCGAAGCGCCCCTTTAAGGAGAGGTGTTAGAAAACTCATTTTGAGCGGTTCTCTACGCAGCGGACATAGAGCAGCGCTTCAAGATTATTATCGAACTTTTCCAACGCCGCCGTATCGGACACGCGGAAGTACGTCGTCCTGTTATGAATGCTGTTTTTGCTTTCCGGTTTCACCCAGAACATGGCCTCCACGCCAGAATTATGCACCTCGCGACCACTATAATCTTCGTTAAAATTCTCCCATCCCGCAGGGAACGCATTGAAGCCAAAACGATCCGTCCCATTCTTTTTTGTATCGGCCCACCCCGACTTCGACTTCAAGGACGTCGCAACGCTTTCGCTCCCGTTGAACAGGTCAACGAACTCTATCAATTCCTGGAACTCGGACCAGCTCGGAATGTGGAAACCATGCGGGCATATCCCTTGATGCTCATCCTTCAAGACGCAATTATCGAGCTTGCTACCGCCACAAAGGCCCTTCGGAGGATTCGCAAAGGTCGCCGAATCCGTAATCAACCGACCGTCAAGAGCAACATATATCGGCATCGTCGCCCCATTGTACATGCAATTTGCCGCTTCTTGCAAGAAACACAGATCCACGTTGTAAAAGAAATTCCTCACATTTTCGCTCATCCAGACCTGGTTGCCGATACCGACGGTTTTATAGTTAGTCGTATCGCGCATATCAACCACATTTCCCTTTTCAGTATTGTCCAAATCGAATTCCCACAAGCCGCTCGAGCAAACAAAGGCGGAACGCCCGTATTCGAAAGACGTTCCCTGGAGCTTTTTTGTGCAACCCTTGTTCAGGTACAGTTCACGCTCGTCGGCCACACGGAAAGCCCCGTTATCGAACACGTACATGGTAGCTGTATTGACAAGGCCCTTACGCATATACCCTTCGGAATAACCGCGGCCAAGCCCCATCGTATCTGCTTCGATTTTACTGGCGACACGCCAGACCATGCCGACACCGGCAGAGTCGACACAGATGTAACGGCTCTTCCCATTGTTCGCAGTAACGCCTTCAGGCAACGTCTTCACCGTACCCACGGAGACTCCCTCGCCACACTCGCCAATGCCGAATCTTTCACTCCAGAACTTGCGCACGTACTTTTCAAAGTCAGGTACGTTCTCGCCAACCTTCCAAGAAGCGACATTGCTCCTGATGGTCGACAAGGTTCCGTCCAGGTCGGCGTTCATAGCCCAGGTGGCAATGGAATCCTGCGTATCCTCGTCATCCCAGGTTCCGTCCTTGGCCAAGTCCTCGCTTATGGCGGTCAGGCGATCCGCAATTTCCTGCGCGGAGTAATCCGCCGAGAGCATCACCGAGACGGCCAGCAAGGCAGCATCTGCATTTTCACTACCGAAGATATTCAAGTCTTCCGAATAGCCGAACGAATCCGCGTCGATGTTGAATATCGCGAATATTTCCTTTTCCGCGCGTCTCTTGGCTTCGGAAAGATCCATTCTAGAGTCCTTCTTGAGGAGGTAGACAACGCGTTCGTATTCCAGATGAGTAATCAGGTTCACGTTCACGGTAGTATTGCTGCCGCCCACTTTCGAAAGGGCCCGCAGCGTAATGGACGATCCGGACTTCTTGCCGTCTATTTCCTGACGGTACGCTCCCGTCGCCGTCACCAACACATACGGAGAGACCAAGGAGACGTTCTTGATCTTGAACGAGCCGTCGTCCGACGAAACCGAGTCCTTGAAGGACCGACCCGTCTGCTTTAGCGAGTCCCTGCCGTCCAGTTCAAAGAGCTTCACGCTAGAGCCTTTCACAAAAGGCCCCTTTTGCGCCACGCCGGAAACTGCGCCCTTCTTAAGAACGTAGGCCGTGTCCTTAGACGAGACGGTATCGCGGACAACCACGGTATCCTTCGTATTCACCGTATCCTTCACGACAACGGTATCTTTCGAGTTCACCGTGTCCTTGACAACGACGGTGTCCTTCGAGTTCACCGTATCCTTGACTACGATGGTGTCCTTCACCTTGACTTTCACCGTATCCCTTACCTTGACCTTTATCGAGTCGTGGACAAATACGGTATCTATCTGCGCGACAATGCCCATGTCCTCGACGGCGCCACCGGCGACATCGTCCGTGCCCTCAGAGCACGCAAAAAACATAGCCCCCGCGCAAACGGCAACCACGAAAAGACTGCTACGCATCTTTTTCATCTTTCCCCCTATTAATTTTTTCGGACAACGGGAAGAGCTGCAGGTTCAACCTGTATACCCGTTCCGTTTCGGCATCCTCTGTCGCAATCGCCATGATACGGCGGCGGAATTCAACAATCTCCTGCTCAATCCGTCCATGGGAGCGTTCCGTAAGACCAAGAGTCAGGCCGCTCATATTGCGCTCGCTCTTAGGCATGTTCTTGATAGCGTCGACAGCCAGTTCGCCCATCTGCACCTGCAAATCTTGCGCGGCCAGGGCCTTCACGTCGAACGAATCCATGAAAAGGGTCCTGTTCGTCTGGCGGTAAGAGCCGTCGGGCCCCTTTTCGAGCAAGCCCGACTTGATGAGGAAGTTCAGTATTTCCGTGACCTCGGCAGCCGTTATCGCCGGCTTGCACATCTTCGCTATTTCCAGCGGCTTGGCGCCCGGCATCGCCGGGGCGATTTCGCGGAGAACAATATTCTTCCACG
>CAMZDZ010000087.1 GCA_947305535.1 uncultured Fibrobacter sp.
CTTGCTCGCTGCAGGCGAGTGACGAGAGCTCGAGTCATCTTGATTCATTTGAAAACCGGTTGCGCAATGCAATCGGTTTTTTTATATTTGGCGAAAGGTGTATACTTACATGAAATTCATCCTGTCTGCGTTGGTTCTGGTGTTCCTGTTTTCCGGCTGTGCTTCCAATAAGGCCGTGCAGGGCCAGGCCCATTCTATCACTGCGTTGGATGCGGAAAATTTCAAGGTCCTGGAAGAACGCCAGTCTGTCGGCGCGACAATCGCTTCGCAAGACAGGATTGCATGGATTGCCTCGGATTCCCTCGTCAGGAGCATTGACCCTTCTGCATTGGACAAACTTGAGGGCTACGTGGCCCAGGGAGACTTGCAGGACGGCTATGCCGTATTCTACGGTTATCAGAACGACCGCTTTTTCCAGGTGGCGCGTATCGATTTCATTAATGGCCGGTTGACGAAAGACCTGACCGAGAAGAATATTGTGGACGACCGCCTGCTCGCCTTGGTTGAGGCGAACCATTCCGCTAACCAATTTTTCAATCGTTTTACGGATAAACTAAATATCGTCTACAATTCGTATATCATGGAACGCGACAGCGGTTACACGGTCTACTTTATGCCCGGCTCCACGAACGAATACCTTGTGTTCGGCGGTTGCTTCAAGCTGTCCTCGAACGATGTGCAGGACTGGAAAATCGAAAAGCTCCACAACGGTCCCGTGGCGATGAAGTTCGATAAAGTAAAACAGAGCAATCTGCTCATGCGCACGTCTTCGATGGACAAGCTGCCGTCCGAGACGGATTACGCTCAGTTCCACATTACCAAGGAATGGGCCCCGGTCCAGTACATACAGACGGATTCGTACTTGTTCCTGTTGAAGTACGACAAGACGACCGGATTTACGAATTCGATGATGGTGAAGTAGCTAGTGCCCGAGGGTTTCGCGGTAGCTGTGCACGGCGGCCTTGTAGTTCGTGACCGCCTTGGCGACGCGTTCGGCCAGGTCCTGCTGTCCCTTGGCTGTCATCATGTAGGCCTCGTCGTCGAGGTTGCTGATGAATCCTAGTTCGATGAGTACGGCGGGCATCATGGCGCCGACAAGGACCATGAACCCGGCACCGCCCACGCCGTTCGCCTGCTTGACGATCTTTCCTCCGTCGAAACTCTTCAGCAGTTCCTCGGTGAACATGTAGCTGTTCTGTTTGTACTTCTCTAGGCGGGCTTCAAGCTTAAACCATTCGAGGGGGGAGAGTTCTTCCTTGGCGTTCTTCTCGCCGTAGAGCGTGGCCACCTTGTTTTCGCGGCGGGCGATGGCCTTGTCTTCTTCGCTTTCCGGGGCGCGGAGCACGTAGAAGTGGTAGCCGTGGATGATTTTCTTGCGTTCGGCGTTCGCGTCGATGGCGTTGCAGTGCAGGCTCACGAACAGGTCGCCGTCCCACTTGTTGGCGAGATTGGCGCGTTCGCCGAGTTCGATGAACACGTCCTTTTCGCGGGTGAGCTTGACGTTGAATCCTTCTTTCTCGAGTTCGGTGCGCAACAGCTTGGCGACGGCGAGGACGATGTCCTTTTCGTTGGCCTTCTTGCCTTGCGCTCCGGGGTCCTTGCCTCCGTGTCCGGGGTCGATGACGATGGTGCGGACTTCGCGGGTGCCGGCGGTCTCGTTCTTGGACGCGGCCACCTTCTGTGCCGGCTTGTCGGATGTCTTTGCCTCGGGGGCTTTCGTCTCGGCGGCCTTGGCGGACTGCGAACCGAGGACCTTGGCGATATCCGCTGCGACGATCTGGATATGGCCGTTCTCGATAATGGGTGCCTTGGTGAGTTCTACCGACTTGCCCTTGTAGGTCGCGAACGGCATGTCGATGGCGAAGCGCACGGTGTCCTTCGCCTTTTCCAGGATGAATGTTTTTTGTACGGGGAACCAGTGGAACGCAAGCCCGTGTTCCTTTGCCGCCGTCTCGACATCAACACGGCCGCTGACATCTGCTTGGACGAACGTCCAGCAGACCATTAGCAACAATACCAAAATTAGCGATGGGCCTTTGCAATGCGCGCTATTTCGAGTTTGGCGTCGCGATTGATGATGTCCTGTCGCTTGTCGCGTTGATCCTTGCCTCGGCATATTCCTACTTCAAGTTTTGCAATTCTTTTCTTAAAATACATCTTGAGCGGGACGATGGTGCAGCCTTTCTGCTCCTTCGCCTTGCGCATTTTCTGAATTTCGTGTACGTGGGCCAGCAGTTTGCGGCGGCGGGCGGGGAAGTGGTTGAACCTGTTCGCGAACAGGTATTCGTCGATATGCGCCCCGACGAGCCAGAGTTCGTTCTTGCTTTCGTCGATGTCGACCCAGGCTTCTCCCAGGGTGCACTTGCCGTCGCGGATGGACTTGACCTCGGAGCCAATAAGCATGATACCTACTTCGAACGTCTCGTCGACGAAGTAAAGGTGATTGGCCTTGCGGTTCTGGATGATTGGTGTCTTCTGCTCTTTGTTAGCCATCGGTACGCGTGGTCATCTCTTCGGGAATGACGTCCGAAACGACATCGTTCAGAAGTTTTGTGAGTTCGCGGCTGGCTTCGAAGACGGGCTTGATGCCGGCGTCGACCTTCACGGATTCGCCGGTGCGCGGGTTCCTGGCGAGGCGTTCCTTGCGTTCCTTGATCTTGAAACGGCCAAAGCCACGAATCTCGATGTTGTTCCCGTTGGACATAGCCTTGATGATGGAGTCCAGGAAACATTCGACAATAGCCTTGGTATCGACCTGGGTCAGGCCGGTACGTGCCGAGATATCTTCGACGATATCCTTTTTCGTAATGTTTCCCTTGATAGCCGCCATTAGCGTAACTCCGTAAAAATCAAGAACTTACTATCTATATTTATAAAATTTTCGGATAAAAGTCAAACTTTGGAAGACCATCCGGAGCGTTTTTTCTGCTTATGGGGGACGGCCTGGTCCAGTTCGACGGCCAAATCGTGGCATCCGTCGCCCGTAACGGCCGAAGTGATGACGAATTTTTCCTTGTGGGCCTTGAATTTCTTGATCGCGGCGTCGATTCCGAGGTCGCTCTTGTTCAGGGCGATGACGTACGGTTTCTGGGCCAGCTTGGGGTGGAACGCCTTGAGCTCGTCCTTGAGGACGGTGAACTGCTCGTAGGCGTTCTCGGCAAATCCGTCGATGACGAAGAGCAGCGTGTGCGTGCGCTCGATGTGCTTGAGGAACTGGTGACCGAGGCCCTTGCCCTCGCTCGCGCCTTCCAGGAGCCCAGGAATGTCCGCCACCACGAAGCTGTGGCCGTTCATCTGCACGATGCCGAGCACCGGTTCGAGCGTGGTGAACGGGTAGTCCCCGACCTTCGGACGGCCGCTAGAAATCTTGTTGACGAGGCTCGACTTGCCCGCGTTCGGGAAACCTACGAGGCCGACGTCGGCCATGAGCTTGAGTTCCAGGAAGAGTTCGCGCTTTTCGCCCTTCTCGCCGGGCGTGCACTTGCGCGGAGCCTGCACCTTGGGTGTGGCGAAATGCTGGTTGCCCATGCCGCCCTTGCCGCCGCGTGCGGCGATCCACTTCTGGCCCGCTTCGGTGAGGTCGGCGAGGATTCGACCGTCGGCATCCTTCACGATGGTGCCGCGCGGGACATCCACGACGAGGTCTTCCGCCGATGCCCCTGTGCAGCGCTTCGCGCCGCCGGGCTGGCCGTTCTTCGCCTTGTACAGGCGTGCGTTGCCCATGTCGAGGAGCGTGGAGTATTGTTCGTTCACGCGCAGTATCACGTGACCGCCGCGCCCGCCGTCCCCGCCGTCGGGTCCGCCCAGGGGCACGAACTTTTCACGGTGGAAACTGACGATGCCGTCGCCACCCTTGCCGGAACGTACTTCGATGGATTTCTCGTCTAAAAACATTCTCTCGTCTCTCGTCTGTAGGGCGTGGCCCGTTTTCTTGTCTATACCAAGCTGATGCTTTCGTCCAGGCCGAGCGCGATGTTCATGTTCTGGATGGCGGCGCCGCTCGCACCCTTGCCGAGGTTGTCGATAATCGTCGTCACCTGCATCACGTCTTCGTTGCCGAAAACCTGAATGCGGGCGTTGTTCGTGTCGTTGCAGACGGTGGGGTCGAGCCTTCCGTTGAACAGCACGGGGGCCGCCTCGTAGGGCATCACCTTCACGAAGCGGCTGCCTTCGTAGTGCTTCGCCAAAACTTCGGTGAGGCCTTCGGGGTTAAGCTTCTTGGTGAGCGTGTTCGCGAAGATGGAGACCGTCACGGCCATGCCCTTGTAGAAGGGGCCGAGCACCGGGTTGAAGAACGGCGTGTTCTCAAGTTCGCAGTACTTCTTCATCTCGGGAAGGTGCTTGTGGCTGAGCGCGAGCGCATAGGGGGCGGGGGCCATGATGGCCTTCGATTCGCCGGCCTTGTGCTCCATCGCTGCGGCGTCTTCGTATTCGGCGATGAGCTTCTTGCCGCCGCCGGAATAGCCGGTGATGCTGTAGGCGGAGACGTTCGCGCTCTTCGGGAGCACGCCTGCGGCAACGAGCGGGTACACGCCGAGGATGAATCCCGATGCGTGACAGCCGGGGTTCGCGATGCGCTTGCTCTTCGAGATGGCTTCGCGCTGGGCCGCGCTGAGTTCGGGCATCCCGTACGTCCAGTCGGGGTTCACGCGGTGCGCCGTGGAAGCGTCGATCACGCAGGTGTTCGGGTTTTCGCAGAGGGCGGCGCTTTCAATCGCGGCCGCGTCGGGCAGGCAAAGGAACGTCACGTCGGACTCGTTGATGAGTCGCTTGCGTTCGTTTACATCCTTGCGGAGTTCGGCGGAAATGCGCAGCACTTCGATGTCGTTGCGCTTCGCGAGTCTCTCGTAAATCTGCAGGCCGGTCGTTCCTGCTTCGCCGTCAACAAAAACTTTGAACATTTTATCCCTTTTAAATTATTTGCCAGCGCCGCAGCACTTCTTGTACTTCTTGCCGGATCCGCACGGGCACGGGTCGTTGCGGCCAACGACGGGACCTTCGTGGCGGACGGTTTCCTGCTTCACTGCACGGCCGTCGTAGAAGAACCATGCGCCGCCCACCTTGTGGAACTCGCCGAGTTCGTGGTGGTTGCGGGTGACGTTGCCCTGCTTGAAGCGGGCGATGAATTCGACCCAGCCGATGTTCTTTTCTTCTTCGGTCTTGGTCTGCTTGATTTCGATGCCGAGCCATTCGGAGTCGTTGCTCCAGGCGGTCACGCTCGGTTCGTCGAAGTCGCTGCGCTGCGTCGCTTCGAGAGAATCCTTGAGCCACTTGATTTCGTGCTTGGCGTAGGCCGTGTAGCGGGAACGCATCAGGGCTTCGGGGGAGGCGGCAAGGGCCGTTCCCTTGATGATGGGTTCGCAGCATTCGCCGTATTCTTTTCCGCTACCGCAGGGGCATAAATCTTTAGACATAGTTTAATCCTTGTGTTTGTTTTTAATCAAAAAATATAATTCTCTCGTCTCTCGTCTGTAGGGCCGTAGGCCCGTCCTTTCGTCTAGACTTAAACAACTTTCCTCATGAGCCAGAATTCTTCCTTGCCTTCGCGGCCGGGAATGCTGTTCACCGCGGGAATGCGTTCCTCCACTTCGAACACGCCGCCCAGGCGGGCCATGAGTTCGCCTTCGCTGGTGCAGTGCGGGGGGCCCTGCAGCGTCTTGCCGTTCATGAGCGGGTACATGAGGCAGATGAACAGGCCGTCGTCCTTGAGCATCTTGTAGCAGACTTCGAAAAATTCGTCGCGACGTCCGGGATGGATGGCGGAGAATGCACCGTAATCGTAAACGATGTCGAACAGCTGACCGCCGCGCTTTGCGTCCTTGGGCGAGAGCGAGAACAGGTCGAGGTCCAGCGAGTGCAGGTTCTTGTGCTTGCGGCTCAAGTGATCAAGTTCGTCCACAGCTGTCGGGGCAAAGTCTACGGCGAGAACTTCGTGACCACGTTCCGCCCAGGCTTCTGCATCGTAGCCGAAGCCTGCGCCGGGAATCAATACGGAACCCGTTGCGGGGCAGGAGGGATGCTTGAAGAATTCAAGCAGGGCCGGGGTGGCCTTCTTGAAATTCCAGTAATCCTTGCCTTCGGCATAAAGGTTGTCCCAAAATTCCGGGAGGTTTTGCGTTAACATTTTTTACCTTCCTTTTTGTACGCGAGTTGCCCACAGGCGGCGAGGATGTCCCTGCCGCGGGGATTGCGGATCGTTATTTGTACTTCAGCGGCTCGCACTGCTGCGAGAAAATCTTCGACCTCTTCGGGGGTCGGGGCGTGCAGCGTCGGGTCGTCGCCGTCGTTTAAGACGATGGCGTTCACCTTGACGCGGCGCGGTGCGCAAATGCGGATAAGTTCCTTGGCGGCCTTCGGGGTGCAGGTGATGCCCTGGATGAGCACGAATTCGAAGGTCACGTAGTTGTCGGTGCGGCGGATGTAATCGTCGACGGCTTCCAGAAGCTTTTCGATGGGCCACACCTTGTTCACGGGCATCACGGACGAACGGTATTCGTTGTTCGTGCTGTTGAGGCTCACGGCGAGGCAGCAGGGCGTGTTGCGGTCGACGAGTTCCTTCATCTTGGGGACGACACCCGAGGTGCTGACGGTCATGCGTTTGGAGCCCATGTTGAAGAGCTTCTGGTTGTGCAGCGTGCAGCAGACGCGGTGGACCTGCTCCAGGTTGTTGAGCGGTTCGCCCATGCCCATGAAGATGATGTTCGTGACCTGCGCGATTTTGCCTTCCTCGTCGAGGATGCCGTTGTCCTTGAGGTACCAGTTGACGGTGAGGATTTCTTCGAGGATCTCGCCGGCTTCGAGGTTGCGGGTGAATCCCATCTTGGCGGTACGGCAGAACGCGCAGTTCTGTGCGCAGCCGATCTGCGTCGACACGCATACGGAAAAGCGGCCGTTCGCGGGAATCATCACGGTTTCGATATGGTGGCCGTCCCAGGTCTCCAGCAGCCATTTGACGGTCCCGTCGGTAGAGACCAGGTGCTGGTTTTCCTTGAGGGCGAGCAAGCTGAACTGCCCGGCCATCTTTTCGCGCAGTGCCGGCGGGACGTTCACCATCTCGTCGTAGCTGCGCACCTGCTGGCAAAATAGCCATTTTTGGATCTGGTCGGCGCGGTACTGCTTTTCGTTGACGTCCCTGAGCCAAGCTTTGAGCTCGTCAGTCGTCAGGGTCTTTATGTTGCGCGGCCATTCCATGGGCATAAAAGATAGAAAAATTTAAGATTTTTGTTAAGGGACGAAATCACGCAACCCCTTTAAAATCAAGGGGAAAACGCAATCTTGAAAAAATAATTCTACAAAAAAGACGAGGCAAAAAAGCCTCGCCGTAAATGGTGTTTTGCCGATGCGTTTTGGCAGGCTAGAACATCTTTCTTGCGCTCTTTTTCACCGGGCCGCTCTTCTTGTCCTTGGGGTCGGTGATGACGCCCTTGGCGGCGTTCTTGTTGCTGAAGAGCGTCGCGTCGTCGGCGGACTTCGTCTTGACTTCGAAGTGGTTGCCGTCGCACATCTCTTCGGGCGCGTAGCCTGCGGTGTAGAGGCAGTACGTTTTGGAGTTGCAGAACTCGCCGGCAATCTTTCCTGTGTGGTTGCAGATGCCGCGGCTCACGACTCCCTTAGGCACGGGGAACGGCTTGCGCGGGAGGTCCTTGTGCAGCTGCTTCATCGTGGCGATCCAGATGGGAAGAGCGTCTTCGGTGCCGGTATGGCCTGCGCCCATGGTGCCCGGACTGTCGGAACCGATCCACACGCCCATGGTGTACTGCTTGGTAAAGCCGATGTACCAGGCGTCGGTGTAGTCGTTCGTCGTACCGGTCTTGCCGCCGCTCGGGTGCGTGAATCCGCTGGCCCATACACGTGCCGCCGTACCGCGGACGTTCACGTCCTTGAGCATGTCGACCATCAGGTATGCCGATGCCGGACGGAGCACTTCGTGTTCGACCTTGGAATTCTTCTCGATGACTTCGCCGTTGCGGTCCACGATGGATTCGATCATGTAGGGCTCGATGCGGTTACCGCCGTTGGGGAACACCGTGTAGGCGGACGTCATTTCCATGAGGGTTGCGCCGACGGAACCCAGGGCGAGGCTCGGGACCGCCATGAGCGGTGCGCGCTTGATGCCGAATTTACGGGCGTAGTTCACCACGTTGCTGAGGCCGTACTTCATGCCGGTGAGGATGGCGGGCAGGTTTTTCGACTTGTAGAGGGCGGCGCGGAGCGTCATCATGCCCTGGAAATCGTGGTCGAAGTTGGCCGGGCGCCAGACCTTGTTCGGGTTCTTGTCGTCCGGGTCGGGAATGGTGACGGGGGAGTCGTTGACGGAGTCGCAGGGGCTGGCTCCGTTGTCCATGGCCGTAGCGTAAACGAAGGGCTTGAACGAGGAACCCGGCTGGCGGAGGGACTGGACGGCGCGGTTCCAGCGGGACTGGTTGTAGTCGCTGCCGCCGACCATGGCGCGGATGGCGCCGGTCTCGTTTTCGATAAGGATTGCCGCGACTTCGGCGTGGTGGTAAAGGATACTGTCGGGGAACCTGCGCTTGAGGGCCGGACGCTTGAGGTCTTCCTGCAGGTAGTCCTTCTTGAACAGGGCGTAAATGCTGTCGAAGTGTGCGATGATGCTGTCTTCGGGCATGTCATACTTCTTGTGGAGGAAAAGCCTCTTGCAGGCCCTGCGCTTGATGCGCTTGCGGACCCTTTCGACCTGTACCTGGGAGACGCTGTCCGCGAAGGCCTGGATGTCGGGGTCGATGGTCGAGTTGATGGAAACGCCGTCGGCATACAGCGAGTTCTCGCCGTACTTCTTTTCCATGTACTTGCGGATTTCTTCGTAGAAGTACAGCCCTGCGCCCTGGTCCTCTTCCTTTTCGGCGAGCTTGATGGGCTGCTGGATGAATTCGCGGTACTGGTCCTTGGTGATGTAGCCGGCGTCGTACATGGCGTACAGGACCGTGTTGCGGCGTTCGAGGGCCGCTTCGGGCTTGCGGTCGGGGCGGTAGGCCTCCGGGCGCTGGAGCATGCCGGCGAGCACGGCGATTTCGGGAATGGTGAGGCTGTCCAACGGGCGGCCGAAGTAGAACCTTCCTGCTGCCTGGAAACCGTAGTTGCCGCCGGACAGGTACACCTCGTTCATGTAGAACTCGAGGATTTCTTCCTTCGTGTAGGTCTGCTCGATGCGGATGGCCGTCATCGCTTCCTTTATCTTACGCGAAATGGAACGTTCCGGCGTGAGGAACAAAAGCTTTGTCAGCTGCTGGGTGAGGGTGGAGGCTCCGCGCATCTTCTTGCCGGAGGTCACGCTTTCGAGGACGGCGCTCGGGATGGCCCAGACGTTCATGCCCCAGTGGTTGAAGAATTCGCGGTCTTCGATGGCCATCACGGCGTGGTAGACGTCGGCGGGGATGGAGTCGAAACTGACCCACTCGCGGCGTTCCACATAATATTCATGGGCGATTTTTCCGTTCATGTCGTAGATGTTCGTGACGAGGCGCGGGTTGATCTGCTCGAGCTGCGAGAGGGAGGGCAGTTCGGGCGAGAAGTGCACGTAGGTCACGATAACGGCCACGAAGGCCAGCACGACGGGGATAAACAGGATGAGCAGCCATTTCACGACTTTCTTGTCGGAAAAGAGCTTTTTCAGGAACTGAAGGACCACGTCCAGGACGGGCTTGATTTTTTCGAGGTAGGGAAGGATCTTGTTCATCGATGCTTCTTTGAATTTTTTCCCTAAATCTAGAAATCTTTTTAAGATTATTTTTTTGTTTTTATCAAAAACCCCTTGACAACAGCATGTTTTTAGCTATATTTGGGGCACATCTAGCGGATGTAGCCCAACTGGATAGAGCGTTTGGCTACGAACCAAAAGGTTCCAGGTTCGAGTCCTGGCACCCGCAGAAAAAAACAAACCCGGTTCATTAGAATCGGGTTTGTTTTTTGTATTCGGCCAAATCAATTGAAGTCAAGAAAGAAAAACACCCGGCGCGAAGTGCGTCGGGTGCCTTAATAAGGAGACAGATTCTTTTGATTACATCATGCCGCCCATGCCACCCATGCCCGGGTCCATGGCCGGAGCAGCCGGCTTGGGTTCCTTCTTCTCGGTGATCACGCAGTCAGTCGTGAGGATCATCGAGGCGATGGAGGAGGCATTCTTGAGGGCCGTGCGGGTCACCTTGGCCGGGTCGATAACGCCAGCCTTGATGAGGTCTTCGTAGGTGTCGGTCTTCGCGTTGTAACCGAAGG
>CAMZDZ010000088.1 GCA_947305535.1 uncultured Fibrobacter sp.
TCGAGCTTGACGCGGAAGCCGAACTTGACGCCCTTGTCGCTTTCGACCTTGACGCCCTTGCCGAGTTCCTTGGCAAATTCGCCGGTCACGAAGGACGTGAGCTTCTTGGCGTCGGCTTCGGAGAAATCCACCTCGATATCGGAGGAGTAGTTCTTGGCGAGAGTCTTGAGCATGTCCTTCACGGTAGATTCGTCGAGGGACTTTTCCACCTGGAGGTTCAGCAGGTCCAAAATCATCTTTTCGAGGTTCTTGCCCACAGAGAGCAGCAAGTCGCGAGCAGCCTGTTCCAGCGTGCGTTCACTACGTTCTGTAAATGCTTCTGCGTCCTTATCGGCCTTTTCCAGCTTGGCGCTCGCCTCGGCCTCGGCAGCCTTCACGATTTCGGCTGCTTTTTCCTTGGCCTTGGCAATAATCGCCGCGGCGTCGTTTTCTGCTTTATCGACAGCATCTTTCTGGATGCGTTCCATAAGGTATTGCAAGTCTTCTGCCATATAATATCTCCAGTATTCTTTTTCAGGCACGGGAAAAAAAGGATTTTCCCGAAAAAAGCCAAAATGAATATACAAGCAAAAAAAACAAAAAGACAAAGTTTTTTTCGCAAAAACGCAAGAGGATTCGCCTGGGATACCCCCCAAATCAGATAAAAACGCAAAAAATGGCGAAGAAACGCAAAAAATGCAACTTGGTTGTCAAGGTGCACAAGTGCAAGTAACTATAATTTTACTTTCAAAAAAGCTAAAAATGGGCAAAATGGGCCCAAAAAAGCCATTATTTCGCCTTGAGCCGGTCAATCGACGCAGCCAAAATTTTACCCATGTCCGGGGGAAAATCGAAACAGCTGAATTCGCTCGGTTCGTTCCAGTAAGGGAGGCGAATCTGCACCCTGTACGCGTAGAGCATCTGGTGGTGCGAGCCCAGGACACGGTAGTCATCCTCCCCCAGTTCGCCGCGGGTCATCTTGTCGTAGTAGGCGCCCCCGTGGCTGTAAAGGCGGTCCCCCACGATAGGGAACCCCAGTTCGGCAAGGTGGGCACGGATCTGGTGCTTGCGTCCCGTCAAAAGCTCCGCCTCGACCACGTCGAGGGGGCCCAAATCCGGGTGTTCCACCGAGAAGAGCTTGCGGAAGCGCGTATGGCAGGGCTTGCCGTCATAAAAATGGTGCATGCGCAGCCGGATCGGGTCGGCAGGGTCCTCACGAAGCGGCATCTCGCAATCCACGAAGCCGTCCTTGTCCACGGAAACGCGACGACCATGCTTCGCGAAATGGTGCTCGTCAGGGACGGGACCGTCCGGGAAGCCCGCCGGAACGACCGCCAGGTAGAACTTGCGCAACAGGATCCGGTCCAGGTTCTTCTGGAAACGGGAAGCCGTCGAGGCATCCTTCGCAAAGAGCATTAGCCCGCCGGTATCGCGGTCGAGACGGTGCATCGGGGTGGCCGACTCGCAGTCAAAGGCCCTGCGGATAATCGCGGCAAAGGTATTGTAGAAAATGCGGCCCGTATGGTGGACCGGGACACCCGCCGGCTTTGCCACCAGCAGGAACTCGTCGTCCTCGAAAACCGTCGTGAAGTTGGTCGGGACCTCGGGCTCGGAGTAGTTCTCCACGTGGTAGACCACCTTGTCGCCACGATGCGCAATGGAATCGACGCCGGCCACCTCGCCGTTCAGCGTCACGAGCCCGCGCGTGAGGCGGTCGACCCAATCGATGCGGCTATGGTAGGTAAAGCGCTCGCACAGGGAATCCAGCAAGAAGCGTCCGTCCTGTTCAGGACGGATTTCGCTCTCGAAGAACATATCCGACGGTGCTTTCTCGTACTGCATAACTCAATCCAGGGGCGACCCGATTACTCCAGGTGGGCGCGGACATAGCCCGAAGAATCGCGGGCACCTTCTTCAACTTCAAAAGCGAGCGCGCCGATAACCGCGCCGTCCTTGAACGCGGTCTCCACGCGGTACTTGCCCGCCGGGGCGTTCGTCTTCTTGCTGTAGCTGCGGTAGCCCATCTCACGGCCGCCGTTGATGCGCATGCGGCCCGAGGACACCCTGTCCGTCAGCTTGTAGGTCGCGTCGTTCGGCCCCTTGTAATACCAACGGTACTCGATTTCGGCCTTCAAATCGGCCGGAGCGTACACGGAACTCAGGTAGTAGAGCGGCATGTCGGCATCGCGGTGCACCGACGATGACTGCAGACCGATCTTCTGCAAGAAGCTCGGCGCATCGACATCGCAGCTGTAATCCGTCTTGTCAAAGTTAATGCAGGCCACCTGCTGCTTGAGCACGAGCGGTACCGGGGGAACCCAGTTCATCACGTAGGCCGTGATCAGCGCGGCACTGATGGCAATCGGCGCAATCAGGACCTTCTTGCTGCGGTGAGACACCTTCTGGATAAACACGCATATCCCCAGCGAGAGCAGCGTACTGAACACGAACAGCAGAAGGCCGATCCTATGGACCAAATAAGGGATGGTGAAGTTCAGGAACATGGTGCCGAGCAAGCAAAGGAACGCAAGGCTCACGCCGAAACTTTCGTACTTCTTCTGCAGGAATTCGTTACCGACCAAAAGGATTGCAAGCAAGATGACAAGGATGAGCGAGGCAATGGAGCCGCTGCTCTTGAAATAGCATACCACGAGCGCACTGAACAAACTACCGAAGCAGAACTGCACCGCCCAGCTGAAGCGGTTCTTCCAGGTCTCGCTCCACTCGCGGTCCAAAAAACGATGTTCCACGACAATGGCGTTCTTGGGAATCGCCGTGGATTCGTAGCCAACGTCATTCGCAATTTTCTGTGCAACATTCTTTGCCTGGCTGGAGGCGTTCTTCAAGCGTTCGGAAGCGGCATCCGTAACCGTCTTGAGCTTTTCGGAGGCAATCCCGGTCGCCGGTTTCGCGAGGTTCGACACCTTGGAGACGGCGGACTTCACCTGTCCCGGAATGATCGTGCGGCTATCCCCGCCCTTTTTCGCAAAGGGATTCAGGCGGGAAACAAAGCCCGTACGGGCCGGAGCCTTGGCGACAGCCGCAGGGGCGGACTTGGGCGCGGCAGGAACTGGCTTGGGCGCTACCTTGGGAGCTGCCGGCCGCGGTTGCGGGGCTGCGGCACGGGCGGCCATGATGCGGTCACGAGTCCAACCTTCGGGGTGTTCCATGTGCGCCGACAAAAGAATCACGAGAATGAGCGCGCCCGAATAATACGCGAGCAAGAAGATGAGGTCGCTGTTCTCGACCATCTGACCGAGCGTTACGGAATCCCAGAAGAACCCTCCCAAAAATGCAATTGCCGGGAAGAACTTCTCCGCCTTTTTGACAAACGGCTTCTGCCGCAAATTATCAACGAACTGCACAATCGCCTCTCAGAAAATCAAACCTTGTACAAATCATGCTCTCGAATATAGTCGAATACGCTCTGTTCCAGGCCCTCCGGCTTGTCGTTGCTGCAGAGCAGCGCCTTCCTTATCGCCGTGCTGGAATAGATGCCGTCAAATCCGTTCTCCGGGCCAAGCCAGTACAACGGGGCATAGCCGTTCGCCTCGTGCTCCACGAAGTCGGGCTTCGGGTAGCCCCTCCGCGAGAACACGATGAGCTCGAAGTCGCGCAAAAGCAGGTGGCCGTTGTAGTTCGTGCCGTAAAAGTTCAGGGGGTCGCGCCAGTGCGGGATGCCCTGGTAGCTGTCGGCCCCGACAAGCAGCCTGAAGTTCACGTCGGGGAACTTGGATTGAAGCCCCTGCAAAAAGACATAGGTCCCGCGGAAGTCGCCTTGCCGGATTTCCTCGTCCGACAGGACAAGGCGCGGGTCATCCCCCGTCACCAATTCAAGCATGGCGAAACGGTCTTCCGGGGACGCGCAGAGCGTCTTGTCCCATCGATCGGGGCTCGGAATAAACCAGACTTCGTCACATAGGCCGCGTTTCAGGCAAAGCTTGGCGACAGCCACATGATCCTTGTGAACCGGGTCGAACGCACCACCCATTACAGCAACATTCTTCATGACATGTTCAATCACGCGACCCACCCGCCTAGTAAATGTACGTGGCAAAGCCGATGTTGAACTGCAAGCGGGTTCCCTCGACGGATTCGTTCAGGAACGGGTCGTAATGCTCCGACACCCAGCGGTAAGTGATTTCCGCGAAAAGCATCGCCTTGCCGAAAAGGTTCAAAAGAGAACCGGCACCGGCCGCCCACTCGTTCCACGCCACGTCGCCGAGGTCGCTCAATTCCTTGGACCGGGAATAGCCGCCCATCAGGTAGAGCTGTCCCAGCAGATGCACGCCGAGTTCGATGTCGAAGTCGGAATGCTCGATATCCATATTCTTCCCGTCATCCGGCTTCTCGGTATAGTCAAAGAACCCGTATCCGGCACGCAAGAAGCCGATACCGGGATACCAGAAGCCAATCATCGGCTCGATCTGGCGGAGTCCGAGGCCACGTTCCTTCCCCACACCCGTCCCGCTACCGAAACCGAGGGCTCCACCCACGAAGATGGGCACATGGATACCGACGGTCGTCGTGGACGAGGACCCCAGTTCTGTGGACTGGGGCGTCTGCCCGAAGGCAAACGCCGCACAAAAAGCTAGAACAGCAAGAATTCGTTTCATACTACAGTACCAGAATGATGGCAAATGCAAGGCCAAAAATCACGTTGAACACAGAATCCACTTTGGTCAGGATAAAGAAATTTCTCGAAATGCGCCCTTCCCGGAGAATCCGCGCCACCATGGCGTCGCTACAGAAAAGCGTGACAGCCGCCTTGCACGCGACCGCCAGCGTTATCCACCAGACAAGGCCCGAAAAAAAGGAGAGAAGCACGACCCCGACCGACATGGCCAACGAGAGTCCAAAATTCGAATAGCGGATGGAGGCGCCCGACGATTCGCTCTGAGCCATCAGGCTCTTGAATTCGTCCACCTTGTCGCAAACGGAGGCGTACGCGCTGATAACCTGGGATATATTGTACCCAATCAGAATCACTGCAGCGACAATTGCGATCTTGATGACGATATCCATTTTTGGCACCCGAATACACCCAATATAAATTTTTAGGCGGCAGGAAACTACACCATGACCTAAAAATGCTACATTGTAGCCGAATGTTTAAAGACGACGAATTCGACGGAGATCAGGCTGGACGCCCATCTAGGCCTTCCAGGAGGGACCACCGGTCCCGCCGCATAGACGCCATGCGCGAATGGAACTCCGGAGTCGTCGACGAGCGCCCGGTCAAGGAGCGCTTCAGCAGGGAATTCAAGAAGCCCAAAATCAAGCGCATCAAGAATCCCATCGAAAATATCGGCGAAGAGAACTGCGAAAAGGGCCTCGTGATAGAAGTCCACCGCCGCACCTGCGAAGTCCGGCTCGAAAACGACCCATCCACCGTCGTCACCGCCATGTACCGCGCGACAACGACCAAGGAGCTGGGCGAATTTCCCACCGTCGGCGACCGCATCCTCCTGGGACAGGTCAACGGCGGCGAAGACAACGGATCCGGCGTCGGCTCGCAGAAATACTGCGTCGTCCGCGTATTCCCCCGCAAGAGCGAACTCCGGCGCCCCGGCCCCCGCGACAGTTTCTACAAGCAGCAGACGCTCGCGGCAAACATTGACCAGGTGATGATCGTCGCAAGCGTGGTCCAGCCCGAATTCAACTACGGGTTCGCCGACAGGTTCCTGCTCGCCGCCAACCTGAACAACCTCCCCTTCGTCATGGTGCTGACCAAGATGGACCTGCTGGGAGACTCTCCGATGCCCGAAGCCATCCAGGACTTCATCAGCATCGTGGACAAGTTCATCCCGGTGAGCGTCAAGACCGGCGAAGGCCTCGACGAACTGCGCAAGATTCTCGAAGGGAAATCCTCCGTGTTCAGCGGACAGAGCGGAGTCGGCAAGTCGACCCTCATCAACGCGCTCGTCCCGGATGCGGAACTCCGTACGGGCGATGTGCGCGAACGCGACGGCAAGGGCCGCCACACGACAACATCTTCGAGCCTGCTGGACTTCCCCGGCGGAGGGTACGTCATCGACACGCCCGGGATTCGCAGCATCGGCCTCATGGACATGGACGCAGATACGCTCGCCAAGATATTCCCCGGCTTTTTCGAGGGCGACCTGTTCACCTGCAAGTACAGCAACTGCAAGCACCTCAAGGAGCCCGGCTGCGCAGTGCGCGAAGCCGTCGAGAAAGGGACGCTCAGCCGCGCCCGCTACGAAAGCTACCTTAGAATACTCAATTCGGGGAAATAGAAGATGCTCGCCGCCCTTTTCAAGATGACCCGCCCCAAGAACATCGTGATCGCCGTAATCACGCTGGTTGTCGGGTATGCGCTGCTGAAAAACTACCCCTCCCCCCTGAGCCTCGTATTGCATACGCTCGGGTTCGCGTTCGCCATCGGTTTTGCGAACATCCAGAATGACATCCTGGACCTGGAAAGCGACAAAATGAACCGTCCGGAACGCCCGCTCGTGACCGGGAAGGTGTCGGTAAAGGCCGCCCGCAGGGCATGGATTGCCATGTTCACCTTGATGCTCCTCTGCGGAGGCGGGGATAGCCTCGTCCAGACCTTCGGCGACAACCCGCATTTCTTCTGGGAACGCTGGAGCGCGATATGTTACCTTTCTTTCCCGCTATATTTTTTCCTCTTTCTCGGATTGCTCCTGATCGCCTACAACAGATGGCTCAAGCATATCCCGCTGCTGAAGAACATGACGGTCGCGTTCCTGTGCACGACTCCCCTGCTTTTCGCCGTACAGCATTTTTTCCAGTTCAACACGGACTGCATCCATAAAGAAGAATTCCTTTGGGCGATCATCCCAGCCATCCCTTTCGCGTTTTTACTCACGACCGCCCGCGAAATCTACAAGGACCTGGAAGACGAAACGGGCGACTTGAAGGCGGGCATCATGACATTCCCGCTTATCGCGGGTTCGGCGACAGCGCGAAAACTTGCTGGAGCGATTATCGTTTTCACCTGGATTTCGCTACCGATGCCAGTGTACTATATCGACCAGCTGTTCAAATTCAGCTATCCGCCGCTGTTCCTGATTATCACGGGAATAACGCTCACGCCCTGCTTTGCCTACGTGCTCGTGCAGGCGCACCGCCAGAAATACAGAAAGGCCCAATCCGCCGTAAAGATCGGGATGTTCCTCGGCCTCATCGCCCTCATCGTGAGCTGCTGACACCATCACGCCGCAGCCCGTATTCCTAGAAACGCATCGACACCACGGCTCCCTTAGTGTCGTCAAAGAAAACCGGAGCGACCACAACACGCGGCGGTTCCGGCTTTTCGCCAATCTTGTCCTTGTAGAACACGCTGCCTATATACCAACCGATGGAAGCCCCCATCAGTGTCCCGGCAACCGCATCGGAGAACCAGTGCGCTTCACCCTTGCCGCCCAGCACCATGCTCGTGGCAACGAACCCTGCGTATAGGGCGCAACCCGCAACAACAAGCGGCTTGTCCCGGTTATAACTCGCAATGCTCATGGCAAGAGAAGCGTTTGTCATCGAATGTCCCGACGGCC
Source organism: uncultured Fibrobacter sp. (assembly GCA_947305535.1). GTDB lineage: Bacteria > Fibrobacterota > Fibrobacteria > Fibrobacterales > Fibrobacteraceae > Fibrobacter. Next base: position 7,518 of record CAMZDZ010000088.1, read on the forward strand.
ACCCGTAAAACACACCACGCCGACCAAAGCCCCATTTGAAATCCCGCGAAAGTTCGCCCGAATTATTTTCGGCATCGGGGTGGGCTCGCCCCGTGACTGCCTTGAGGATGTTGTTGTAGAGGAATGCGACGGCAGTTGCCTGCACTGCGACTGCGCCCGTGTTGTTTAGCGACGTGTTATCGCTAATAAAATACATGTAACCGGGAACAAGGAAAGGGAAAACCGTTCCCATCGCCATGCCCGGCAAGAAAGCAATCCCGAAGACCACCTCGTCTTGGCGGGCAGCAAACCGGGCGACCATAAGGTCTTTGTTTTCCATCGAAAGCCGGTACGTCAGCGCCCCACCGAGCATATGGAAAGCAAGCGGCCACCCGAACGCGCTCAGCAACATGTTGTGCCCCAAGTGGTCGAACGGGGAGACCTTTTGAACTTCGATAGAATCCGCCTTCTGCGCAAAGACGACCGACACCGCGAACAGCATTATGCACAAAAAGGCTTTCATGCTTTATTTCACCCTTCGCGACCGAGTACAGCCTTGGCAAGCTGGTCCGCGCACGATGTGGGCTTGCTGCCGCAAGTATTGCCCAAAAGCTTTGCCGCGATATCTTCGGCAGTCATGCCTTCACAGAGTTTCGCAATGGCCTTGAGGTTTCCGTTGCAACCACCCGTGAAACGGATATTGCGAATTTTGTCGCCATCGCGGGTAAAACGAATCTCGATAGCGCACGTGCCTCTGGTCTTGAAAATTTCTTCCATAAGATTCCCTTCTACAGTTTTTATAGAAAGGAATATAATTTATTATCGCTAAAAAGTTACGTGTCGAGATTTATTTAGCGACATGCCCGCATCTACGGCCACACGAAGGTACTGTTCAGGTCCTTCTCGCCGTTATCGACGAGGATGTCCTGGCCTGTGCAGTTCTTGTTCACGACGGTCAGGAACCAGACCCATTCCGCGATGTCTTCGGGTTCGGCCCAACGCTTTAGCGGGGTTACGTCCATGATGCGGTTCCACAAGGCGGGATCGTCCATCACGGGCTTGTTGAGGTCGGTCTTGACGCCACCCGGCGAGATGCTGTTGCATGTCGCGCCGAACTTGGCGATACGGCGGCCCACGTTCTTCACGTAAGTCAGGAGTCCGCCCTTGGAAACCGCGTATTCGGGGAATTCGTCGCCGGTATGTGCGCTCGAAGATGCCACAAAGAGCACCGACTTGATTTCGGGCTGGATGGCGTACTTTTCGACAAAGTTCATCGCGCCCATCAGGTTTATTTCGATGTCGCGGCCGGAATTCTGCACGCCCGCATTGCTCACGACGATGTTCGCCGCCATCGGAAGTTCCGGGAAAGAAGCCTTGTCCGAAACGTCGACAATGTGGTGTTCGTATTCGGCATGGCCAATCGTGGATTCCTGGATATCAAAACCCACGACGTGCGCGCCCCTATTCAGGAAGAGTTCCGCGATGGCGCGGCCGATGCCGCTGTGCGTTCCGCTGATAAAGACGTTCATGCTTGACCTGCCTTGAATTTGAGGTATTCGCTACCGACGTTTTCCTTTTCCCACTTGCAGGCCATCTTGTAGCCGAAGGGGCTGAAGACGACTTCGCAGAGGAGTTCCATCACGGCACCCGTAATCGAACAGATGAGGACCTGCTTCATGGTCCAGCCGAAGAACACGTGGCTTACCGCAAGGGCGAAAATCATGTTGTCCACGAACTGCGCCACCATCGTCGATATGTAGGAGCGCGCGGCAAACGCCTTGAAATCCTTGCCCTTCGCAATCTTGCCGATGCTGTAGTTCACGACCGAGTTAACAAGCGACGCAGTGAACATGGCGAGCGCCGAACCGAGCACCACATACCAGGAACCGCCGAACGTGGCGTTGAGCGCGTCGTTCGCGACCTTGGCCGCATCGGGGTTCGTGTCGATGTAGCTGTAGAATTCGCCCCACATTCCCGGCGCATGCGAAAGGATGTTGAAGAACAGGCAGGTACACAGGTTCACGAAGAGGGCGACCACCGAGACTTTCATGGCGGCCTTGGGCCCGAACCGCTTGCATATCATGTCCATGCAGAGGAACGAGAACCAACTGAGCGTAAAGCCGCAGTCGAGCGCCATGTATTCGAAGGAAATCAGCTCCTTGTTCGCGAGCAAGTTCATGCACACGACGGAAAGGATAAAGAAACTGACGACCAGGGAGGGAATATTGCGGAGGAGGACCACCAAATCCTGCCATTCGCGCTGGATATAGCTTTTCATGTTGTTTTTTAAGGAAGGTTAGACAATGACTTCCGGAAAAATCCTGCAACATCGCAGA
>CAMZDZ010000089.1 GCA_947305535.1 uncultured Fibrobacter sp.
AAGTCGAATGGAAGTTCCGCAACGAAAAGGAATTCACCATGGTCAAGGTCGAAGAAGTTGTCGCCAAGGCCAAGGCCTACTTCGCTGAATAAAGGAGTTCCCCGCCGGAGCCTGCCCTGAGCTTGTCGAACGGGCGGGGATGACAAGACTGCGAAGGACAGATATTGAAAGAGCCCCCGGCGGGGGCTCTTTTTTTACGCTTAAAAACCAAATTACATTAGGCACAAGCTACTTCGAAAGGCCGAAGCGGACGGGACGTTCGCCGCGCACGCTGAGCACGTACACGCCCTTGCCCAGGCCGGACAGATCCACGGTTTCGCCGGCGGAGACGTTGCCGCGCATCACCTTGCGGCCACGCAGGTCAAGCACGGCAAACTGGGCGTCGTTTCCGGAGTTCAGCGTGAAGCTCATGTTGCCGGAGCCCATGCGGACTCTCGAGGCCTTGGACAAGGCAACGGCCCTGACAGCCGACGTCGCCGGCTTCTGCGTCTGCGCATAGAGGAAGTCGAACACCTTCTTCTGGACCTTCACGTCAAAATCGTCATAGTCGTAAAATTCGTGAGGCATGTTGTCGACAAAGTAGGTTTCATGTTCCACGCCTTTTTCGGTCAGCAGCGAATCGATGACAAAGCTTCCGTAAAGGGTCGGCGTGTTCACGTCAAAAGCATACGCCCCGATAGCCGCAGCCGCCGAAGGCATCAGATTTTCAAGGACAGCGGCGATGTTGCCCAGCGGGCGCCCCGTCTTGAACAAGACTGTGCTGTCGGCCTTTCCGTGCACCAGCAACACAGGCGTCGCATCATTGCCAACGATGTTGATGTCATGGACTGCGCCCCACAAGGCCACAACCGCGTTCGCTTCGGCCGAGACACCCTGTTTGCCGTAGGCGTCTAGTCCGCCGAGATCCGGAGCCGTCTTGGCTGCAGGCGGGATTTCGGATTCGTCGTCCATGTATATGTTTTCAAGCGAAAGGATTCCACCGGCACTGTTGCCCACCAGGTAAATCCGGTTCGGATCCACGCCAAGCCTTTCCGCGTTGGCACGCACATAGCGCACGGCGGCGCGAACATCCTGGATTCCGCGGTAGACCGTCCTGGAAAAGTTCAGGCTGTCGATCGAAAGGGTCTTGTTCACGATGTTGGCCGTGATGCCCAACCGGTATTCCACGGCAGCAGTCACAAAGCCTCTAGCGGCAAGCGAGTCGCAATACGTGACCGAATGCTGGTCGTAGTCGTTCTTGCCTCCGGCGGCAAATGCACCCCCGTGCATGACCAGCACGGCGGGCCTTTTCTTCTCGTCGTCCTTCTTGGGAGTATAGATGTCCATGCGCAGGTTGACTTCCGTCAGTTCCGTTTCGCTCTCGTACAGGTAAACAGACATGCCATCGCCCAGAATCGAATAGGCCAAAAGCGCAGTCGAAATGGGGCTCAGCGTCTTGAGGTGCTTAACACCCGACGAGTAGACGACATCTTTTTCGACAGAAACATCGAACATACGGTCCTTATACCTTTCGGCACCAAAACCATACGCAACAAAAACAAGCATCGAAGCCAATAACAGCTTTTTCATACAATCTCCTTTGCGGCAAAATTTAAAAATAATTTGCTATCTTTTTTGACATGAACAAGATAAAGATTGCGACATTGCAAGGCAAGTGGACAGGCGATTTCGACTCGAACAACGCCTGGTACGTAGAGCAGGCGCTCTCGCTCAAGGGCAAGGGCTACGACCTGGTCGTCTTGCCGGAACTGTTCCACACTCCCTATTTCCCGTTCGAGGAAAATGCGGACTTTTTCGACATGGCCATCGAGAAGGACCACCCGCTGGTGAGCCAGTGGCAGGGCATCGCGAAGGAGCTGAACGCCGTCGTGGTCTTCCCGTTCTTCGAGAAGCGCGCCCGCGGCATCTACCACAACTCCGCCTTCGTCTTCGAACGCGACGGCAGCATCGCCGGTCTTTATCGCAAGAGCCACATTCCCGACGATCCGGCATTCTACGAGAAGTACTACTTCATCCCCGGCGACACGGGTTTCGAGCCCATCAAGACTTCCGCAGGCACGCTCGGCGTGCTCATCTGCTGGGACCAGTGGTTCCCGGAAGCCGCCCGCATCATGAGTCTCAAGGGTGCCGACGTGCTCATCTACCCCACCGCCATCGGCTGGATGGATAGCGAGCCCAAGGAAATCTACCCGCGCCAGCAGGACAGCTGGATGACCGTCATGCGCGGCCACGCCATTGCGAACCGCACCTTCGTGATTGCGGCAAACCGTGGCGGCACCGAAGGCCACCTCACGTTCTGGGGCACGAGCTTTGCCGCCGCACCCGACGGCTACATTCTCGAAAAGTGCTCCCCCGAATTCCTCGGGGTCTCCACCATCGAAATCGACCTCGCCGAAACCGAAGAGAATCGCCGCTGGTGGCCGCATTTCCGCGACCGCCGCATCGACCTGTACGGGGACATCCTGAAAATCTGGGGCTAAACGGACGGTGCGATAAAAACGTGCCAACTCCCAGCGTCTTTCCCCCTCTCGACATATTTTTTATCGAGAAGATGCTGGACAAGCTTATCGACAGCCGATTTCTGGATGCCTAGCTTCCGCTGAATTTCAGCGATTGTCAAAACAGGCTCGCTCTGCATCATCCGAAGAATTTTGCCGTAGTTCGGCGTGCGGAACTCGATACACTCTCCATCATACCACCAAATATTTTCCCCACGCTTAGTGAGAAATTGAACATCGGCAGCAATTTCTTGCGCAATCATGTTGCGGAAATACTTGAGGAACGGGGCGATAGCATCAACCGTCGCATTTGCTCCAGAACTGGGCGCACCCCCAACCTTCAAATCGGCAGCATGCAACGCCTCCAGATATTCATCTTTCTTTCGACTGCGAACCACGACCATGGGAATATCGTGTCTGGCCAAGATGTAGTTGACAAGCAACCGAGCGATTCGGCCATTGCCGTCCTCGAACGGATGAATTCTGATATAGCGGTAGTGGAACAACGCCGCCAATTCCACAGGAGACAGCTTCCCTTCCCTTTCTGCACTATTGAACCAATCGACAAGATCCGTCATCAGCGCAGGGGTTTCCTCCGGGGAAGCATAGACAAACCGGTCCCCATATCGTGTAATGACACTGTTCGGGCGCGTCTTGTATTGCCCAGCGTGAACCACATATCCAACCTGAATCCCTCCAGGAAGTTCTTTGTGAACGGAATAATCTTCGCGCAACAAAGTGCGGTGCAAGCCCCTTATAAAGTTCTGGGTCAACGGAGTTTCCTTGACGCGTGACTCCGCCACCATCATCTTGAGCGACACCTCGCTCGCGACCATTTCCTGTACGCTCCGCACATTCGCTTCACCGATGACCTTCCCGAAAAGCAACAAGATTTCCGTCTGCCCGTAGGTGAGCGTGTTGCCCTCGATATGGTTGCTATTGTAGTTGAAATCGACCGAAAAGCGACGGGCAAGGCGAGCCTTGTCCTCTTCTGAAAGCGGCTGGAGAGAACGCCAAGCGTCAAGAGCATTTTCTAAGGTCAGTAATCTCATAATCTTAAATATAATCAAAATAATCACAAAAAGGTAGTCTAACAACTACCTTTTTTAACATTTTTACTAAATTTCGCAAAAAAAGACCGTTAAAAAAGTAGTACAATAACCACCTTTATAAAAATCGCAAAAAAAAGTCCAACCGTCTCTAAATGGAACATCTTTATAGAAAAATCTGCGAAATTTGTTGAATTACAACAATTAACGCGTTGACATAAACTATATGATTTTCATAACATCGGTTATATGATTTTCATAAAGTCTATTATCATATTTTCATTTTTCCCATTTTCAGTCGTGAACAATACAGAAAAGCGGCTTACGCGGAGCCATTTAAGTCATCTATGGCGGCCACGATTCCTACCGTGGAGAAAACCAGAATTTTATAAGCTGGGTAGAGATGTAAGACTCGCTTAGTCCTGGAGGCAACGAACCGAAAAAGCGTAGCTCATGACGTAGTAGTCCAAGTACGTATCCTCGAGGTTGCAGTGCAGATACATGAGGTAGGCGCTGTAGCTACCGTTCCCAGTGGCACTCCAGAAGTAATTTACCTATATTTTAGGGCAATAAAAGGATTTTTACCATGAAAAAAGCTCTTTACCGCTACCCCGCAGAGTGGGAACCTCAAGAGGCCACCTGGCTCGCCTTCCCGCACAACAAGCAGAACTGGCACGGCGAACGCGGCGTCAAGATCCGCAAGTTCTATATTGACCTTATCCGTACCATTAGCGAGTTCCAGCCGGTAAACGTCCTCGTCCCGAAAAAGAACTTCCTCACGACCGAAGAGAAATTCGCCGTCGCCGACAGGCCCTTCCCCGCCAGCTTTTACACCGTCAAGACCGACGACATCTGGATTCGCGACTACGGCCCATTCTTCGTGAAGAAGGGCAAACAGACTGTCGTTTCCGAAACGGCTTTCAACGCCTGGGGCGCAAAGTTCCCGCCCTGGAAAAACGACAACCAGATTCCCGCGCGCATCGCCGAAATTTTCGAATACAAGAAGGGCGTAAGCGTCCCCTACATCTTTGAGGGCGGCGCCATTGAAGTCAACGGTGACGGGCTCGGCATGACAACCCTGGATTGCCTCGTGGGCAAGAACCGCAACAAGCCGGCCGACCTGAGCGCCATCATCAAGGCCATCTGCGACATGCTGGGCCTCAAGGCCTTGCTGGTGCTCCCCAAGGGGCTCGTGGGCGACCATACCGACGGGCACATCGACAACGTGGCGCGATTCATCGCCAAGGACCGCATTGTCCTCGATTCCGCAGCCCCGAACAGCGCCAACGGCAAGTACCTCGCAGAAGCCAAGGCCGCCATCCAGGAATTCCTCGAACTCCACTACGGAAAAACCGCCCAGGTCGACACGCTCCCATTGCCTCCGCAGCGCAAGCTCGACGACGGGCAGATCCTCCCGGCCAGCTACATAAACTACATCTACGTGAACGGCGGCTTAATTTACCCGAAATACAAGTGCGCAAACGACACCGTGGCCCAGAAGTACTTCGAAAGCGTTTATCCCGACAGGTTCGTCATCGGCATTGACTGCCGCACCGTCATCGAAGAGGGCGGAAGCCTGCACTGCATGAGCAAGCACGAATCCAGGTAAGCATACAGCAGGCGCAATTTACAAGGCGGATTCTACGAATTCGCCTTTTTCGCTTTCTCGATAGCCTCTTTGGCTAGTTTGTCTACAAGTTCGTTCCACTTGACGCCCGTGTGTGCCGCCACCTTTTCGAACTGTACACGGTGCAGGTAGGGCTTGACCGCCTTCACGTACTGCTGGGCGACATTGCTCTTGGCCTGCCATTCGCCCTTGGCCCAGCGGGCAATGCCCTCGTAGTCGTGGCAGATGACGCCCTTCTTGTCGTTGGCGTCGAGCCAGCGCATGGCCTGGTAGCTAGCCATCACCTCGCCGTCGATATTGCGGCTTTCGGCGGGGAACGCCGTGATTCCCGACCCGCGTGCAAGTTCCTTGTCCCCATCCACGACAACATAAGCCCACCCGGCCGGAGCGAAAGTCGGCGAAAAGGAGCCGTCCACGAAAACGCGAATCCCGGCAGGGACCGGAGCCTCGATTCCGGCAATCCAGGCCTCGGCTTCGGCCTTTGTCGCAAAAGATTTGAACAAAACACCCTTAATTCCGTGCGTCAGGGATTCACATTCGGCCCAAGAGGTCACGATTTGACTTTTTTCGGGGGCCTTTATGGCGTAGAACTTCACTTTAGGCATGGCGTAAATTTAGTATATTATCCATCGGATATTTGACTTGGAGCAAACGTGACACCTTCGCCCTATTTTACAGATACTTTTCGCTATTTCTTCAAGCGATTCTATTCAGCACCCAGGCTGTTCCAGTGGTTCCTGAGACAGGCTGGCGAAGACTCCGCCGCGTTTGACTTCCCGAACATTCTGAAGGACCACCCGAAGACCTTGACGTTCTTGCCGAAGGACCTGGAACGCGCCAACAAGTTCATGCGCGCTATGCCCGACGCCTGGTTCAAGAACATGCTGTTCTGCACCCACGAGTCGCAGCATTCCCTGATTTCTTCCAGGCGCTCCCACGCCGTGTACTACAGCGACAAGGAATGCCGTTTCGGCGAGCCCGTTTTCAACGAGATCCAGCGCAAGATCCAGGAATTCGGTCCGCAGGTCTGCCTGTACCTCGACGACCCGTTCCTCCCCCGCCTGTTCCTCGCCAAGACCAGCGGCGCACCCTGCCGCATCGGCTTTGCCACTGAAAACTATTATCCATTCCTCAACCTGAGCCTCCACAGGGACAACAAGTCCGAAGCCCAAACGATCTCCGAGTATTACGGAGTTGGCTAATGCAAAAGGGATCCACCATCATCACCGAAAGCGGTGGGTTCGCGGACTTGCACCTCCACACAAAGCTCTCCGACGGAAACCTGGAAGTCGAGGAGCTTCTCAAACTCTGCAAGCGCAAGGGACTGCGCTGCATCTCCATCACCGACCACGACAACCTCGACTCGTTCAAGCTGGCCGAAGAGCCCGCGAAGCAAATCGGGCTCGAGATCATTCCCGGCATCGAGATTTCCGCCGTCTGGCAGAGCAAGGACATCCATATCCTGGGGTACTTCTGCGACCCGACGAACCTCGCCCTGAACATGGAGCTCGAGGAATTCGCGAAGCAGAGGATCAGCCGCGTCAAGGCCATCATCAAGAAGCTGAACGCGCTGGGCATCGACATTTCCTTCGAGAAGGTGCACTCCTACTGCAAGGGGAAGGTCATCGGCCGCCCCCACATCGCCATGTCCCTGGTCGACGAGGAATACATCTCCAACTTTTCCGAGGCGTTCACCAAGTACCTCGGCGACGGCTGCATCGCCTTCGTCGAGAAGAAGGGCCTCAACCCGCAGCAGACCATCCGCCTCATCGAAAACGCGGGCGGGATCGCCGTGCTCGCCCACCCGTACAAGTCCGGGCTCAGCGACGAGTTCATCGAGAACATGGTGGAATGGGGCATCCAGGGTATCGAAGTTTACAGCCCCGCACAGAAGGGCGCGGTCGCACGCAAGTACAAGGACATGGCCCATCGGTTCGGCCTCATCGGCACAGGCGGGTCCGACTTCCACACCGAAAGCGGAACATACCCGCCCGGCTGCATGAAGATGCCGTACAGCGTAGTCCAGGCGCTTCGCGAAAGGCGCGAAAAATCCCGCGCGGAATGGTACTAATGAGATTCCCGGTCGCGAACATAGCCGCACTCGTCATGGCGTTTACCGTATGCGCCCTCGCCGACGTCATCCCGGCAAAGCCGTACACGCTCCCCTCGCCGCAGGATTCCTCGTGGGAATCCCCCGATAGGCCGGACCCCGCAGTCCGGGAAACGGACGCGGGACGCTGGGCAATCCCGCTCAGGGAAGTCATGCAGCGCACCTACGACGTGTCGGGCCAGAAGTCCGAGTGGGTCCTCGGGACATCCATCCTCGGGAACCCCGAGCTCGACCCCATGGCGATAGGCATCTCCTCGCTTTCCAGGCGCTACCCGAGCAAGCTGGCCGGCCTCTACACGACGCGGCTGGGCTACGACGCCACGACGCTCACGCTGAACGGCGAGAACGGAATCCTTTTTGAAGAAAGGCACGGCATCCCGCTGGACACCCCCGTCACCGACCTGAACTGGGAACGTTCCTCGTTCGACGGCAACGCGCTCCGGCTCGACTTCCGCAGACTCGTCACCGACTCCGTGATGCTGGACTTCGGCATACAGAGCCACTCGAACCACGACTCCAAGGACTACACCTACCAGAACGTGACGCACTCCCCCTACTTCGCCCTGGGCCGCGACTCCACGCAGATCCCGTTCGGCGGCAGGAACATCGCCATGAACAGCATGCACGTGCAGCCCATGCTCACCTGGCGATTCGGTCTCGGCAAGGCCTACCTCAAGATGAACTACCTGAGCCTGGAAAACGCGGACAACACGAACCACAAGGTGTTGCTCGACACCATGGACCATTCCATACGCACGTTCCAGACCGACCCCTACACCATAGACATCAAGGCCGTCACCTACGGAGCGGGCTTCGAGCTCTACCCCACTTCCAGGCTCACGTTCTCGACGGACTTCCAGTACGGCACGCACGAAATCGAGGAGGACTCCCTCCCGGCGCTCCTCAAGGACACGGCGACCGTCGTCTCCGAAAACGGGATTTCAAGCATAGACAAGATCTACTACGACACGACCACCACGCTGGAATACGAGACCATCCTCGGAAACTTCGGGCTCGGCTATCGCACACTGCTCAACCCCACGCTCAAGTTCAGCTACGAGTTCCTGAACGCCGACGACAATCGCGGCGGCAAGAAAAAGGAATACCTCCAGGACCGCGAGGTGGGCTACCTGCAGCTTTCCGACACCATCGCGTTCACGACGTTCCGCATGCAGACCGGCATGCAGCGCAACAGTTCCCTGCTCGACGAGCAGGAGTACGCCCCGGCCTATTCCGGAGACGCGACGGTATTCCTGCCCTACCACTTCCAGCTGAACGGGAACCTGCGTCACGACAACAAGTTCCCCGACATCAACCAGATCAAGATTTACGAGACAGGACGCCTCTCGTTCCCGAACGAGGACCTGAAATACGAGAAGCGGAACCGCTACGCCACGCATATCGGCTGGCACTCGCGCGAAGTGTTCTACGGGCTGGGATTCCGCTACGAGAAGGTCGAGAACCTGATGAGACCCTTCTGGGTCAAGAAGGGCAGCGTCGACAGCACGGTCACGTACAACGAGCGGCAGTACGAACGGCTCATCGGGAGGCAATACGTGAAGGAAACCGTCATCGACACGGTCGTCACGGCGGATTCCGTCGAAACGCTCTACCGCTGGGCCAACATCGACGAGGTCAACACGCTCGACTGGATTCTGCAGGTGGGATTCCGCCTCGGCAACTGGAAGTTCTACCTGGAACGCGGACAGGTCATCGACCGTTCGAAAAAGCTCATCGACACGCCGGAACTCTACTACAAGGGAAGCATCCACTGGCAGAACCGCTTTGTCAAGGACAGGCTGGGCGTCAGCGTGCGCGTGGACTGGCAATGGTTCAACAACAGGATGGACTGCACCATCAACGAGCGCGGCAATCCCGAGATGGTCGAGCTGAGCCACTACCTGGCGCTGGACTTCGAGGCGCGCATGCAGATTCTTTCCTTCGAGCTCTACACGCGAATCGAGAACTTCAACCACAGCATCTACATGCCCGAATCGGGATACACGCCGGAAGGCCTGCGCTTCGCCTACGGCATCGTCTGGACATTCGGCAACTAACAATCCAACCTTTTCTATTTTCATCTTATGAAATTCGAAGAAATCATCAAGGAAATCAAGTTTGAAGTGGAATTCGGCGGGGTGAAACTCGCCCCGGCCATCGTGCAGGACGCCGACAAGGGCGACGTGCTGATGATGGCGTGGATGGACGAGGAAGCCCTGCGCCGCACGCACGAATGCGGCGAGATGGTCTTCTGGAGCCGCAGCCGCAAGGAATACTGGCACAAGGGCGACACGAGCGGCAACGTGATGACCGTCG
>CAMZDZ010000090.1 GCA_947305535.1 uncultured Fibrobacter sp.
GCACTGAATGGACTGTCAATGGCGAAGTCTTCACTGCCGAATCCTTCCTCGCTTCCGAAGTTCCTGAACTCGTGGCCAACTGCCATGCCAACGCCTTCGACGTGAAGTTCGTCGCATTCGACTCCGTCCTCGTTGACAGCCAGCGCGTTGCCTTCGGTGACGATGCTACTGCTCCTGAAGCTCCGGTCTTCGAAGGCTTCCGCTTCGACGGTTGGGACAAGGAATTCACGAATGTGCAGTCTGACCTCGTTGTCAATGCCAAGATGACCGCCGTTGTTGAATACTGCGTTGTCGCTCTCGGCGAAACCAAGTGCGACACCGTTCCGGCCGACACGACCATCACGACTCCGGAAACTCCGGTTAGCGACGACAGCACCTGCACTGAATGGACTGCTGGTGGCGAAGTCTTCACTGCCGAATCCTTCCTCGCTTCTGAAGTTCCTGAACTCGTGGCTGTCTGCCATGCCAACGCCTTCGACGTGAAGTTTGTCGCGTTCGACTCCGTCCTCGTGGACAGCCAGCGCGTTGCCTACGGTGCTGACGCTGTCGCTCCTGAAGCTCCGGTCTTCGAAGGCTTCCGCTTCGACGGTTGGGACAAGGAATTCACGAACGTCCAGTCTGACCTCACCGTGAATGCCAAGATGACTGCGGTTGTTGAAGTTTGCTTCGTCGCCCTCGGTGAAACCAAGTGCGACACGGTTCCGGCTGACACGACCATTGAAACTCCGGATCTCCCGTCTACCGAAGACAGCACCTGCGTCGATTGGACTGTTGATGGCGAAGTATTCTCCGCCGAATCCTTCCTCGCTTCCGAAGTTCCTGAACTCGTGGCTGTCTGCCTTGCTAAGGAATTCGATGTGAAGTTCGTCGCGTTCGACTCCGTCCTCGTGGACAGCCAGCGCGTCGCCTTCGGCACTGCCGCTGTCGCTCCGGATAGCCTCGTGCCGGTCTTCGAAGGCTACCGCTTCAACGATTGGGATGCCGACTTCACCTACGTTGAATCCAACATGGTTGTCAACGCAGTGTTCGACACTCTCGTGAAGGTGACCATCACTGCCGACGTCGGTCTCTCGACTCTCGACACTTCCTTCTACGTCCTCAAGGACACGACCTTCACCGGTCTCAAGTCTATGATTGATAGCCTCAGCGGCGAATACTTCGTCTGCGAAGACATCACGGTTAACGGCGAAGCCCTCGCGGATACGATCGTCGCTACCGAAGATCTCGCCGTGGCTGCCAAGTGCGCTCTCGTGACCCACACTGTTACCTACTATGTCGACGAAAGGGTTGGCGGTACCGAAATTGTTGCCCACGGCTTCGCCGCCAAGGGTGCCAAGGGTCCGGAAGTGGCTGGCAAGTTCTTCGTCAAGTGGGACAAGGACCTCCACAACGTTGTGGAAGACATCAAGACCAACGGTATCTACAGCGATGTCGAACTCGACACCATCAAGGTTATTGCTAACGGCAAGGCCATCGATTCCATCGTGGTTGCCAAGGGCGACTCCGCTGAATACGTCCTCCCGAAGGTTAAGGACACCAAGGACAGCACCTTCCTCGGCTGGAAGGTCGGCGACAAGCTCCTGAACGCCGGCGATACCATCATCGTCAAGTTCAACGACAAGAACATTGTTGCTAGCTTCGAAGCCTCCACCGCTCTGCGTAACGTTCGCGCTCTCGCCGGATTCTCCGTCCACAGCGCTAACGGTCAGGTCCAGGTGATTGGCGCCCGTATCGGTGACGAACTCTCCGTGCTCGACCTCCAGGGCCGCGTGATCGTCAAGAAGCCGGTGATGAACTCTGTCGAACTGGTCAACGTCACTACTCGCGGCAGCTACCTGGTCCGCGTGGGTGCCCAGACCAAGCGCGTCACTGTCCGCTAATCGGATAGACTGAAAAATTGAGAAGGCGGCCTCCGGGCCGCCTTTTCTGTGTCTAGGAATTGTGGGCGGGAACCGCCTGCCTGGAGAAAGGACAAAAAAAGAAGCACTGCTGGGCAGTGCTTCTTTTTTCGAGGGTGGATGACCGGACTCGAACCGGCAACATCCAGAATCACAATCTGGGACTCTAACCAATTGAGCTACATCCACCATGTAGCGAGACCAAATATAAAAAAGCCATCCCAGATTTCAAGGGATGGCGTGAAAAAAGTCCGTGAAATGGGCCCGTAGGCCGCAAAAAAGGCTAGTCGGAGCTCTTTTTCGACATGATGCGGATGAAATTCTCGCGCTTGAAGTCGTTCCTGTGCTCCATGCAGAAGCGCGGGTAGACGTACTGCTTCGGGAAAATGCGGATGGTGAACTTCTCGTCGCACCCTTCCAGGCTGCACTTGAAGGAGAGGTCCATGGATTCCGTGTAGTTGTGGCGGAAGATGATGTTCTTGGATTCGATGTTCTCGACGTCCTTTTTCTGCTTCTGGCGCTGCTTGATGTCGCGGTGCAGTTCGCAGTACTTTGCAATCGGGTGGCCCCAGAATTCGCGCCCGCAACCAGGCTCCTGGCAAATCTTGAGTTTGATGCGCTTTTTCTTCTTGTATTTGGGTAATTGCATAGAATCTCCGATTTTCAATTAAAATTTAGTAAAAAAAGGGGGAGGGGGCAAAAGCTCGCGTTTTTTTTGCGGGGAAATGGGGGATTTGTTTTTTGCGGAGGCAAAATGATGCGGGAGGGGATCACGCTCGGAGTGGGGATGGCGGACAAAAAGGCCTGGGTAAGCGTCTATAGGGGTATGAGCGATTCTTTTTTCTCTGTTGTGGGGTTTTGGTTGCGGCGGATTGCCGCTTTCCTTGCGCTGTGCGCCGTTTTTTCCGCCTGCATGTATGCCGAGGAGGGCAGCGACGGTGCCGGCCTGCGTGTGAGCTTCCTCGACGTGGGGCAGGGCCTCGCCGTGCTCCTGGAGGAGAACGGGCGCTACGCGCTGTACGACACGGGGCCGGATTCGGCCGGTCTCGTGGACACGCTTGCATCTCGTGGCGTCCGCGAACTGGAGTGGGTCCTGGTAAGCCATGCGCACCGGGACCACGGTGGCGGTTTCATGGAGTTTGCCCGTGCGGTTGAGTCGGGGGCGCTCCGGGTGGGGCGGCTTTACGTGGGGCCCGATACTTATGTGGGGATTGTCCGCGACAGCGTGCTCCGGCTGGCATCGCGGCTCAAGGTGCCCGTGGACACGGTCGCCCGCGGTGATGTGCTGGGGATGCGCGGGGGTGACGCGTATTCGGGCGGGGGTTCCGATGCCGCCGCGCCCGGTGCGCCTGTTGCGCGGCTGGACGTGCTCTGGCCTCCGAAGGGGGAGGGGCTCGCCGAGAACGCGGCGAGCGTGGTCGCGCTCCTCGAGTATGCCGGTTACGGCGTGCTGTTGACGGCGGACCTGGATTCCGCCGGCGAGCGCCGGTTGCTGGAGTATTCGCCTTCGCTCCGTGCGGACCTTCTGCAGGTGGCGCATCACGGGTCGGCGGGGAGCAATACTATCGCGTTCCTGTCGAAGGTGGCCCCGCGGTATGCCGTGGTGAGCGTCGGCGCAAAAAACGCCTACGGGCACCCGGCCGCACCGGTGATGCGCAAACTCGCCTACGTCGTCGGGGACTCCTCGGCGGTTTACCGCACGGACCGGGACGGGAGCGTCACGTTCGATCTGGTGGAAGGCGCGGGCGTCATATCGCCGGCGCCGTGAAAGCTGGGCTTAGTTGTCGGTGAGGCCGATGCGTGCCTGGAAATGGCACTGGGTCATGTCGTCGGCGTTGAGCCCGAAAATGTAGGCGTGGTGGTTCGTGTTCTTGAACCTCACGATGTTCACCTTGCCGTCCAGCGGAATCTGCGAGATGTAGTTCATTTGTATGGAACGTACCCTGCGGTTCTTGATTTCTTCCTTGTTGAGCGCGTTCATGACCCAGTCGACATAGCGGCAGTGGTTCACGTGGTTGTTCAAGTCGAGGTCGCTGTAGCGCGCCTGTTCCTGGTGCACTATCCTGGGTTCAATCTCCGGGTTCAGGATGTCCATCATCTCGGGCAGGGCGTCCTTGCCGGGATGCAGCGGTATGGGGAACGGGCTGTTCTCCAGGTTCTCCGACTTGCCCGTCTTCAGGTTCACCAGCAACCATGACGATGTCGCCTGCGCGATGGAGTTGCCTTGCGCATCCAAAATGGAGTAGTCCTTGAGACAGACCTTTTCCTTATAAATTTCCTTGGCCCAGGTCGAAATCGTGAGCTTTTCCCCCAAGACGGGTGTGTGCAGTATGCGGACCTTCATGCGCGTGATGACCGTGGTGTATCCGGCCTTCATCATCTTCCAGATCCCGAAACCGTTCATCTCGGCATCGGTGATGGCGGTCTCTTCCATGAAGAGAAAAAGGTTCGATAGCTTGAGGCGGCTGTGGTGGTCGCAGTCCGAGAATCGGACATCGAAACTTTTGGTCGTAATTCCTTGTTCCATTTTATCCCATAATTTTTTTACGTTACGATAATAATGTATAATTTTAAATCATGGAAGCATTCCAATTTCGCCCCAGTTCTATCCAGTTACCGGCCTACCAATCCTATAATGGTGAAGTTCGTCTGCCGGGGTCCAAAAGCATCACGAATAGGGTCCTCCTGGTCTCGGCCTTGGCCGAGGGGAATACCCGTCTGCACAACCTGCTCAGGAGCGACGATACGCGCTACATGGGCGAGGCGCTGGACAAGCTGGGTGTAAAGATCCGCTTCTCCGAGAATTATACCGAGGCGGACGTCCAGGGGACCGGTGCCCCCATCGATATCCCGCCGCAGGTGCAGGAACTTTTCCTCGGCAATGCCGGTACGGCTATGCGTTCGCTCTGTGCCGCCCTGACCCTGGGTAGCGGAACCGTGCTGCTGCACGGCGAGGAACGCATGAAGGAACGCCCCATCCGCGACTTGGTGGAGGCGCTCGGCACTATCGGTGCGAACATCTCCTACGAGGAAAGCGCCGGTTATCCGCCAGTGAAAATCAACGCCCACGGGCTGAAGGGCGGCTCTGTCAGCGTGCGCGGCAACATTTCGAGCCAGTACCTTACGGCGCTCCTCATCTGCGCCCCGTACTGCGAGACCCCGCTGCATATCCACGTGGAAGGCGAACTTATTTCGGCCCCGTACATCCTGCTCACGCTCAAGGTGATGCGCGACTTCGGCATCGAGGTGAAGCACGAGGGCTTGACTGATTTTTACGTGCCCAAGGGCCATTACCGTTCCCCCGGGGACTACGACGTGGAAGGCGATGCGAGTTCGGCGTCTTACCCGCTGGCCGCCGCGGCGATTGCGAAGGGCAAGGTCCGCGTGCTCGGTGTCGGTAGCGAAAGCAGCCAGGGCGATGTCGCTTTTACCGAGGTGCTATGCAAGATGGGCGCGAAGATTACGGTAGGGCCGGACTGGATCGAGTGCGACGGCACGGGTTGCACGCTGCATGGTGTCGACCTGAACCTGAACGACATCCCGGATGCCGCGATGACGGTTGCCGTGCTCGCCCTGTTTGCCGACGGTCCCTCCACGATCAGCGGGATTGCCAGCTGGCGCGTGAAGGAGACAGACCGCATTGCCGCCGTGTCCGCCGAGCTCCGCAAGGTGGGTGCCGACGTGCGCGAGACGAACGACTCGATCACGATCACGCCTCCGCAGCAGCTGCAACCGGCGACCATCGAGACGTACAACGACCACCGCATGGCGATGTGCTTCAGCCTGGTCTCGCTGGGCGGGGTGCCCATAAAGATTTTGGATCCCGCGTGCGTGAACAAGACGTATCCCAGCTACTTTGAAGATTTCGAGAGACTGGCAAAGTGATGTTTTTCCGGAAAGCCCGCACGATTCTCAGCGCTTGCGCCGCCGTCCTTGCCCTTTCGGTGGACTCGTTCTCGGCGATAGACGTTTCCGAGTTCCAGGCCTATGTCGATTCCGTTGTTCCCGGTGCCCGTTACGGGCTTTCGGTGCGCTCGGTCCGCAGCGGTACCGAACTCGCGAATATCCGCGGCACCGAGAAGTTTACCCCGGCGAGCACGCTCAAGACGCTTACCACCGCGGCCGCGGTGCACTTTCTGCCGTTGGACTACGCTCCCAAGACTGTCCTCAAGCTCCATGGCAGCGTGAACAAGAAGGTTTTTTCCGGTGTGCTGGGAGTCCGTGGCGAGGGTGACCCGAACATTTCCGGACGCTATTTCGCGGACCCGTTCCACATGCTCTACGCCATGGTGGATTCCCTGCGCGCCATGGGTATTGACACCATCAGGGGCCGCATCGACCTGGACACTTCCTACTATACGGGCCCGTGGAAGGCGGAACACTGGCGCAAGAATTTTTACGACGCCTGGTACGGCGCGGAAATCGCCCCGCTCGGGTTCAACGACAACTGCGTCGTGGTGCGGCTGAAGCCTGGCGCCAAGGCGGGTGACCCTGGCATCGTTTCCGTCGTGCCCGACGTGGGTTACGTCGTCATCAACAACAGGCTTACGACATCGAACGGCAAGCGCCGCAAGTGGACCTACGCGATGGACCCGGTCAAGCCCGAGATTACCATTGGCGGGGAAATCGGCGTGGGCGTGGATTCTGCCCAGATGGTGCTCCCGGTAAGGAACCCGATCGGCTTTTTCCGGGCGGCGTTCATGCAGGCGCTGGCCGACGAGGGCATCGTGTTCAGGGAAGACCACGCCATCCCGCAGGGAATAGAGATCAAGAGTTTCACCTACGCGTCTGCACCGCTCCTGAGCCTTCTTGACGAAATCAACCAGCGCAGCCAGAATCTGCACGCCGAGACGCTCTTCCGCAACATGGGCGCGCAGGTGGCCGGCGAAGGCAGCGTCGCGGGCGGCTGGGCCGCCGAACGCCGGTTCCTTATCGAGATGGGCATCAGTCCCGACGATTTCGAGGTGTGGGACGGTTGCGGGCTTTCCCCGAAGAACAAGCTCAAGCCCTCGACAGAGACCAAGTTGCTGCGCACCATGGCCCACCACCAGAAGGGCCGCTACTACATCAACAGCTTTGCCGGGCCCCGCGTGGGCACGGGCGGCAAGCGCATGCTCGAGCTGGAATACCCCTGGCTCACGCGCTTCAAGACGGGCTTTATCGGCGAGGCGCACGCCCTGGTGGGCTACGTGTTCCCGATGGACGGCGACACGCTCGCGGTGGCCATGTACCTGAACGAGACGGGCGGCAATACCGACGCCGCCTGCAAGGCCGTACTCGACTCGCTCTGGACGCGTATCGTCCTTGCGACTAGCGACAACTATGCGTCCCTGATGCAAATGAAGCAGATGTGGATAGACGCGCAGAACGTGCGCGGGCTCTACCAGAGGCTAGACCACTTCTCTCGCCTCTTCATGGGCCGCCCCTACCGCCTTGGCCCCATGGGCGAAAGCTACCTGGATTCCTACGATAGCAAGCCGCTCGTCTACATTGACTCGGTGGACTGCATGACCTACGTGGAGAACGTCCTCGCGTTGTCCATAGCCCCGAGCGAGGATTCCCTTTTTGTGCAGCTCCAGCGCATCCGCTACATGGACGGGAAGATCGGCTACACCACCCGCAAGCATTACATGCTGAAGGACTGGGTAGGCGAAGGCAAGTTCGCCAAGGTGCTCCCGATGGCGGGCGACACCTCCGTTGTCCGCACCATGCCGAAGAACGAGTTCTTTGCCTCGAAAGGGCTTAAATATTTGGTGAACGGAAAGCCTGCCGCCGACCCGATGATGGACCTGCGCTACCTGCCGTACCAGAAGGCCCTGGCATGGTCGAACAAGCCTTACAAGGGCCCGATGATGGTTGTCGGTATCGGTTTTGTCGCCAAGTCCGACAAGCTGGACGTGACCCATACGGGATTCGTTGTGCTGCGTCCCGGCGACAAGCCGAGATTGCGCCATGCATCTTCGGTCAGGAAAAAGGTCGTGGAACAGCCGCTCCAGGAATACCTGGTGTCGCGCAAGGGAAAACTCCCGGGCATCACGTTCTTTGAGTTTGTGCAGCCCTAGCATCTCTCTTTTTTGTGATTTTTTTCACACGGGCGCATGCCCGTTTTTTTGTGTTTTCTGCTGGAAAAAATACGTAAGAAAAAAAACGAAAATAGGGGAGTAAAACAAAATATTGATTTATTGACATTGGCGATTTGGATAATCTATGTTTAGAGAAGTTGTTGGAGTTGGAGTCTTTTTTTTGGGGGAAACAAATGGACATGGAAATCGTCAAATTACTCTGTATCGGAGGCTTGGCCGTTCTCGCCTTCTTGTATGTCTGCTGGAGTGTTTGCTTCGGTAAAGACAGGTCCGTTACCGGGTACAGGAAGGAAAAGAGCGTAGAGGCTTTTGAAAACTGGCTGCAGGAAAGCCACAGAAAGGCGGCGGATCAGCTTTAGCGGAATTCGTCCGCGTCGGCCTGTTGCGGGTCCCAGTTTGCTATCTTGTTTCGCATGAGCGAAAATATCGAAAACTCCTTGGTCAAGACGGTCCGCGTTGGCGGATTCGAGATGGAATACGCCTGCTTCGGCAATGGCGCAAGGCCGATGGTCGTGATTCCCGGCCTGGCCATCAAGGGCGTGATGAAGTCCGCGTCGACGCTTGTGGTCCCGTACAAGATGTTCACGGAAGACTACACGCTGTACTTTTTCGACCGTCGCAAGGACGTCGCTCCCGATTATTCCCTTGAGCAAATCGCTACAGACCAGATGATGGTCATGGATGCGCTCGGCCTGAAGGATGTCGCGCTGTACGGCATGTCCCAGGGAGGCATGGTGGCGCAGCAGATTGCCGCCGAGCGGCCGGATCTCGTTTGGAAGCTCGTTCTGGGGTGCTCGACCTCGAAGGCGGAACCTGAACAACTTAATGTTATCGGGAATTGGACCCGACTTGCCCGCGCGCACGACCGCGAGGGACTTGTGGAGGCCTTTATTCGCGACTGCTTTTCCGTGAAGTTCGCCGAACGCTATGGCCGGGCTCTCCGCGCCATGTACAGGGACGTTTCCGCGGCCGACATGGACCGTTTCGCCATCTTTTCGCGTGAATGCGATTCCGTGGATACCCGCGAGGCTCTTGGCAAGATCAGGTGCCCGGTGCTCGTGCTTGCCGCGAGCGATGACCGCGTGGTGCTGCCCGTCGCCTCCGAGAAGATTGTGGACAAGTTAAAGGCTTCCGGCGTCCCCTACGAG
The DNA here is from genome assembly GCA_947305535.1 of uncultured Fibrobacter sp. Lineage (GTDB taxonomy): Bacteria > Fibrobacterota > Fibrobacteria > Fibrobacterales > Fibrobacteraceae > Fibrobacter. The sequence goes on from CAMZDZ010000090.1 coordinate 9,130, forward strand.
TTCCAGGTGTTCGAGGGCTACGGCCACGCCGCCTTCGACGAACTCAAGGAATACAAGGACCGCATCCTCCAGTTCTTGCAGAAGTAGCCTAGCCCGGCTCCGACCTTTTAAAATCCTTTCAAAATTTATACAAGGGGGTCCGTGCGGCCTTCGTACCCCCAATCTAGGGCTTATCTTGCCTTTTTGGAGCATCTTTTTACAAAAGTTTCGCTTTTAGGCCACAGCCCATTTATCTAAATTTGTGCCACTATGGCAAAAATTCTCTTTAAAAAACAGTTATCTCCTGCGGTATTCCAATTCCGCGTCGAGGCCCCGCTGATCGCCCAAGAGCGTAAGGCCGGCCAGTTCATCATCCTCCAGACGAACAAGGACAACGGCGAACGCGTGCCTCTCACCATCG
>CAMZDZ010000091.1 GCA_947305535.1 uncultured Fibrobacter sp.
GCAGGATGAACACGATGTCCATCAGCGGGCCCATCTCGATGCCCATATCCTTCTGTTTTCTTCTCGGCAAGTTGAATTCCATATTCGACTCCCTCTATGCCTTCTTCTCGACAAAATAGTTTTCAATCACGGTGGCGCCCAGCTCCATTTTCTGGCGCAGAATTTCTACACGCTCGTCCAGGCGCTGCTTCAGGAGCGTAAGCGGGAAAGCCACCAGGAGCCCGCTCTGCGTCGATATCAGCGCTTCGGAAATGCCGTCGGCCATGAGCACCGGGTTCTGGTTGCCGTACAGGGTGATCACCTCGAAGGTGGAGACCATGCCCGTCACCGTGCCGAGCAAACCGAGCAGCGGCGCGGCAGAGGCCATCACGGAAATCACGTGGTTCCCCTGTTCCATGTAGCGCACCGTCTTGGCGAGGCGTACCTGCATGTAGTCGCGGAAGCCTTCCGGATTGTCCCTCGCGACATCGATCGCGTAACAAAGTTCATGCGACAGGAGCCCGCCACGCTTGCGCAAGCGGCGCAGGGCCTTCTCGACGCTCGGTGGCTCGCCGTTCTTCTCGTACTCCTCGATTCCGCCGTTCAGGTCGAGGCGCATGCGCTTGATGACCTTGTGGATGTCCTTGCGGAAAAAGTCGCTACCGATGCGGAACCAGCTCGAGAACAGGAAATAGAACCCGATGACACCCGCCAGGAGGATGGGGAGCATCACCACGCCACCCGCCTCGTACGTGTTCCTCAAAGATTCGATGAATATGTAATGTGCGTTAGTCATATTCAAGCACGGATTGCCACGCCGCCTAAAGGCGGCTCGCAATGACGCTTATTCCTTTTCCTTCCCAAAGATCCTATTGAGTAATGCTGTGCTCTGGACGTACATTTCGCTGGTGACTTTTTCGATCTTCTCGCTCAAGAGGCCATGCAGGATCATCACGGGAATCGCGATGACAAGGCCGGTCTCGGTCGTCACGAGGGCTTCGGAAATACCGCCAGCCAACACACGCGCGTCGTTCGTGCCCACCTCGGTAATCACGGTGAACAGCGTGATGATACCCGTCACCGTACCGAGCAAGCCGAGCAGCGGGGCAATCGTCCCCATGGCGGCGAGCAGGCCCATGCGGCGCTCGAGTTTCGGCTGTTCGCGGAGCAGGGCTTCTTGCAGGGAGCGCTCGGCATCTTCGCGAGTTTCGCGGGCGCGGTTCAGCACGGCGAACAGGACCATCGAAAGGCTCGTTTCCTTCTTGAGGCAAAGGTTTGCAGCATCCTCGTAACGGGATTCCTTCACCATGCCGTTCAGTTTCTTGATAAAGCGACGGCTCAGATGTCCGCGGTAAGAAAGCACTAGGAAGCGTTCCAGGCAGAGCAGCAATGCAAATATCGCGACAAGGGCGAGCGGGTACATCACGATGCCGCCCTTCTTGAAGAACGCATAGAGTTCCTCTCTCCAGGTGAGTTCCTTCGTGTCGGTAATGGCGTTCTTGACGGCCTTGTTCTGCAGCACGTCGAGCGGGATGCTCACGACAGTGTGTTCCGGAGCCTGGCTCACGGCCTGCTTCACGTTAGCCGCCATCTCGGGAGGAAGATTCGCGTTCCATTCGAACACCTTTCCCTGCAAGGCGCCGGAGCGCAACAGGGCCTGCACCTCGCCGTTGTCGATGGCGACTTCGCCCAGGAACACCGTGCCGAGACGCAGACGGTTCACGTTCACGTCGGGACGGTTGCCGACCTGCGAAACCTCGCGGCCGTAGGACTGCGTGTAGGTCAGTTCCTGGCGCAAAAGCAGGTCCGTCAGGTAGCCGCGGGCAGCACCCAGCGTGTTCGGGGTCGACGCATCGGCCTCGGCGGCAGCTTGCTTCAGACGCAACAGGCGCCCGTTCATGCCCACGGGATAGTCGCCCGTGACTTCGCCGAGCGTCTTGTCAATAGAAAGTTTCACCTGCGTGTTCAGCGCATCGTAGGCGGATTCTTCGGCCTTCGCATTATCTTCGGCCTCGCCCGTCACGTTCTTGCTCGCCATGACTTCTTCGTTGACGCGGCCCAAGTCCGTCGAGAGCTTGGAATAGCGGCCGTCAAGTTCACGCGTTTCCGCCTGGTGTTCCTCGGTCAGCTGCGATTCGGCGTAGCGCTTTTTCCAGTGCTCCGCTTCCAGCTTTTCGAGCGAGTCGGCCTTCTGCAAACGGATGCGCGTGAGCGTCTCGACTTCGCGCTGCAACGAGCGGACTTCTTCGAGCTGCAGGGAATCCTTGATGCGTTCCTGGTCTTCGGCAGTCGGGGTCTTTTCCTTCGACGACCACGGCCAAGCAAACGCCGATGAAGCGAGGAGAGCCAGGACCAACGACACCTTCATAAAACCTCGTACCTCGAGCCTCGAGCCTCGAACCTCACACCGCTCGTCTCTCGCCATTTGTCTCTCGTCTATCGTCTCGGTTGGTGAGCCTGCCGAACCACGTCTCTCGTCTAAAATCATTTGTCACCTCCCACCACAGAAAGGCTCACAGGCAGTTTCACGACCTGGGGCGGTTTCTTCGCCTGCTTCACGTCAATCGCGAGCTTGACAGCGGCACGTTCTTCCAAGTTCAAATCTTCGTTCCATTCGTAAACGATATTGCCATTCTCGATTTTGCGCACAAGGCTGCCGAAAACGGTCCCGTTATCGTCGCTGTAGACCATCCACTGGTTGCCGATACGCAGAATCGAGGCGTTGATGAGTTCGCCGTTCTTGCGCGTGAGCGGGCTGTTGATGATCGCCACCTCGTCACCGAAGCGGGTTTCCTCGGCGATAAGCGACTTGAGGCGAGAAAACGCTTCTTCTTCGCCGGCATTGCCACTTTCGATATCGCGGGTCAGCGACTTCACGCGGTCGAGCCTCGTGTCGCGTTCCCAGGGGAGCGTCTGGGCCACCTGGGATTCCAGCTGGCGGCAGACGGCGGAAAGCGCCGAGCGCAAGGCCTTGCGCTTTGCCGCGACGTTTTCGCTGCGGTTCTTCGCGCGCGCCTGCTTGCTACGTTCTTCCTGCAGCTGCTCGGCCACCGCGCGGATCTTCGCGTTCAGGCTGTCGATTTCGGCGCGGCGACGTTCCGTGTCGGCCTTGTAGCGCTGCTGCAGCGTCTTGTAGCGGGAATCGTCTGCCTTGAGCATCGAATCCGTCGCGGCAATCTGTCGGTTCAGCTTCTGGATTTCAGAATTCAGCTTTTCCTTTTCGAGCTTGAGATCCTGAATTTCCGAGCTGCGGTCCGCAAAGGCCGCACCCGCCAAGAATAGAATCATCGTAATCAAAAGTATTTTCTTTCGCATAATCACCTGTAAAACACTCCAGTCAAAAAAATTTGTCACCTTCCCAATTGAAATTTCACTTACGCTTCCAGTTCTTGCAGGTTCTCGAATACCTGTCCTCGGAACAAAGTTCCTTCACCGTCCTTTCCAGGATGCTCGACTTCACGTTCTCAATATAGAAACGGCTCACGAGCGCAGCGCCGCACTGCTCATAGGACAAGTCCCAATTCCGGTCGGCGCACCAGTTCCAAAGGTATTCCTTGCAGTTGTTCTTTTCAGGGGCAACGACGCACTGTTCCTCAAGTTCTCCGCAATCCGCAATCTTGTTGCTCTTGAAATTGGAGGCGACGCAATAGCGTTTGAGTCCGTCACCGTAGGCCTCGTCCTTCTCCTTCTCGCTCACCGAATCCGGCAGGAAGATTGACCATTTCACCGTATCGAGCATCATTGCCGCCTTCACACTCGAGGCGTAGCAGGTCTTGACAGACTTGTAATTTCCTTCCCTGAAATACCCGTAGGCGATCTTGTTGAGGGAGTCCAGATTATTGGGGGTTAAAGTGCCATCCGCAAAGAGTTCCTCGTCCGTCACAATTCCTGAACAGGCAATGTCCTGGTAGAGCCGGCATCCGCGGGAATCCCAGCTCTTGGAGTCTTGCCCTCTCGATTCGTCGCAGTTCCTCCAAGCGATATGCTTCATGCTTACGCCATCTCCATTGACAAACAGTTCGATCGACGATTTCGACATCCCGCTGAACACGCCCATGCCGTTCTCGATGTTGGATTCCGGGATAACTCTGGAATCGCTCACCGACCCCCTCACCTTTTGTTCATAGTCAATGTAGGCCGCGTCCGTCGCGTAGAAATCAACGGTAACCTTCCCCAGGGGCAGCATCATGTTCATCAGGTAAAGCGTATCGAGCGCATAGTAGTCCGCCACCTTGGAGTTCGAGGTAAAGCCCAGATTTTGCGAGGTCTCGAGCGGATCGTGTATGGCGATTCCCCTATATCCTGTCGAATCCTCTTCCGTAAATCCCTTGAACATCTTGTTGATGGTCGTCGCCTGGGATTCCGCACCCTGTATGTCGTAATTCATCACCGAAATGACGCCGCGCACGGAATGCTCGTAATCCATGGCGCACTTCACGAACTCCATGTCCCTCGGGAATTGGAGAAAATCTATCGTGAAAGGCTCGCCTTCCTTGTATTCTATCCACTCGTAGCTTCCGTCCGGCTTGGGCGCATTCACGCCCTTCACCTTCACGGCACCGGGAATGGTCGCGACCGCCTTGAACCTGGATTTCGCCTTGTGGCCCGAACTGTCCCACTTGAAGAAGGCCTCCATCGTGTAGGACTCTCCCTCCACGCCCTTGTAGGTGTCGCCACGGAAGCAGTTGGGCTTCCGCTCGGAGGAGTGCAGCACGACAGTCGTGTCGACCTCCTTGTCGGAGGAAGTGGCAAAGCGGCCCGTCACGGCCACGTAGGCGCTATCGTAGAAGGCGAAGTTCTCCGCGGACGATTCGTCCAGCTCGTACACCTTCGAGAAACAGATGTCCGGGGATTCTCCGGATATGATATAGCCGTAGGTATAGATACCCGTATAGACCTCGCGCTCCTCGGGATAGTAGTCCCACGGCCCGTGGAAATCACACCCCGCAATCACAAGCGCAATCACAAGAAGCATCGATCCAATCACGCCGACACCTCGCACCTCGCACCTCGTGCCTCGAACCTTTCTTCTAGAAATAATACTCATAGCTCAACATAATCGGTAAAAAGGGGAACTGCGCAATGGATGTCTTCTTGGGAGGGTTCTTGCTCGTATCGTAGAAGGTATAGAACATGTTCTCGTGGTCGGTCAAGTTGATGATGGTCCAGCTGAAATTCCACTTGTCTTCCTTTCCGATATCAATCGGCTTCACGTCGATGCGGAAGTAGTCCGTCTGGCGCCCGGCATTCCGGCTGCCCGGCAGCACCGTGATGTCGTCCGAATATTGCTGGCTCCCGATCTCTTCGGGATAGTAGTAGCCCAGGTATTCGCTGATGGGCATGCCCGCGGAGTACTTGAGGATCACGGACGAGCGGAAATAGCGGCCCGGTTTCTTGTGTTTCCTGCGGGCGTTCTCGTCACCCTTCCAGTTGATGCCCGCATCCATCTTGAGCGCATAGGGCTGATGCCAGCTGGGGAAATACGGCTTGGTACCGTCATGGGTCTTGGCGACGCTGATGCTCTGACTCCAGTTGATACCGCCGAACCACCAGCCTCTATCCTTGCGCAGCGAAAGTTCGTAACCGAAGGAATAGGCTTCCGCCGTGCCGAACCCGTCAGCAATCACGAAGTCGTCCGATGCCGTCTCCTCGTTGCTGTCCAGCACCGCCACGAACGTGTTCAGGTTGTCCTGCGTCTTGTAGTAGACACCCACGGTCGCGTCGTAATCGTCGAAGATGCCGCGCTGGCTGTATTCCGCGGCAAAGAGCCACGAAGACGCCGGCTTGATATGCTTGCCCTTGGTGGTGGTCGTCGCCGGATAGTAGAACTCGTTCAGCGTTTCCTGGTCGGTGTAGACGATGGAATTCATGTACTGCAGGTAGTAGCCGCCGTACAGTTCGACCGTCTTGTTCTCGTCCACGTTGACCGTGAACGAGGCACGGGGTTCGACGCCGAAGTGCTCCGCCGCCGTCTGGTAATTGAAGCGCATGCCGTACTGCAGCAGGTAATCGGGAGTTATCTTCCAGGCATCCTGCAAGTAGGCCACGTGATGGAAGGGCTTCTGGATGTCGGCAAGGCTTATCGTCGCCATCGCCTCTTCGTAACGTTCGTAGTCGTATTCCAGCTCGTAGCCGAAGGTAATCGTGTGGTTCGCGATGCCACGGTAGTTCAGCCACTGCTTGCCGGCAAAGGTGTAGAGATACATCTCGATGGACATGAGCTCGCCGATTTCCATGGTCTGGTAGAATTCGCTGTAGGCGAGCGTCGCGTTGTAATCCCAGTTTCCGTTGATGCGATGGTGGAAATTCAAGGGGACGGCAACGTTACCCCAATCCATGTAGAGCGGGTCGAAACTCAGGCGATCCTTACCCACGTAAAAACTGAGCTTCAGCCACGTATCTTCACTGAAGTTGTACATAAACGTGCCCTGCAAGTCCGTAAACTCGTAATCCAGCTCCAAGTCCAGGAGCCCGATGGCATTGCAGAGGTCAAGCATGTAGCCGATATAGGTGGTACGGCCGGCAATCACCCAGCGAGCCGGGCCCTGGTGGCCTTCGGTGTGGAGCTGCGCGGCAAACGTGCTGATCTTGATACTCGACTTGCTCAGCCACTCGTCGACAGTATCCTTTCCACCCGCGCGGCCATCCATCTTGAGCACGGAACTCAGACGGTTGCCGTACTGCGCCGGGAAACCGCTCTTGTAGAACTGCACGTCGTCGATACCTTCGACAAGGAAGGTGCTGAACAGGCCGAAGAAATGCACCGGCGAATAAACCACCGCGTTGTCGAACAAGAAGAGGTTCTGGTCGGCGGCACCGCCGCGCACGTAAATCTTGGAACTGAAATCGGAACTCGCGACCACGCCCGGGAGCGCCTGCACGCTCTTGATGACATCGGCCTCGGCAAGGCCCGGCATGCGCTTGATGGACTTGGCCGTGACCACGGATTCGCCCGGCTTGCGCTTGGGACGGCGGCGCAGCTGCACCACGACTTTCTTGAGCTCGGTGACCTTGGTATTGTCGCCCCCGGCAAGGAGCGCATCCACATCGACATCCTTTTCAGGCTGCTGGGCCGCGACATTCTTAGGCTGTGCGCTATCGGCAGGAGCGGCAATGCTATCATTCGCGCCTCGGGCCTCGGGCCCCTGAGCCACGCTATCGTTGACAAAAGCCTCGCCCAGCGCTTGCGAGAAGCTGCCTTCGTTCCCTGTGTACACGAGCTCGTAGCACTTTTCCTTCTCGGCGCCCGCCGTGTCGGAATTGGTGACGCAAACGTTCCAGAGAGTATCTTCGGGAAGCACGACGCTGAAGGGCGTACCGACCGTCGTCTGCAGCGCCTCGCCCGATTCAAGGATTTCCACATTCAGCTTTTCGCCCGCGGCAAAGGAGAAATCCTGTACAACTCCGTGAAAAACTATTCCCTGAACTTGCGCCGAGTCAACAGCAGCATCCGCGGCCGGTGTAGATTCCGTCGCCGTCGTTTCTTGAGCGGAAGCAGCGGCTACCACCAGCAAAAAGCAAATTATAATTCGTTCAATCAACAGGGTTCTCGTTCTTATTAACAAAATTTAAAAATTCTTGACACGGAATCCTTTCCCGCGCATCAGTGAAACACCCAAGAAGAAAAAAAATGTCACCCAATTTAAAAAAAATTGAATCCCCGGATAAACCCAGGGATTCTTGCATTTTATTCGCAACACGCGCTATTAGAAGAACACAGGCGGCCAACGCGGGTTCTTGGAGGACATGTCGATCTTGTAGAAGTCCTTCTCGAAGCGTCCGTCGTCCATGCCGTACATCTGCATCACGTGGCGGGCAATCCACTTACCGAGCTTGAGCACGGTGAGCTTCTTGCGGAGGCGGCCCTGGCAGTCACGGTTCATGATATCGGGAAGCGTGGAGGTCGTGAGGATTTCGTCGATGGCCGGGCTGTTGAGCTTTTCACGGGCTTCGGCACTCGTGTGGAAGTGCGTCACGCCGAAGCACACGCGGTTCGGCTTGCCCTTCTTGATGTGTTCGCAGCACTGCACGATCGTCGTACCCGTACGCACCATGTCGTCGAACACGATCACGTCCTTGCCCTCGATTTCCTCGATGCTGATGTCGGAAAGTTCCGGGTTGAAGGTCATGCTGATTTCACGTTCGCCGGTACGGACCTTGTCCATCACCACGCGCTTGCACTCGGGAAGCTGGAGAGCGTCGAACACGGCGTTCATGAACGGGCGGGCGCCCTTGTCCGGGGAGACGATCACGAGGTTGTTGCCGTCCTTACCGGTCTGCACGAAGTTGCTGCTCTTGATGTAGTGGGCGTACACATCCGTCGGGATGAGGTTGTGGAAGTTGCCCTCGAAAATTTCGCTGAAGAGGTTCTGCACCTTGACGCTGTGGTTGTGGACCGTCACCACGGCATCGACGCCAGACTTCTTGAGGAGTTCAGCGTAAAGAAGGCTCGTGAAGGCCTGGCCGTCGAACTTCTTGAGGTCAATGTCCGGGCGGTCCTTCTCGAGAGGGCCGATGCGGTGCGGGCCGCGGTCCTGGGCACTGTAGAACAGGTCGGGTTCAACGAGCACCACCTGCTCGGCACCGTTGTCCTTGGCGGCGCGGGCCAGGATGCAGTTACGCATGGCGTAGTCGTTGCGGCTGCGTTCGTGGTTCGAGACAGAGCAAATCAAAACGATCTTGCCCTCGAGGCGGCGGCCGATATGTTCCATATCGTCCACGTCCAAGCCATAGCGGGGGCAGAATTCGGAGTTGGCGAAGGTCTTCAGGGAGACCACGTCGGAGATGTCTTCACGGAGGCCAATATACTGGGCCATGTCGATGGCGAACGGGTCATCGGTGAAGTTGCCGGTCACGATAAAACGATCTGACATAAATGCGCCTTAATTTGAGGGTTGTTTTTGAATAGCACAAATATAGATACTTGCAGGGCAAATTTCAACAGACAAAAAACGACGAGTCGGGGACTCGTCGATTAAAAAACAATACAATATTTTGTAATTGAATTAGAAACGAGTAGAGCAAGGCGTGAGCCCCCGTAGCGTACTAAAGCGTACGTGAGGGGGCGAACAACGAAGCTATACGAAGTTTATAATTCAATTATCCTGTCGTTCTGGAGGAGCTGTTCGAAAGTCTGGCGCTCGCGAATGACCTTGAGCTCGCCGTTCGTGTACATGGTCTCGGCGGCGTAGCGGCGGCTGTTGTAGTTGCTGCTCATGGCGGCACCGTAGGCACCGGCGTCATGGAGAATCAGCAAATCGCCCACCTGGGCCTTCGGGAGCTTGCGCGTCACGACGAAGCCGCCTTCTTCCTGGGTGAACACGTCACCGGATTCGCAGAGCGGGCCTGCCACCACCGCGTCGACCGTCTCGTTCAGTTCGCGACCGTCGCGGGCGATGATGGAAATGCCGTGATAGCTGCCGTAGAAACTCGGGCGCACCAGATCGGTAAAGCCGGCGTCCACCAGGTAGAACAGGTTGTCGCCCTGCTTCTTGACGGCGCGGATTTCGGCCATCAGGTAACCGCTTTCGGCCACCAGGTAACG
>CAMZDZ010000092.1 GCA_947305535.1 uncultured Fibrobacter sp.
GCGGGTGGTTGTTAAAGCCGACGCTTCGCGCCGGCTTCATACCTAAAGGACTTAACGGAATGAGTCCGGTACAATACCGGACTCATAACTCAGTTTTATCCTAACTTTAAACTGTCCAACTTTTTGGGTTCAGTTCAAAACCGGGGCAATCTTTTTTGGCGACAAGGGCGCGACTCTAAAAGCTCACAGCTCAGAATTCACCGTTCGTCGCCTTTTTCGCTCGTGCTCAGCAGGTACGCGTTAATGAACGGTTTGATCTTGCCGTCGAGCACGCCCGCGGTGTCGGACGTTTCCACGCCGGTGCGCAGGTCCTTCACCATCTGGTAGGGCTGCAGCACGTAGCTACGGATCTGGCTCCCCCACTCGACCTTCTTCTTCTCGGCCATGCGGGCGTCGCGCTTCGCCTCTTCTTCGAGGCGGTAGTGCTCGGCCACCATCGTCTTGAGCATCTTGTAGCAGGTCTCGCGGTTCTGTATCTGGCTGCGTTCCGTCTGGCAGCTCGCCATGATGCCCGTGGGCAAGTGCGTCATGCGCACGGCGGAGTCCGTCTTGTTAATGTACTGGCCACCGGCACCACTACTGCGGTAGGTGTCCACGCGCACGTCGGCCATGTCCAAATCGAATTCCACGTCCTCGTGCTCGGGGTAAAGGTAGACGGCGGTAAAGCTCGTGTGACGGCGGGCGTTCGCGTCGAAGGGGCTGATGCGCACCAGGCGGTGCACCCCGATTTCGGAGCGGAGCAGCCCGTAGGCGTTCTCGCAGGTCACCTCGATCGTCGCGCTCTTGAGGCCGGCATCTTCGGCTTCCTGGAAATCCACCACCTTGAAGTCCATGTTCTCGCGCTCGAAGAAGTGCGTGTACATGCGGAACAGCATCAGGGCCCAGTCCTGGGATTCCGTACCGCCCGCACCCGGGTGGATGGACATGAGGCAGGCACAGGCGTCGTCCGGCCCGTTCAGCATCTTCTTGAATTCCATTTCCTCGACACGCGCCTTCAGGGCGGCGATGTCGGATTCGATGGAGGCGGTAAGGTCGGCGGACTCTTCGTCCTTGGACATCTCGTACAGTTCGGCGAGATCGTCGCACGACTGCGAGACCTCCTTCCAAGATTCCAGGAGGCCGCGCAAGTTGCCGATTTTTTTCATCATGGACTGCGCCTTTTCCTGGTCGTTCCACAGGTCCGGGTCGCTAGAGTCCTTTTCGAGGACGTAAAGCTCTTCTTGCTTCGCCTCTAAGTCAAAGATACCCCCAGAGCTTGTCGATGCGGCTGCGCAGTTCGATAAGCCCAGTATGCGTCGTATTGAACATAGTAGTCAGCTAGTTAGGGGTTAGTTCGCTCCGATGGCCTCGGGCGGCATGTACTTCTTGTCGATGTACTGCACCTTGTAGACCTTTCCAAGACCGTCGAGGTAAGCCTTGAGCTTCATCTGGCGTTCCTGTTCGGCCTGCACGCGGAGGATGTAGTCAATCTGGAACTTGTAGCTTTCGTACTTGCCGTCGTTACGTTCGGTGAGCATGAAGATGGAAACGCCGTCCTTCTCGGTCATGACGTCCGTCATTTCGCCGACCTTGATCTTGGCGACAGCCTTGGCAAAGACGTCACCCTTGCTCTTGGCCACGAACTTGTTCATCACGCCGCCGTTCTTCTTGGCATCCTTGTCGTCGCTGTACATGGCGGCGAGCTGGGCGAACGTAGCCTTCTTGGAGCGCACCTGGGCGGCGAGGCCCTTCAGCATGTCCTTGGCGTCGCTGATTTCCTGGGCGGACTTGCCCTTCGTGCTGATGAAGATGCGGGCGCCGCTGATCGTGTCGTTAACCTGGACCTTGCCCTTGTTGAGTTCCCAGTAGGCTTCACGCTGCTTCTCGGTCGGTTCCTTCGGGTACGGGACGTTCTTCTCGAGGAGGATTTCGCTCTTGAGCTGGTCTTCGATCTTGACCTTAAACTGTTCCGGAGTCGTATGGGACTTCTTCAGTTCCTTCTGGAAAACTTCTTCGCTGCCGAACTGGGCCTTGAAAAGCTTGGAAACGCTGTCGACCTTGGCGGCGGAGACCTTGATGCCCTGCTTCTTGCATTCAAGCTTCACGAGTTCCTGGCCGACGAGGTTGTCGATAACGGCGTAACGGAGCTGAGTCATCATTTCGTCGGTGAGTTTCTTGCCGGGAGCCTGCTGCTGTCCGAGCATCTGGGCCAGGCTGTCGATTTTACCTGCGGAAATACCCACTTTTTCGACGCGAATGACGTCCATGCTCTTGCTATTGAGCAACTGTGCAGAAGCAACACCCGCGACCATGGCCACGGCCAACACACTACGAGAAATAAAATTAATAGACATTATCTATCCTTGTTAAAAATTCCGAGCACAATATAGAAAAAAGGCCTGTGCAGCGACAATACGAAGTACGCCACACAAGCCCAAAAACGCCAAAAAACGCTTTAAACGGGGAATATTCTTACCCGCAGCGGGTTTTATTCGCATTAGTGCCGATGTAATCGGGATAATTGTTGTCAAAGCAAGCGGCGCAATAGTGGTCGCCGTCTCCAGTGCATTCCTTCATCCCCTCGACACTCAGGTAGCCCAAGCTTTCAACGCCCAGCATCTTGGCGATTTCCTCAGGAGACATCGAGCTTGCAGCAAGTTCCCCCTGGCTCGGGAAATCCATGCCGAAGAAACAGGGGTGCGCTACCGGAGGAGAGGCTATGCGGATATGCACTTCCAAAGCCCCCGCATCGCGAAGCATACGGGACAGAATTTTGAGAGTCGTGCCGCGGACAATCGAATCTTCCACGACACACACGCGCTTGTTCTTGAGCACGCCTTCGATAGGGTTGAACTTGAGCTTGACTTTCTGCTCACGCACGTTCTGCGTAGGGTCAATAAACGTACGGCCCACATAGTGGTTACGCAAAAGGCCTATTTCGAATCGGATGCCGCTTGCCTGGGAATAACCAAGCGCGGCCGTTGTGGCGCTGTCCGGCACCGAGATTACGATATCCGCGTCTACAGGGCATTCCTTCGCAAGCTGCTTGCCCATCTTGCGGCGGACCTTGTCGCAACTTTGTTCAAAGATCTTGGAATCCGGACGGCTAAAGTAGATGTACTCAAAGATGCAATGGGCACGTCTATCCTTGTGCGTGAAGCGTTCGGAGTGAAGCCCGTTATTCGTAATGGTCAGGAATTCCCCGGGCTGGATGTCACGCACATAATTCGCTCCGAGCAAATCGAACGCGCACGTCTCGCTGGCAACGCACCAAGATTTTCCCATGCGGGCCAAAGAAAGCGGACGGAATCCGAATCCGTCACGTGCGACATACATCGTATCCTTGCTGATAAACACCAAGCAGAAGCTTCCGGTGAACTTCGTAATCGCCTTCTTGATGGCGTCGCCCAAAGTATCCGCATGAGTGCGGGCGATTTCGTGCAAAAGAATTTCCGAATCCGAAGTAGTCTGGAAAATGTGGCCGTCGGCTTCCATCTCGGCACGGAGTTCATTGGCGTTGGTGATGTTGCCGTTGTGGACAACCGCCAGCTGCCCCCACTTGCAGCTCACGAGTATCGGCTGCGCATTCGCAAGAGTGCTTGCGCCCGTCGTACTGTAACGCACGTGACCGATACCTGCAAATCCCTGCAGTTCGTCAACGTTGTGTTCTCTTAAAAGCGTGGAAACCAGACCCATGGATTTACGGACGCGAACCTTGTCGCCGTCGGTGACCGCAAAGCCAGCGCTTTCCTGACCGCGGTGCTGAAGAGCGTAGAGACCCATGGCAACATTACGTACAACGTTATCACCGTTATAAATTCCGATAACGCCGCACTCTTCGTGCAATTCTTCGAGCATATCGCCTCTTTGAATGTATGCCTCCCCTACCTCGAAGGTCACAGCCCATCCGTACGGATGCAAGCAGGGAAGCGGACGGGCGAAAATATAGAAACGGATTTCTCGTTCAACAACAAAAAAAAGAAGATTTTTTTCGCCCCCAAAAAAAGGCTGCCGAAGCCGAAAAATCAAGGCTTTACATTTTGTGAATCATTTTCGTTTTGTGAAATCGAAAATGTAAAATACGAAAAACCTACATCATTGATACAGCACACAAATATCGCTTTTTTTTCAAAAAAAATAATGGTGCAAACATTTTGGCACGCCTTTTGCATAAGGTGGAACGAATTCCATAATACATTGGACTTCTTCAAAAAAAGGAAAGTTATGAAGCTCGTTACAGCTTACATTCAACCTGAAAGATTAAACCTCGTGAAGCAAGCCCTTTACGAGAGAAACATATTCAAGATGTCTGTCACCAACGTGTTGGGATGTGGTCAGCAGAAAGGATATAATCAGCGTTTCCGTGGCGTCGTCACCGAAGTGAACTTGCTCAAGAAGATTTGCTTAAAGATTGCGGTGAACGACGAATTCGTGCAGCCTTGCATTGAAGGCATTATCGCAGGCGCCCGTACTGGCGATATCGGCGACGGCAAGATATTCGTCACGAGCCTCGAGCAGTGCATCAGAATCCGCACCGGTGAAACTGGACCGGAGGCGATTGGGTAAAGAGCAACGAGGTCGCGCTAACGCGCGGCCCCATACCTCAAAGGACCGAAGGTCCGACCTCAACACTTTTTTAAAAGGATTTTCTCAATGAACGAAGTTACACAAGTCGCCACTGTCAGCGACGCCATCTTTATGACAGAAAACATCTGGATCATGATTAGCGCCATGCTGGTGTTCATCATGGGTCTCGGTTTCGCCTGCGTCGAAGCGGGCCTCGTCCGTGCGAAATGCGCCGCCAACGTGGCTTTCAAGAACATCGCGGTCCCCGCCATAGGCATCACGATGTATGCGGCCATCGGCTTTGCGCTGATGTACCCGGGAACGTTCAACGCCATCTCGGGAGTGCTCGGATTCGCAGGCTTCGGCATTGGCGACTGGGCGGACCCTTCTAAGTTCACGGCGGCCTACAACGGTCACTTCACCTTGTTCACCGACTGGCTGTTCCAGGCCATGTTCGCCGCCACCGCCGCAACGATTGTTTCCGGTGCCGTGGCCGAACGCGTGAAGCTCAATTCCTTCCTCGTGTTCACAGTGGTCTATGTGGCTCTCGTCTACCCGATCGTGGGTAGCTGGACATGGGGCGGCGGCTGGCTCTCCACCATCGGCAAGGCCGGTTTCCATGACCTCGCCGGTTCTACCCTCGTGCACTCCGTGGGTGGATGGGCAGCTCTCGCTGGCGTGATGATTCTTGGACCCCGTATCGGCAAGTACGTGAACGGCAAGGTGCACGCCATCCCGGCGCACAACATTCCGCTTGCGACAGTCGGTGTGTTCATGCTGTGGTTCGGCTGGTGGGGATTCAATGCCGGTTCTGCCCTCTCCGGCGACCCGAAGGCCACTAGCTGGATTCTCGTGACCACGAACCTCGCCGCTGTCGCAGGCATCATTACCGCAACGCTCACGAGCTGGATTGTCTCGAAGAAGCCCGACGCCACCATGGCCCTCAACGGATGCCTTGCCGGTCTCGTGGCAATCACCGCCGGTGCCGACGTGGTGACCCCGCTCTCCTCCTGGATTATCGGTGCCATCGCTGGCGTGCTCGTAGTCGGTGCGGTGTTCATGTTCGACCGCCTGCACTTGGACGACCCGGTCGGTGCTCTCTCGGTCCACCTGGTGAACGGTGTCTGGGGTACGCTCGCTGTCGGTATCTTCGATATCACTGGCGATTACTCCCTCGGCATTCAGGCCCTCGGCGTGGTTGCCTACGCGATTCCCTGCTTCGGTGCTGCAAGCCTGATCTTCCTCGCAATCAAGAAGACGATGGGCCTGCGCGTTACCGAAAGGCAAGAACTCCGCGGTCTCGACCAAAGCGAACACGGACAAGAATCCTACAGCGGATTCCAAATCTTCAGCAACATGTAGTCAAAACTCCAACACACGAAAGGAAGCCCTGTTGGGCTTCCTTTTTTTTGCATATACAAAAAAAACAGGCTGCGTTGCCGACAGCCTGAATTATTCTAAAGTCAATCGCGATTGCTAGCTGCAAGGTTACGTCAAGCCCAGTCGCTAAAGCTCGCGTCGCTGGGCATGCGCCAGTCGGCTCGCGGAGACAGCGAAATAGTCCCCACCTTCGGGCCATCCGGAATGCAGCTACGCTTGAACTGTTGCGTAAAGAAACGACGTACGAAAACGGCAAGGGCCTTTTCCAATTCCCCGTCTGTGAACCGGCCCGCAAAAGCGTACTTGGCGAGGAACAGGAGTTTTTTAGGCGGGGCCCCGTATTTTACGAAATGGTAGAGGTAGAAATCGTGTATTTCGTAGGCACCCAGGATACTCTCGGTCTTTTGCGCAATCTGTCCGTTGGGAGCGGCAGGCAATAGTTCCGGAGAAACCGGGGTATCCAAAATATCCTTGAGTACTCCCCTGAGCGCGGCATCGGAACGGCCAGCATACCAATCCACAATATGACGCACCAGCGTCTTGGGGACATCGCAGTTGACGGCGTACATCGACATATGATCGGCATTGTAGGTGCTCCACCCGAGCGCAATTTCGGAAAGGTCTCCCGTACCGACAACGATTCCGCCTTCGCTGTTTGCGACATCCATCAGTATCTGGGTGCGTTCCCTGGCCTGGACGTTTTCGTAAGTCACGTCAAACACCTTCGGATCGTGCCCGATGTCGGCAAAATGCAATTGGCAGGCATTCCGGATATCGACAGTCCTGAGTTCCACGCCCAAAAGTTCCGCAAGCACCACCGCATTGTTCTTGGTACGTCTCGTGGTCCCGAATCCGGGCATCGTGAGCGCAAGGATTTCGTTGGCAGGGCGCTTCAGCAACTTGAAGGTTTCCGCGACAACGAGCAAGGCGAGCGTCGAATCGAGACCTCCGGAGAGACCGATGACGGCACGCTTGCTATGCGATGCTTCGAGGCGTTTCGCAAGTCCCGCGCACTGGATGTTGAAAATCTCGGTGCAGGATTGGTCCCTGGAATCCAGGTTTCCCGGCACAAAGGGCGACGGCGAGACAAAACGGAACTTGAGCGATTCAACCGGACGCAGGTTTTCAATCGTGACAGCGCGGGCGTAAACGTCCCGACCGTCACAATCCTGGAAAGAGCCTTCGCTCAGACGCTGCATGTTCAGACGTTCTACATCCACATCAGCGTAGATAATTTCCGTTTCGCGGGCAAAAGGCTTGCCTTCGGCCAGCATGCAGCCATTTTCGGCAATCATCAAATGCCCGCTAAAGACCATGTCCGTCGTCGACTCGTGCACTCCGGCAGAAGCATACACATAAGCAGCCATGCAGCGCGCCGACTGGTTCAATACCAGGTTACGGCGGTAATCCTGCTTGCCCACCAGCGCATCGCTCGCGGAAAGGTTTACAATGACATTGGCTCCGGCAAAGGCAAGCTCCCCGCTAGGCGGCGCAGGAGTCCACAGGTCTTCGCAAAGTTCCACGCCCACGCGGACCTCGGAACCAGAGCCCTTCACCGTGATGAAGTTCGTCACCGGGACATCGCCCACACCATCGATAGTGCAAAGGACCGGACGCCCGTCAGCACCGCCACGCAACAAGTCGCGGCCACTCGAAAAATGGCGTTTTTCGTAGAACTCGCGCTGGTTCGGCAAATGGATCTTGGGAGTCACCGCAACAATTTTTCCTCGCTGCAAAAAAGCGGCGCAGTTATAGAGGCGGCCAAACATCCGGAGAGGAAGCCCTACGGCAATAACCGCATCCGCATCTTCGAACGCCTTTGCGATTTTCACTAGAGAATCAAGGCTATTCCTGAGCAAAAGTTCCTGATGGAACAGGTCGCTGCAAGTGTATCCCGTTATGCTGAGTTCAGGAAACACGACAAAAGCCGCCCCGTTGGAGACAGCGGTAGCGGCGCTTTTAATAATCTCTTCGGTATTGTAGGTGGTATCGGCCACCCGCAAGCGCGGAGAGACACACGCAAATCGATAAAAACCAAACATGAGAAAATTACTAGAGTCTGCTCACCTTCGCCCTGGCATCGGCCATGGCGCGCACCACGAGCGAGGCGCCGTTCGCGCAGTCACCCACCGCATGGATGTGGCGTTCAGGCTCCGCGATAATCGCCGTACGCGGGGTCAGCTTGAGTCCAAGATCGTTCACGATGCCTTCGGCGGGCACGCCGGTGAAGCCCATCGCAAGCACCACCAAATCGGCCTCGATGATTTCTGTCGTATTCGGGACTTCGTTCGGCTTGAGCGGCTTGCCGAGCGGGGACATTTCCCAGTCCACCTTGACGACTTCCACACCGGTAACGTGACCGTCTTTCACGAGGAACTGCTTGGATGACACGTTCCAGCGGCGTTCGCCACCTTCGTGCTGGGCATAGCTCGTACGCAGGATGTACGCCCAATCAGGCCACGGCGTCGACGGAGAACGGGTCTCGGGAGGCTTCGGCATGAATTCCACCTGCAGCACGCTTTTGCAGCCTTCACGGATGGATTTGCCCACGCAGTCGTTACCCGTGTCGCCGCCGCCGATAATCAAGACCTTCTTGCCCTTGGCACTGAAGCGTTCGGGATTCGTTTCGCCGGGCCTGTCCGCCCCGTGCAAGAAATCGAGCGCGAGGAAGATGCCTTCGGCTTCGCGGCCGGGGATTTTCAGGTCGCGGGCGTTCGGAGTACCGATGGCGAGGATGACCTCGTCATAGTTCTTGCGGATGTATTCGGCCGAAATGTCCTTGCCGATTTCGGTATTGCACACAAACTTGATACCGGCGGCCTCGAGGAGCGCAACACGGCGGTCAATGATGGACTTGTCAAGTTTCCAGTTCGGGATACCGTAACGCAAAAGCCCGCCCACCTTCGGATTCTTTTCGTAGACCGTCACCGCGTAACCCTTGCGGCGGAGCGCCTCGGCAGCGTACAAGCCCGAAGGGCCCGAGCCGATGACGGCAGCAGTCTTTCCATTAGGTTCTGCAGAAGGGAGCTTTACCAGGCCCTGCTCGTAGGCAGACTCGATGATAAACTTCTCGATCTGGCGCACCATCACCGGATCGTCGTGGACGTTGCCGGTACAGGCCGACTCGCAAAGCGCCGGGCAAACACGTCCCGTAAATTCCGGGAAGAACGCCGTCTTGCTGATGACATCGTAGGCGCGTTCCAGGTTGCCGATAGCCACGGCCGCGTTGAATTCGGGGACCAAGTTCCCGAGCGGGCAGCCAGCACCGTGGCAGAACGGGATGCCGCACGTATGGCAGCGGCCCGCCTGGTTGATGACCTCGATCGAAGTGAGCTTGCGCTCGACTTCCTTATTGTCCTTGACTCGCTCTTCGACAGGGCGGTAGATATCTTGAATTCGGGTTACTTGTTCCATAGAGACCTCATGCCTTCTTTGCCAAAGCGTTGCGGTAATCGATCGGGAATATCTTCACGAACTTCGGACGTTCACAGTTCCAGTTTTCAAGGATGCGCTTGCCCTTCTCGCTGCCCGTAGCGTCCACATGCTGCTGGATAATATCCATCAGTTCCTTTTCGCT
>CAMZDZ010000093.1 GCA_947305535.1 uncultured Fibrobacter sp.
GAATGAGGATTTTTTGCTAGCCGGGCACAAGTGTACAGTTTAGCCCGACAGAGCCAAGAAAGTGGCTCTGTCAAGTCATTTTATACGCCAACCCTGGGTTAGCAAAACTTTCCCAATCCGTCAGCCCATTGAAACCTGCAAATTCACCTCGGAAATGCTGTTTTTAGGCTATTTTGGCCATTTTGACCGCCGCAGCATAACCACAGCCAGTTCGCAGCCATACGGTCAGGCTTGACAGAGCCCGCCAAGAAACCGCAGCCAGAACGCAGTCGGAACGCAATGACCACGCAGCTTTGTAAAAAAATACGGTTTGACTTGACAGAGCCCTTCAAATGGCTCTGTCAAGTCATTTTATACGGTTCCGTTGCCATAGCAAAAAATGTCGGTTTTGTAAGCCCCTCCGAAGCTGTTTATTCACTACGGAATTGCAGAATTTAGGCTATTTTGGCCATTTTTGGTTTCCGCAGCGTTCTTGCAACCATACGACCAGACTTGACAGAGCCGTGGCTAAAACCGCAGCAGAACCGCAGTTTTTCGGAAATAACCACGCAGCTATATAAAAAGGCTTGACAGAGCCTAAAATTTGGTATATATTTGTGCAGTAGCACAAAAGTGCATAGTATTTCGGAGTCTCTATGATTGAACGGATTCGCGGTATTCTCGTAGAAAAAACCCCCACTTTCGTGGTGGTCGACGTCCAGGGCGTCGGTTACGGCGTGAACATTTCGGCCTACACGGCAGGCAAGCTGCCCGAGGAAGGCGCCGAAGTCACGCTCTTTACGAACCTCGTGGTCCGCGAAGATTCAATGACGCTGTTCGGCTTTGCCGACAAGACCGAGAAAGAGACGTTCCTCATGCTCCTGGAGGTGAACGGGATTGGCCCGAAACTGGCCCAGCGCATCCTAAGCGGAGTCTCCCCCGCCGACCTTCTGAACATGGTCGCAAGCGACAACAAGTCGGCCCTCGGCAAGATCAAGGGGCTCGGCAAGAAAACTTGCGAACAGATGGTGCTTTCGCTCAAGGACAAGGCGGGCACGATGCTCCAGGCGCTCGGCAACGTCGAGGGGTCCGGGGTTACCGACATGGGCGCGCTCACCGGGGCAAAGCTCGAGGCCGTGCTGGCGCTGCATACGCTCGGCGTCAAGGACCCGGCTGCAGAAAAGGCCGTCGTGAAGGCTGTCGAGGTCCTGGGAGATGCGGCCGACGCGGCGACGCTCATCCCGGAGGCACTGAAGTATTTGTAAGTTTAGACGAGAGACGAAAAACGGTATGGATGATCAACGTATAATTTCCCCACAGAAGATCGCATTCGACGAGAGCGATTCCGAAAGGAACTTGCGTCCGCCCAAGCTTGACGAGTTTACGGGCCAGGACGATATCAAGGAGAGCCTTTCCATCGCCATCGAGGCGGCGCGGCACCGCGGGGATGCGCTGGACCACTGCCTTTTCGCGGGGCCACCCGGCCTCGGCAAGACGACGCTTGCCGGGATTATCGCGAAGGAAATGGGCGTGAACATCCATGTCACGAGCGGGCCCGTCCTGGAAAAAGCGAGCGACTTGGCCGGCCTGCTTACCAGCCTGCAAGAAAACGACGTTCTGTTCATCGACGAAATCCACCGGCTCAACCGCGTGGTGGAAGAATACCTCTACCCCGCCATGGAAGATTTCCGGCTCGACATCATGCTCGATTCCGGCCCGGCCGCCCGCAGCGTGAACCTGCCGCTCAAGCATTTTACGCTCGTGGGCGCGACAACCCGCAGCGGCCTGCTGACAAGCCCGCTACGTGACCGTTTTGGCTTGCAGTACAGGCTGGAGCTTTACAGCGAGAAGGACATTGCGAAGATTCTCGTGCGCAGCGCGGGAATTTTGGGCGTCGAGCTTACCGAAGACGCCGCCGAACTGCTCGGTGCGCGCTGCCGCGGGACGCCCCGTGTCGCAAACCGCGTCCTCAGGCGCTGCCGCGACGTGGCACAGGTCCGCGGGACGGGCGTAATCGACGTACAGTCCGCCACGAAGACGCTCGACATGCTCGGCATCGACAGCGAGGGCCTCGACCCGATGGACCGTAGGATCCTTTCCACGATGATTGACAAGTTTGACGGCGGCCCGGTCGGCCTCAGCACCATCGGAGCAGCCCTGGGCGAAGAAACCGACACCCTGGAAGAGGTCTACGAGCCCTACCTGATCCGCAAGGGCTTGCTCAGCCGTACCCCGAGGGGACGCGTCGCGACATCGAACGCCTACAAGCTGCTGCACAAGACCATCCCGTCCAGGAAATTCGACGACGGGCAGGAAAACCTGTTCGGTCAGAGCGAATAAAAAACGGGGCTTTAGCGGCCCCGCAAAAACATGCAATTGAAATACGTTTTGGCTTACGAGAACTTGATTCTCGGGTCAACCAGCGTATAGAGGATATCGCTGAAAAGGCGGCCCACCATGGCCATGAGGCTGCTCAGGAAGATGATTCCCATGACCACGTTGTAGTCGCGGTTCACCATGGAATTGTAATAAAGTAGCCCCATGCCGTCGATATCGAAGACCTTCTCGATGAGGAGCGCGCCCGCGAACATGAGCGTGCAGATTTCGGAAAGGCGGGTGGCAATCGGGATAAGTGCGTTGCGGAGAGCGTGGCGCACGAGCGCCTGGTTGAAGTTCATGCCCTTCGCGAGGGCGGTGCGCATGTAGTCCTTGCCCAGTTCCTCGAGTGCGGAATTCTTCATGAGGAAGGTCAGGAACGCGAACTCCCCTATCATGTAGCAGAAGATGGGCAGTATCAGGTGGTGCCCCAGATCCGCGATTTTCCCGAAGAACGAGAAATCCTCGAAGTCATCACTCGTGAGGCCGCCCAGCGGGAAGATGTCGAGATACGAACCGCCCGCGAGGAAGATGATGAGCAGAATGCCGAGCGCATAACCGGGCATCACATAGCCCGAGAATATCACGCCCGAGCTGATCGAATCAAGCTTGCTCCCGTGATGCACGGCCTTCCATAGGCCAAGCGGGATGCAGATAAGGTAACTCAGGAAGAACGAGGTAATGCCGAAGAACAGCGATATCGGGAAGCGGCTAACGATGACGTCCCAGACCGGGAGGCCGTAGGTGTAGCTGGAACCGAGATCCAGGTGCAGCACGTTCCAGAGCCAGGTCAGGTAGCGCTTCCAGGCGGGCTGGTCAAAACCGAAGTACGCCTGGATTTGGGCTATTTGGTCGGGCGAGAGCGCCTTGGAGGCATCCACGCCGCCCTTCATCGCCGCAGCCTGCTGCGCACGCGAAATCATTTCCTCCACGGGCCCACCCGGCAAGAGCTGGATGAGGATGAAGCACACCAGCGAAATCCCGATTAGAGTCGGGATCATCAAGAGCAGGCGGCGGAGGATATAAGAACGCATTTATCTCATTTTTCCAGAACGCAGCACGTCCATCATGGTGAAGGGCTTGGCGGTGCCGTTCGCGATGTGGCATGCGAGGAAGTTCACGGCGTCCACGGTGCCTTCGGCGTAAATCTTGCGGCCGCACACGTTGTGCTGGAACTCAAAATGCACCGTACCGTCCTCGCTGTCGAGGCTGTAGGTGTGGAAGGCGTGACCGCCGAGGTATTCCTCGGGCACGTGCATGCGTTCCATCTGTTCCTTTTCGTTACGCACCTTCTCGATATCGTCCACGGAGAAGTCAAAGCCCATCTTCTGGAAGTCGCCCACCACCGCGCGGGCGGTGCCGCTTGTGTCGGCCTTGGTCTTCTGGTGGCTTTCGACCACAGAGAGCTTGTAGCCGTTGAACGCCGTCGGGAATTCCTTGGCCAAGAACTCGATCATCATCTGGAAGGCGACAATCTGCTTGGCCATGTTCGGAGCGATGACGCTCGGGTGGTTCGCGTCGGCCACGAGTTTCGCAAGCGCTTCGCGGTCACCGCCGGTCGTGCCCATCACGAACGGAATCTTGTGGTTCACGTAGAAGGCGGCATTGTCGTTCACGGCCGTCGGGTGCGTATAGTCGATGCAAATCATGTTCGGGTACTTCGCGAGCACCTCGCCAATGCGGGCTTCACGGTTGCTCGGCTTCAAAAGCTGGATGGTCTTCCCCGCCACTTCGGCTTCGTTTTCCACGATAATTTCACCCGTCAGGGAATACGGGACCAGTTCCAAACCGCGGGCGACGCACGTTTCGGCCACGATGCGGCCCATGCTACCCGGAATACCATTAACCATCACTTGTACGGACATAATTGCTCCTAAGTTTTTTGGAGATAAGATAGTTTTTTTAGACGAGAGACGTGGTTCGACAGGCTCATCAACCGAGACAAAAGACGAGAGAAAGTAGGAAAAGGCGTCGTGCCTCGAGCCTCGAACCTCACGCCCATCGGCTTGCTTCGTACTCGTCCAATATGCGGAGCGCCTGTTCTGCCCGCTGCTTTTTCTTCGCGGCAAGCGCTGCGGCTTCCTGGCCGGCAATGCTTTTCCTGACCCGTCGTGCAAATGCGCCCACGGTTTCGCCGGGTTCACGGCGGTAGCCGAGCCTTGCAAGCGAGCGTTCCGCAGCCTTCAGCTTTTTAGCCCATTCAAGTGCCTTGGCCGATAGAATGGCATGGTTCTGCAGCCGTTTCTTGTAGGCAATCCGCATTTTGCGGCCGACAAGGACCAGCACAAGCGCCACGAGCAGCCCATACAGCACGGGACTTTCGACAACGGAGCGCGAACTGTCCTGGAGACGGTCCACCACGAGCCTCCAACCGCCTTCCTTGAGCACGTGCATGACGTACGCAAAACGCCCGCGCACGCCTTCCCACTTCAAATTCCACCAGCCCGCTTCCTTGCCTATAGCAAAGCCCGCCGGAGGTGTCGGGTCAAAGACAACCCAGTTGCCCTCGACAAAAGCCTCGACCCACGCATGGGAATTCTTGCGGCGGAACACGGAATAAGGCAGGCCATCGACAATTTGCGGATTCGCAAACCCCGTCACGTAACGCGCAGGAATCCCGAGGCGGCGCAGCACGAGTGTCGCCAATGTCGCATAGTATTCGCAGAAGCCCTGTTTCTCGCGCCAGAAAACAGCGAGCGGGTCATTTTTCGCATTCGAGGAGCCTCGCCAACGAGAAAGCCCGGGTACCGAAAGAGAATAAGTGAAATTAGAGAGGTAATAAGCAAGTATTTTCTGCAATACCAACGATTCCGCAATTTTCCCGGCAGCCGAATCAACCACGGAGGAATCTCGCGTCGCCGTATCGCGCAAGCCCATGGCCGCAATCACCGAATCCACCAGCGGCCAGTAGCGCTCCCCCACCAGCAAGTCGCCCTCGCCCGGAGCCATCAATGTATCCGGGAAGCCGCAATTTCCCGATTTGCACACGAAGTAATACCAGTCCGAACGATTCCCGTTGCCGTTCAGCCCCTGCACCATGCCGCCCGCATAGTAGCTCAGCGAATCCACATCTTTCGCCGAGAAGCCCACGGTCCCGTAGGGAGCAAAAACAAATCCAAAGTTATCGAGCGTAGACTGCACCCAGACCTGTTCCACCTCGCGCAGGGAATCAGCCCTCGTCAGCGAATCTGCCACCTCGAACACGGCGTAATCCACCTGATAGTAGGCGGGGTACAGCATCGTCGCAGGCTTTGTCGGCAATTTCCAGATACCCGCCACGTACTTTTCGTAACTCGCCGCCTTCAGGTAGGCCGGCGGGTTCGCCGTCCATACGCGGAGCACCACCTGGTCGTTGTAACGCGACCTGTAGTTGCTGGCGAAGGAACCCAGCGAAACGACCGGATCGAAACCCATCATGCGTTCGCGCTGGTAATAGCTATCGGCCATCTCGGCCCCGTAGCGGTAACGCGCAGATTTCCAATGCTGCCAGCCGGCATACGATATTCCGCCGAGAGCGGCAAGCACGAGCAGGAAAACCAGGTACTTGTAGGGAGAAGTCCCGCGGCGGCTATAGGCGCAGAGCGCAAGCACAAAGCCCGCCAGCCCAACCGGGGCCCAGCCATGCGGCACCAGGTACATCCCAAACAGCAAGGCAGCCATGCCGTCGAAGACGACAAAGGCCTCGAAGCCCCCGTTCCCCCGACTCCGTTCCTGCAGCGCCGCCAGATAGAGCAGGTATATTCCCGGCAAAAAGATAAGGTAGGGCGACACGCCGTTTTCGACCGACGGAGTCATCACCCAGAAAAGCGCGAGCGGCACAATCGCGCCGTACGCAAAGATCTTGTTGTAGCGCGGGCGCTTCGCGAACTCGCGGCGGGAAGTCGCATTCAAGACGCCGATGACCACGAAATAGAGCGCGAACAACAGCCCGAGCCAAAGGAAATCGAAGGTGTTCCCGAGGGTCACCGAGGCGATGCAGAGGAACAGCACCTTGAAAACGTAGCGGATGTCGACATTCTCGAACCGGGTCATAGCACCACCGTCCCGCTTTCAAGTTTCCCGCAATCCGCCGGAGAGATAACCAGCAGGCTGTCCCGCGACGATTCGGTGGATGCGCCCACCACAATCTGCTTGTTCACGAAGGAATCTTCGCCCTCGTAGAGCCCCACGCGCAACACCGGGTCCATCGGCCGGGCCGCGGGAGTCCAGGGGCTGGGCTGCTTGCCATGCGCAAGCGACGCCGGCGGGATGCGGGCCAGGGCATCGAGCAAGTTCTTGCGACTTTCGGAACCGCCGCTCAATGCGATTTCTTCGCTGTCGATGAAGAATCGGCCGAGGATTTCGCGTTCCAGGAGCCACTCGCCCACCGCCGCCACGATGCGGATGGCATGCTCCAGGTACTGCCGCGACTTGAATCCAGGTGTCGCCGTGTCGAGCAAAAGGATTACGCCCGCACCGCGCTCCACCTCGAATTCCTTGGTAAACGGCTTGCCGTAGCGGGCAAAAGCCTTGTGGTGCAAGTCGCGCAGGGAATCGCCCTCGCGGTACTCGCGCACGCCGACAAAGTTCATTCCGCGCGTGAGGCTCGGCATCAGGAACGGCGCGAACGCCATGCCCGAAGGCCCCTGCGTGAGAAACGGGAAGTCCTGCACCTTGAGCGCACGCGGGTAAACAAGCAGTTCGACCGAACCGCTAAAACCGTAGGGCCAGCGCAACAGTCCCATGATTTCAGGAACGTTGGCCGAGACTTTCGTAAGCATGAAAGAGCCGCGCCGCGTCGTGCGCACATAGCATTCCATCTTGCGGGGCGGCTCACCCTTCTTGATCTTTTCGCGTTCCGACTCGATGCCCGTGAGCGAGGGCGGCAAGCGGTTCGCCCCGAGTGTCACGCAATCGATGGTCGAACGCACGGCGACGTAGGCGGTCACAGTCGCCGTCTCGCCTTCGCGAACGCGGTTCACCGAAACGGTTTCGACAGCAATCTTGCTCCGCTTCGCCGTCGCGAACAGGCTAAACACAAGCCCCAAAAAAAGCAGAAAATCAAGCCCGGCAAAAATCCACGCCGCCCAGAAACCGGGAACGGCACCGGCGAACATCGCAAGCAAAAACAGCGAGGCGAAGGCCCGGCCCGCAGGGGTAAAGTAGTCCAGCCACCAGAAGTAAACGGCCATGAGCACCCCCGACTTCTTGGGGGCACGCGGGAATGCGTTTATGAGCCATTTAGCAAACGTGAACATGCTTATTTCTTACTGTCATGCCCGCGCAGGCGGGCATCTCCTTTTTTGAAAAGCAAAAGGAGAGCCCCGACTAAATCGGGGATGACATTCTATGGTGTTACTTCGGAATTGCCACCTGCTTCAGGATTCCCTGCAAAATCTTCTTGCTGGCTTCGGGGTCGCCGCTTTCCTTGGCGAACACGCGGTGTTCCATCACCGGGAAGAACACTCGCTGGATGTCGTCGGGATTCACGAAGTCGCGGCCGGCCACGAAGGCACAGGCCTGGGCCATGCGCACCAGGTTCATGCCCGCACGGGGGCTCGCGGGCAGGCGCACGTTGCCGTCGGTACGGGTGGCCTGCACCAAACTCACGATATAGCGTTCGAGCGATTCGTCGATGTGGATGGACTGCACCTGGCCGCGAGCCTTCACGACCTCCTCCGGGGTCGTGACCGCCCGCAAGGAATCGAGCGGGCGACCCGTGCGGTGCGCCCGCAAAATGTCGATTTCCGTATCGACCGACGGATACCCCACCGTAAGCCTGATCAGGAAACGGTCCATCTGCGCCTCGGGCAGCGGGAAAACCCCGTGGAATTCCACCGGGTTTTCTGTCGCAAGCACCATGAAAAGTTCGGGCAGCTTGTAACGCTGCCCCTCGAGCGACACCTGGCGTTCTTCCATCGCCTCCAGAAGCGCACTCTGCGTACGCGGCGAGGCGCGGTTGATTTCGTCGGCCAGGAGCACCTGCGTAAACACGGGACCCTTACGGATCTCAAAGTCGCCCGTATTCGCCTTGAACACGGCACCGCCCGTCACGTCGGCAGGCAGCAGGTCGGGCGTAAACTGGATTCGCGCAAAGTCCGCGCCAATCGCCGCCGCAAGCGCCTTCGAAAGCGTGGTCTTCCCCGTACCGGGAACATCTTCCACAAGTACGTGGCCATCGGCCAGCAGCGCCATTACCAGGAGTTCCACCGCCTCGGGCTTCCCGAGCAACACCCCGTTCAACGATTGAATCAGCTCTTTAACCATAACGTCCCTTCTAGCTGTTGTCCAGCCATCTCTGCAGAATGATTGCCGCGGCGAGCTGGTCGATCACGGCCTTGTTCTTCTGCTTTTTCTTCTTGCTGAAATACGATGTCTTTTCCTGCGCCTGCACGCTCGAATACGATTCGTCCTGCGTGTACACCGGAATGTTCGGGAAGCGCAGCTTCAAGTCCTCGACAAACTTTTCCACCACCACGTTCTTGCCGTCGGTGCGTCCGTCCGGATGGTAGGGCATCCCCACCACGAAAGCGTCGATCTTGTTAATTTTCACCAGTTCGTCAAGGCGAACGAACAAATTAGTCGTCTTCTGGTCTATCGTTTCACGGGAGAAAGCCATACGCAGTTCGGAATCGGCAAATGCGACCCCGACGCGATGTTCACCATAATCAAGTCCGAGATAGTTCATAAAAATCAATTTAGAAAAGTGACCTTACCGAGCTTTAACAAAGCCGCTCTTCGCAACAATCTTGCCATCTACCCGCAGTACGGCCAGGTAGCGGCCTTTCTTCAGGCCCGAAGCATCCCAGCGCACTTCGGCATTTCCGGCACCGTAAGAACGCTTGGGAACAGCCCCTACTTCACGGCCCTGGAAATCGACGATACGGATTTCCACCATTCCAGAACGGGGCACGGCAAACGTCATCTGAACACTCCCCTGCACATAGCGGCAGGAGAACGACACTACCGGGCGGGCAACCGTTACCGACTTACGATTTATGTCGGTCTTGCCAGGATCCTTCACGTTGCCGGGATCCTTCACGTCCGAAGGAACGTAACGCTCGATTTCACTCCCGAAGAATC
>CAMZDZ010000094.1 GCA_947305535.1 uncultured Fibrobacter sp.
ATTTTCAGGAGATTCTTGCCAATGCCGGCAGTGCCCGAGCGGTCGATTGTCCTTAGCAAACATCGAACACCACTCTAATCCCGTCAAAAATCCCCGGCCACAGGGCCGGGGATTCCGTGTCAATATTTGTTACAAAGTAGCGCTTATTCGATATCCTTGCCGTGGCACTTCTTGTACTTGAGGCCGGAACCGCACCAGCACGGGTCGTTGCGGCCGAGCTTCGGGCCGGCCTGCTGGGCGCGGCGCGCGGCGGCGGCAACGGCGGGATTCGTATAGGTACGGCGGACAGCGGCCGGACGCGTTCCCGGAAGAGCGGACTGCGGCATCGGCTGCGCGGCCTTCTGGTCTTCGGAAAGGGCGTTCGTCTCGGAAGCGGCGGCCTGGCCGGCAAGACCGGCGGCCTTGGCGCCCTCGGCGCTCAGCTGTTCCGTTTCCTGCGCTTCGGCAGACTGGCCTTCGGCGGGCTCGGAAGCATTTGCGCCCGCAGCGGCCTGAGCTTCTTCGGCGGCCTTGCGTTCGGCGTCGATCTGTTCCTGGCTCTTGAGCTGTAGCTGGTCCGGCGAGACGGTCATGCCGTTCGGGAGCGTGATGCGGATGTTCAAGATACGCAGCGCGGTGAGCGTCGCGATCTTTTCGAGGCAACCTTCGAACAGCTTGTAGCCCTCGCTCTTGTACACCATCAGCGGGTCCTTCTGGGCGTAGCCGTGGAAGCGGATGGCGTCCTTCAGCTGGTCCATCGCGTAGAGGTGTTCCTTCCAGACCTGGTCGATGGTCATGAGCAAGAAGCGGCGTTCGATGTTGCGGAAGTCCGTATCCGGGATAATCTTCGTGAGCTTGTCGTAACGCACCTTGCAGAGGTTGATCACGTCTTCGAGCACCTGTTCCGGAGTCTTCTTCGTCGCGTCTTCGAAGGTCAGGTTGTATTCCATGCCGAGCGTACGCTGCAAGTCGGTATGCAGGCCCTCGAGATTCCAGCTCTCGGGGTAAGTCTTGGCCGGGACGTAGTTGCTCACCTTGATGTCGCAGGCGTCCTCGATGCGGTTCATGATTTCTTCGCGGATGTCCTCGCCGTTCAGGATGCGGCGACGCAGGCCGTAGATCACCTTGCGCTGCTCGTTCATCACGTTATCGTAGTCGAGCAAGTGCTTACGGATGTCGAAGCTCTGGCCTTCCACGCGGCGCTGTGCGCCACGGATGCTGCGGGAGACGATCGGGTGCGTAATCACCTCGTCCTCGCCCACGCCGAAGCGGCTCATCAGGTTCTTCACGTTGCTGCCGCCGAAGATGCGCATCAGGTTGTCGTCCAGGCTAAGGAAGTACTGGCTGGAACCCGGGTCGCCCTGACGGCCGGAACGGCCGCGCAGCTGGTTGTCGATACGGCGGGACTCGTGGCGTTCCGTGCCGAGCACGTGCAGGCCACCCAGCGCGGTCACTCCGGGGCCGAGCGCGATGTCGGTACCACGGCCGGCCATGTTGGTGGCGATCGTCACCTTGCCTTCGTGGCCCGCGTACTGGATGATCTCGGCTTCGCGGCTGTGGTTCTTCGCGTTCAGCACTTCGTGCGGGATGCCTTCCTTCTCAAGGAGGCCGTGCAGGTGCTCGGACTTTTCGATGGAAGCCGTACCCACGAGGAGCGGCTGGCCCTTGGCATGGCGGTCCTTGATGTCGGCCACGATGGCGCGCCACTTGGCGTCTTCGCTCTTGTACACCATGTCCTGCAGGTCCTGGCGGATGCAGGGCTTGTTGGTCGGGATGACCCAGGTGTTCATGTTGTAAATCTTGATGAATTCCGTCGCTTCGGTCTCGGCCGTACCGGTCATGCCCGAAAGCTTCTTGTACATGCGGAAGTAGTTCTGGAACGTGATGGTCGCGAGCGTCTGGTTCTCGCGGCGGATAGGCACGTTCTCCTTGGCCTCGATGGCCTGGTGCATGCCGTTAGAGTAGCGGCGGCCTTCCATGAGACGGCCCGTGTTCTCGTCGACGATCACGATCTCGCCGTCGCGCACGATGTAGTCCACGTCCTTCTCGTACAGGTACCAGGCGCGCAGGGAGTTGTCGAAGAAGTGCACCCAGTCGGCGTGCTCGCCGTACAGGTTCGTAATGCCCATCATCTCCTGGATGTGGTTCACGCCCTTCTCGGTCAGCTGGATGTTCTTGTCCTTCTCGTCCACCGAGAAGTCCTTGTTCTTCACGAGCTTCTTGGAAATTTCATTGGCCTTCGCGTACTTCTCGGTCGCGTCTTCGGCCGGGCCGCTGATGATGAGCGGGGTACGCGCCTCGTCGATGAGGATAGAGTCCACTTCGTCGACGATGCAGTAGTTGAGCTCGCGCTGCACCAGCTGGCTCGGTTCCACCGCCATGTTGTCGCGCAGGTAGTCGAAGCCGAACTCGTTGTTGGTACCGTAGGTCACGTCGCTGTTGTAGCTTTCGCGGCGCTGCTCGGAATCGAGGCCGTTCACGATGAGGCCCACCGTGAGCCCGAGGAACTTGTACACGAGGCCCATCTGCTTCGCGTCACGGCCGGCGAGGTAGTCGTTCACCGTCACCACGTGCACACCGTGGCCTCCGAGACCGTTCAGGTAGACCGGGAGTGCCGCGGCAAGCGTCTTACCTTCACCGGTGGCCATTTCGGCGATGGCGCCCTCGTGGAGCACGAGGCCGCCGATCATCTGCACGTCGAAGGGCATCATGCGGAACGGCTTCACGGAATCCGGATAGAGTTCGCGCACCTTCGCGTAGACGCTGGCAGGCATGTAGACTTCCCATTCGTTCTTGCCGGCGGCAAGTTCCGCCTTGGCGGCGTCGGTGTACTGCTGCAGGTCGCCGAGCTTGCTGAAGTCGAAGTTGTTCTCGGGCTTGAAAATGTTGAAGATACCCAGGCGGCGGTCACAGGCTTCCTGGCAGACCGCGAATGCCTCCACCTTGATGTCCTCGAGCGAGGCGCCGTTCTTGAGCTTCTCGCGGAACTCGGCGCTCTTCGCGGCAAGGGCGGCGTCATCCAGCGATTCGAGGGCCTTGCGTGCCTTGTGGATTTCCGCGATGACCGGACGGAGCTTCTTCACCTTGCGTTCGTGGGGGGTACCAAATGCCTTGTGGAGGATGGTATCGATAAGACTCATAGTAATCCTTTATAAAAGCCGAGGGAAAACCCGCGGACTTGCTGTATTAAAAATTTACGGGCTAAAATTTAGCAACTTTTAGCAAATTCTGTGCCACGCCCTGGCGTGTCTTACTATGAAACAGTATCAAACGGGACAAAAAAAATCCCGGGAGACCCGGGATCGTGATGAGAGAGAATTGAAACGCTCTATTTCTTTTCCATTGTCGATTCTATGAATTCGCAGACGAAGGAACCGGCTGATTTATAATACTTGTCCCATTCTTCAATCACTTCATCTAGTACTTTTAAGTCATCCATTGCATAGGTTTTATCTGTTTTGGGGCAGCAACGGTATACGTTTTCCGCACCGATGTTGGCTCGAGCCTCGAAAAGGTTAGATTCCCCAGTACGGGCAATCCACTCATCCACCATGTAGAAGAGCCAACTGACGATATTTTTACCATCCGGCCCTTTATTCGGGTGCGCCATACCCGTGTTGAACGAGAGAATCTTGAACCCGTCCGCAAACATTTTCTCATACTTGCTTTTTTTGCAAAATTCCTTGATGCCGGATTCCAATACCATTATGGGGTCATTGGCCCACATGCCGCCATCGCAGAATTCTCTGCCCCTATCTTTTACCGTATCGAAATACGTCGGCGCCGAACAACTGGTGAGGACCGCAAACGACTGCTCCACGCTCGTATCTTTATTATCCCATACCTTTTCCACGCTTTCCCCGTTCATGTATGTGGTGGGAATAAAGAGGGGCCTCTCATCACTGTTCATTTTATCGGGAAAATTTTCTTTCAGCAATTTTATGAGGCCACTATTATCGTACCGATAGTAATTCTCCTGCAATAAAAGAGCAACGTCATTTAAGGAAAATTTCTTTGTGTTAATTTTCTTAAGAGACAACGAGTCGAATAATCTGATATTTCTAGCCTTAAATATACTAGACAGGTTTTTCTTATACAAATCAAACAATTTTTTAGCCGTCATTCCATTCCGCAAGCCGGTTGCGATAATGGAGCCCGTCGACGTGCCGGCAAAGGCAGAACAGATACTGCCTAGACCCTCTTTTTTTATTCCGAGATCCTCTTCGAGCTTTTTCATGAAGTGGAGAGGGCCGATACCGAGCGCACCGCCACCCGAAACAGAGAGAACTAGTTTCTTCATCAATCACCTTCCTTTATGTGGGTTATTGAAAATAAGATAAACTAATTTTTTTCTGTTATTCACAAATTCATATTGTAAATTTTCATTTTACAATATTTCAGGACGCACTCCGCCGTCCATTTTTGCAGGCTAGAAAAGGCGCACGACGGCATCCAGCGAGAACGTTATGCGGGCGTCGCCATTGATGACGGCGAAATCCAGCGGGTAGAACTCCAGGCCGAACCGCTCGCCCGGCGTCCGCCAAAAAACGCCCAGGTTAGAACGGAACATGAAGGACTCGTTGTAATAGTCGTGGTTGTCCTCGTGCATCCTGTAAACCCGAATGGGATTTCCTTCGGCATCGTAGGCATCAACCGGATAGGGGTCATTGAAATAAAGCCCGTCCACGGTCCCGTCCTGGAAATTGACCAAGAACATGAAATTGCTTATCAGGCCGATTCCCAAGCCGAAGGGGACGTTCATGTTCACGAACAGACCTTCGGAAAGTTCGTCATAACGGTAATCGACGCAGTCGTCGCAGCCGGAAGCGTTGAAAGCCCCCTCGATCATGGCACCGACACCCACATAGGGGGTTATCGGTTTCACGAGCTCAAGTGACCAGCCCATTGTCGAAGATTGGGTCCGGTCCCAGGCGGCGACCATGGGGCCCGTCTTGATGTCGAACGTCTTCCAGGTGATGTCGCCCGCCATGGCTGACGACGCGAAAATGAAGATGGCAAGGAGTCGGATCAGCTTTCTCATACCATAAAATTTATAATCGCCAAGGCCCCGTCAGGAGACTTTTTTTAGGGGAAAATGGACTTTTTTTGGCGAAAATTTTCCTACCCGTTTCATATGAAAATTGTTGACAAACTGTTGATAAATTAAACCATGATACACGGCTCTAGTTTTCAATTCCCACATTATATCAACAAACGCAGCCAGAAAAAGAAAGGGACCATCCTGCAGATTCTCTCTGGGACGGTCCCGAATATTTTGAAAAATAATCCGAATTTGCGCGATTATTTTAAAAGGTTTCACGTGAAACAATGATTTTGTCGTTCACGCCCGGCTCGCGTCTGTTGATAGGAAAACCGGATTAATCCAAAATCTATCCACTAATGGGGGTAAAAATTTGACTATACTATTATAATAGTTAATAGTATGTTTACAGATTTATCCACACGTGCAGGGTATCAGAACTTGACGACGCGGGGTGCAGCCGTGAAACAATAGAAGGTCGCGGTCGCGTCCTTGAAGTACAAAACTTCGGTATTGTCGTCGTCGGGGGAGTACATCGACTTGAGCTCGGGGTAGTTCTCGAGCATGTGGACCTTGGGTTCGCGGCGGTCGTCGCGGACGAGGGTGCCGGCCAGGCGGAGCCACTTGTTGCCTTCCTTGTTCATGGCGCAGATTTCGACCTTGCCGTTCTTCTGGATCTGCTTCGAGCAGTCCTTGGACTTGCCGGTCTGGATGTAGAGCTTGCCCTCGAAAATTTCGATGGTGCCGAAGGGGCGGACGCGCGGCTGGTCACCATCGACCGTCGCGAGGAAATAGGCGCCGCATTCCTTGATGAAGTTCTTGATTTCTTCCATGTGATTTCTCCTATTAGTAATGATTAATGTATAGGCTCGGGGCTCGAGGCGCGAGCTATGAGCAATGAGCGGTGAGGTATGAGTATGATTCCTGTAGATTCATTACTCATCGCTGACTGCTCAGAGAGGCTTTAGCCCCGACCTCAAAGCTCATTCCTCAAAGCGACCGAAGGTCGCGACCTCACTGCTCACCGCTTCCCTATATATATTATATAGTGTTTCCCCGAAGCAGCAGAAGATGACTTTCTTGATTTTCTGCGCAGGGAAGTTCCGGACCGTCTTCACGGCAATCTCGGTAGCCTCTTCCCAGGGGTAGCCGTAGACGCCGGTCGATATGGCGGGGAAGGCGACCGTCTCGCAACCGTTCTCTTCGGCTAGTTCAAGGCAACTTTTATAGCAGGATTCCAGAAGCGCAGGTTCGCCGTGTTGTCCGTCCCGGTAGACCGGTCCCGGAGTGTGGATCACGAACTTCGCCGGAAGCCTGAACCCGGGGGTGATTTTTGCCTGGCCGGTCTCGCAGCCGTTCAGGGGGATGCACGCCCTCAGGAGTTCCGGACCTGCCGCCCGGTGGATGGCGCCGTCGACACCGCCGCCGCCCAAGAGCGAACAGTTCGCCGCGTTCACGATGGCGTCGACTTCCAGCTTCGTGATGTCTCCCTGGACAACTTCGATCTCGAGCATTTCGTGCCTCCGAAAAATTTTCCACTATATAATATAGTATCAACGCAGCGCCCCCAAAGAAACAAAATCAAAAAAAGCCAAATTCCTTTGTACAAACTAGCTCCTATTATCTATATTGTTTGCATGAAAAAGATTATTCTCACTCTCGCACTCGCCGCTCTAGGCGCACACGCCGCAGACTGCCTCCGCAACATTTTCGACATCCACGAATCAGGCAATAGCGAAGGAATCGCGAACGGAATGATCATCGATAGCGTTTTCCTTCAATATCGCGACCCCCAGCATTCGGTAGAATTCGACAACACCAAATACTACTGGACCGGCGACAAGTTTGACAGCGCCGTCACATACAGGAAGAAGCACGGTTCCGACGATTGGGAAATCACCGTTCAAAAAAAGGACGAGATATATGGCCATAGGGAAGTCACCCGGGACGGGAACCTCACAAAAATTCTCACTACAGGCGGCAACCCCAACGTGGAAGAACTGATATACCAGGAAAAGGATTCCATCAATCACGTCACCAAATACGTCGACCCAGAAACTGGCGAAGTTACAGAAATCTACGTGGCAACATCCGTTCTCCGCAACGACACCATCCACAAGTCCGAAAACAACGGCGACGACATGTATATAATCGTCCGCGATTCCGCCAATGAAAATAAATGCTACGTGAAAAGAAATATAGGCTCCGGTTTTAACGATATAGACGCGATATACGAATTCGAAATGAAAGGCGATACCCTTGTAGATGCGGAAACAAGGCCGGGCGGATACCAAAGCACGTTCATGATATTCTTCGTTCCTGTCAACGGCTCTTCCTCGGCAATCATCCGGAAGAACCGGCCGAACTACGAAAGGCCCAAATCACGAAAGTTCGATCTGCTCGGGCGCCCCGCCAAGGGAAAGTACACCGTCCAGTTCTTGAAATAGGTTTTGAATGCAGAGGATATGTTTCACATGAAACATTGGATAGCTATAAATCTGATTGCCGCCGTCATGGCGTCCGCCCAGCTTTTGCCCCAGAAACAGGAAAACAATTCCGTCAAACTTGACCGCGCCCTGATATTCAAGGTGGATTACGAGAACGAGACCGTAGTGCCGGATACGACTTCCAAAAAAGACACGCCCACTAAAGAAGAAAAGAAAAAGAAAGACCCCTTGGCCAATTCCATACTCGAGGTGGGGACCTGCATCACGGCATCTGTGCTCTTGGATATATTCAACGGCGGTATTCACACCGGGTGCATACCGTTGCCAAGTCCCTAACCCTAACCGGCACCCGCTCACTGGAAAAAGTGGATAGATGTTGAAGGTTTATGAAAATCGAACACGTAGCCATCTGGGTAAAAGACATTGACAAGGTCTGCGAATTCTACCGGAAGTATTTCGGCGGGGTTGTCCAGCCGCTTTACCACAATCCGACCAAACGGTTCACGAGCCGGTTCGTCACCTTCGAAAGTGGCGCCCGCCTGGAAGTGATGCACCGTCCCGACATAGGAGGGGATGCCGGAACGTTCCACGTGAAACAATCCGAAATTGCAGAACACCTCGGTTTTGCCCACCTTTCCTTTTCGGTCGGTTCGAAAGAGGACGTGGACCATCTGACCCAACAGATGTCCGAAGACGGAATCACCATCGCAGGGGAGCCCCGGACTACCGGCGACGGGTATTACGAAAGCGTCGTCCTCGATCCCGAAGGAAACAGGGTAGAGATAACAGCATAAGTAAATCCCCGCAACAATGTTTCACATGAAACCTTTTCTCATTCTCACCTTAGCCGTTCTGAATGCACATGCCGTCGACTGCGTCCGCGAGACCTTCGAGTATTTCGCCACGCAATACATGCCGGACGATGATATAAGAACATACATCCTCCCCGGTAAGCTGAAACCGGACAGTCTGCACCAACAGGAAAAATCTCTAACCTATACCATCAAGTACCACTGGAACGGGAACCACCTCGACAACTTGACTTTCACGCATTCCTGCCTCGACAAGGGAAGCAAGGTGACCGTAGTCCCAAACTGGAAGGTGGATTCCGCCAAGGTAGGCAAGCTCAAAAAATATACCTGGACTTTCCCTCCGGAAAACGCCTACATGAACTTCACCGTCTACCGCGGGAAGGATTCCGTCGACATCGTTCGAAACGAAGATCCCGATCGGCACTATACGTTCTACATCAAGAACGACACTATCCATGAACTGGACAACGGGATTCCCAGAAACTGGATTATATACCGCGATCCCAAAGACGAAAACAAATGCTACCGGGCGAACAGAAAAGAAAAGAAGTTCGACAACGGAAGTGTCCTGAAGGTAGGCGAGGAAATATACACTACATACGAATACGAAACCAGGGGAGACTTCCTCATCCAGAACATATTCGAACCGAACCGCAACAGGTACGTCAAGGCACCCGGCCCCTGCGACGGCGGCGACAAGTATACCACTATATATTATAGGAAGCGGTGAGGCACGAGGTTCGAGGTTCGAGGCACGAGGTTCGAGGCTCGAGGTTCGAGGCTCGAGGTTCCAGGCTCGAGGCTTGACCCGGTTGGTGGTAAGGTCCCTGAGCCCTGTCGAAGGGCCG